>NZ_JAUXYO010000039.1 GCF_030694325.1 Allobosea sp. | reverse complement strand
ATGGCGACCGGCGGGCGTGTCCTCCATCACCTGAAGACCTTCGCCCCCCATGCCCGCAACACCATTCTTTTCTCGGGTTTCCAGGCAGCAGGCACCCGCGGCCGCGCCATGCTGCAGGGCGCCCAGGAGACCAAAATTCATGGCGAGTGGATTCCCGTCCGCGCCGCTGTCCAGGAACTGTCGATGCTCTCGGCTCATGCCGATTCCAATGAGCTGTTACGATGGCTGTCGGGGTTCCGGCATGCGCCGACCCGCATTTTCATCGTGCATGGCGAGGATGAGGGCTCCGAAGCCTTGCGGGTTCGCATCGACCGCGAGCTCGGATGGAACGCCGTCGTTCCGCGTCAGGATCAGGCTTTCAAGCTATGACGTCTTCCGTCGCGACGATTCCTGCTCAGCCCACGCTCCGAGTCAGGCGCATCCGGCTGCACACGCAGCATCAGGCAGTGGCCGTCATGCGCAGCGATTGCCACGTCTGCCGATCGGAGGGCTTGTCGGCGCGATCGCAGGTGCTCGTGTCGAACGGCAAAGGAGAGGTCCAGGCGACCCTGTTTCAGGTCGATGGCGATGGCCTGATCGCCATCGACGAGGTCGGCCTTTCGGAGACCGCCTGGGAACGGCTCGGGCTCACCGACGGCGATGCGGTCCATGTCAGCCACGCGCCCGCGATCGATTCTCTCGCCAGTGTGCGTCAGCGCATCTATGGCAATCGGCTCGACGCCCACGCCTTTGCCGAGATTCTGCGTGATATCGTTGCAGGGCGTTACACCGAAGTCCACCTTGCGGCATTCCTCACCGCCAGCGCCGCTCTCCCCCTCGACGAGAACGAGACCGTCGATCTGACAGGCGCCATGGTCGATGTCGGGGAGCGGATGCGGTGGGACGCGCCGATTGTCGTCGACAAGCATTGTGTGGGCGGCCTTCCCGGCAACCGGACGACGCCGATCGTCGTCGCGATCGTTGCCGCGAACGGGCTGGTCATGCCCAAGACCTCCTCGCGCGCCATCACTTCCCCGGCCGGCACCGCCGACACGATGGAAACGCTGGCGCCGGTCGAACTCGATCTCGCTACGTTGAGACGCGTCGTCGAAAGCGAAGGGGGCTGCGTCGCCTGGGGCGGCGCCGTGCATCTGAGCCCCGCTGACGACATCTTTGTGCGCGTCGAGCGCGAACTCGATATCGACACCGAAGGGCAGCTCGTCGCCTCGGTTTTGTCGAAGAAGATCGCAGCGGGCTCGACCCATGTCGTCATCGACATCCCTGTCGGGCCGACGGCGAAGGTGCGGGGCGACGACGCGGCCAACCGGTTGGCTTCGCGCCTCGACGCCGTCGCGAAGCGCTTCCGCCTGGCGACGACCTGCGTCCAGACCGACGGCTCCCAACCTGTCGGCCGTGGAATCGGACCGGCGTTGGAGGCTTACGACGTCCTCGCCGTGCTGCAGAACACGCCGGAGGCGCCGGACGATCTGCGCCGACGCGCGGCGGCGCTGGCCGGCGCAGCGCTTGAGATCGGCGGCAAGGCTGCGCGGGGAGAAGGTGTGAACCTCGCACTTGAAACGCTCGCAAGCGGGCGGGCATGGGTGAAGTTCGAGGCGATCTGTCAGGCGCAGGGTGGCTTTCGCACGCCGCCGAAGGCGTCCTACGTCCATCCGTTGACCGCGGCGCACGCCGGTCGCGTCGTTCACATTAACAACCGCAAGCTCTCCCGGCTCGCCAAGCTCGCCGGCGCCCCGAAGGCGAAGGCGGCGGGCCTGCGCATGGCGGTGCGGCTCGGCGACGACATCGATCGCGGGCAACCCCTGCTCCATGTCCACGCCGAAACGACGGGCGAGCTCGCCTACGCGCTCGATTACGCCGCGCGGGCCGGGGATATCGTCGAGGTCGAGGCTTGAGGTGGCTCGGGCCAGGATCGATGCGCCGCGCCGCGCCGCCGGATGGATTTCCCCTCGCCCATCGCCTCATGCATTGGACGGTGCTGGTCTTGTGCCTGGTGCAGGTGCCGACGGCCTGGGCGATCCAGCGCACCCACATGATGCACCTTTTCATGAAGCCGCGCCCCTTTGACCTGTTTCTGCATCAGGTCCATGCTTGGAGTGGCTGGGCCATCCTTGGTCTCGTTCTGGCGCAGTTGGTCCTGCGCTTCGCTTATGGCAGGCCGGCACCTGTCGAGGGCATGTCGGTAGGCGAGCGTATCATCGCCGCGGTCATGCATGCCGCTCTCTACGGTGTCCTGATCGCGCTTCCGGTGACCGGCACGATCGCCATGTATGTGTCGTTCAGGATCGCGCCGCTTCACAGCCTGCTGAGCTGGACATTGCTCACGCTGGTTCTCCTCCATGCAGGTGCCGCGCTCTGGCACCATTTCTGGCGCCGCGACGCGGTCCTTTGGCGCATGCTTCGGGGCGCGCGATGAGGCCCTGTTCGCCCCGTGACCATCGGCTATCGGCAGGCTGGTGATGGAGTCTCTCATCGCCAAACTCGGGCTGGCGCTCGCCATCGGCCTGTTGGTCGGCCTCGAGCGTGGCTGGCGTGAACGCGATGCTCCGGATGGCGCACGGACCGCCGGTATCCGCACCTACGCCATTACAGGACTGCTGGGCGGTCTCACGGCGTCTCTCGCCCTCAGCCTGGAGGCGCCCTCCCTGCTGATCGCAGGGCTCTTCGCCTTCACCGCCGTATTTGCCTGGTACAAGAGTCGCGAAGCCCTTCACGATGCAGATTTCAGCGTCACGGGCGTGGTGGCAGGCATGAGCGTCTTCATGCTCGGCGCGCTGGCGGTCACGGGCGATCAACGCGCCGCGGCCGCTGGCGGCACCGCGCTCGCCGTCATTCTTGCGAGCCGCGACCTCCTCCATGGGCTGGTCAAGCGAATCTCATGGGTCGAGCTGCGGGCCGCGCTCGTGCTCGCGGTCATGACAGCGATCATCCTCCCGCTCCTTCCGGCGCAGGCGGTCGATCCATGGGGCGGCTTCAATCCGCGGCAGGTGTGGATTTTCACGGTCCTCACCGCTGCGATTTCCTATCTTGGCTATATCGCTGTCCGCGTCTTCGGCGCCACGCGCGGCGTGCTGGTCGGCGGATTGGCGGGCGCGGTCGTCTCATCCACAGCGGTTACGCTTGCGCTCGCGCGCACGGCGGCCGCTGGCGGCAATCCATGGCCGCTTGCGGGAGCGGCGACGCTCGCGGCAGCGGTCTCGGTGCTGCGGGTCACCGGAATCGTCGCCATCGTCGCGCCTTCCGTGCTTGGCGTCGCGGGCATTGCAATTCTCGCAGCGGTCGCCGTCTTTGCGATATGCGGAGGCCTTTATCTCACGCGCGGTAATCTCGCGGGAACTGGCGATGGTTCTCCCCGAAATCCGTTCGAGCTCGGACCGCTCCTCCTCTTCGCGGTTGGCTTCGCCGTCGTCTCGACCATCAGCGCTGCCGCCGCTTCGGGACATTCCGCGGGAATGGTGGCGACATCTGCAGTCTCCGGCGTCTTCGATGTCGACGTTGCAGTTCTGAGCGCGCTGCGGCTTCTGGGAGCCTCGGCCGATGTCGAGGCGGTCGGCCACGCCGTGTTGATCGCGCTCGCGACCAATGCCGTTGGCCGCTTGATCGTCGCCGCCGCCACGGGGCCGGTGCGTTTCTGGCTTCCGCTTGCCGGCGCCTCCGCCCTCGCGGGTGCTGCCGGCGCCGCGGCCTTCGCGGCACTGCCGCACTTTACCTGGCCTGGAGCGACACCGATCCTTTGATAATCAAAGCTATCGCCATCTGGGATCATGTCCGATTCTCAACAACACGAAAGCTCAAACAGGTTGATCCCGATCAATCGAACACGGGGCGTGGTAAGATAGTCTCGTGAAAACAGGGTTCTCCGCGCAGATGTGGTTACTGACGAGTGTTGTCGGCTCCATGAGAACGGCCTTGGTCGCCGTGCTCGTGCTCGCCTGGCTGGGCATGTCGATGGCGAGCGCGCACGTGATGCCGTGCTCCCATGCAACGCCCTTTGCAGAGCACGTCCGCAGCGTTGACAGCGCGAATCATGACGCCGTCGTCCATTTCGCGGCGAACGCCATCGACAAGCGAGCCGACGCCCGCCCTGCTTCCTGTTGCACGTCGATGTGCAGCCTTTGCAATGCTCCCGTCGCTGCAGGCTCGGGCGAACAGCCCCAGCCGATACTCGTCAAGCATCGGCTCGACCGGGGCGACTGGGTCGCCGGCATCTTTGTCGGCCAGCCGCACGGACCTCCTCGACGCTGATCCAGCCCAACCTCCCCAGTCGGTGCGCGTCGCCACGACGCGCTCAATCAGCTCGCCTGCCCGATGCAGGCACGATGAGGAATCAGCACCATGAACAGACGTAGTTTTCTCAACTCGATGATGGGTGGCGCAGCAGCGCTCGGTGTCGGCGCGCTTGCGCGTCCAGTTACCAGCTGGGCGCAGGCGCCGGGCGATCGTCCGCCAATCAAGCTCGCGGCCACGAGCCGGACGATCGAGGTCAATGGCCGCGCCGCGCGCGTTTTCGGCTTGCTGCAGCCCAATGGCGTGCACGGGCTGACACTGGATGCCGATGCGCACTTCGACGTCGAGCTATCGAACCAGATCGACCAGCCGACGATGATTCACTGGCATGGACTCACGCCGCCCTGGGAGGCCGATGGCGTTCCCGACAATCCGATGCCCTTGCTCAAGCCGGCAAGCAGCCATCGGTACACATTCCCGGTCGGCGACGGCGGCACGCACTGGATGCACGCTCACACGCTGCAGGAGCAGAATCTGTTGGCCGCCCCGCTCATTGTCCGCCGCGCGGCAGACCGCGCGCGAGACGAGCAGGAAGTCGTCATCCTCCTTCACGATTTCTCCTTCACGCCCGTCGAGGAGCTGCTCGCCCGGTTGAAGCAAGGTCAGGATCATGGCGCTGCCATGGACCACTCGGCGATGGGAGCGGGCGGAATGGCGGGCATGCCGATGATGGATCATTCCAAGATGGGTGCCGGCGACATGGCCAAGATGCCCATGGCGGGGATGCCCGGCATGCAAATGGGCGGGATGGACCTTAACGACATCGAGTATGACGCGTATCTTGCTAATGAGCGGACCCTCGACGACCCCGAGATCGTGCGGGTCGAAAAAGGCGGCCGCATTCGCCTTCGCATCATCAATGGCGCAACCGCGACGGGCTTTACCGTCGATACGGGCACTCTTCGGGGCACCCTCGTCGCCGTCGACGGCCAAGACGTTGAACCAATCGTCGGAGCAAAATTCCCGATCAGCATGGGACAGCGCCTCGACATCGCGCTGTCGCTCCCGTCAGGCGGAGGTTCCTACCCCATCCTCGCGATGCGGGAGGGCGCTGTTGAGCGCACCGGCGTGATCCTCGCCACAGCCGGATCCACGGCAAAGCGCGTCGACACTGCGAGCGATGCGCCGGGCCCGATCGTCGGTACCGACCTCGAGATGCGTCTGCGGGCGCGCCATCCACTTGCATCGAGACCGCCCGATCGACGCTTCACGGTGACGCTCACGGGCCAGATGCAAGGCTATGCGTGGGCGATCGACGGCGGCGACGAGCTGCGCGCGCGGCGGCGCCAACGCATCGAGATCACCATGCGGAATGCATCCATGATGTCGCATCCGATGCATCTGCACGGGCACCATTTCCAGGTGACCGCCATCAACGGCACGGAGCTGGGCGGAGCGTTGCGCGATACGGTGCTGGTTCCGCCCGGCGGCACGGTGACGATCGTCTTTGATGCCAATAATCCGGGGACGTGGCCGCTGCATTGCCACCATCTCTACCATATGGCGACCGGCATGATGGCCTACCTCACCTATGAGGACCTTGGCTAGACCACGACAAGCCTGGTGCCGGCATCGCAGCCGGCATCAGGCGTCCGAAGCCATGCGGCCCAGCCGGTGCCGCCCGGATGACTGACCCCCTGCGTTGCGCCCACCACATCGATGGGTGGTCAAAAGCATCGAGCCAAGCAATCCGCAGGCTCCATGCTGCGCTTCATCGACCACTCCTAACGACCAAAAGAAACGCTGTGCAGAGCGCCAACGCGAACGCCGCCGCGATCAGCCAAAGGAAGTTGGAGCCCAACACGATATTGCTGAACAGGAAGCGTCCAAACGCAAGCACGATGCCTGCCGAGGAGCCGAGATAGAGCCAGCGCAGGCGCCCCGTGAGCAGGAAGACGCCGACTCCCACCAACAGGCAGCCTAAACCTGCAATGAATCCGCCCCAGGTGCGAAAAACGATGCGAAGCCAATCGTGAAAGGCCTCTGGCAGCGCACTTGCGTCAACGCCCGTATAGGCAAGGTCCTCGGGTAGCAGCGACGGGCGAAGCACAAGGAAGAATGTCGCGATACCGAGACTGACGACCCCTAGAGCGACAAGCAAGATCCCCGAAAGCGCATCTTTCCTTGGTACCATTGAGAACAGCCTTCGGTTCAATATCTCGCTTATCAGACGGCCCCCAATCCCTTGCCAGGACAATGACCGCAGACGCTCGGCGCTTCGCCGCTGGCGAGCAGTCATAAAGCCAGGACCCGGAAACGCGTTTCCTTAACCTCGATCAAGGATGACTTGCGACGACGCGCGCAGGCTCATGCGGCGGCAACAAGATGCGATGTCGAGGCGATTTCCACCGATCGACAGGACTGGCGGTGGTCCCTAGGTCAGGCAAACTTCACGAAGGGCGCTTCAATGATAGGACGCAGTCCCGTCCGCGTTGCGGTCAATGGCTATGGCGTGATTGGCAAGCGCGTCGCCGATGCCGTGCGTTTGCAGGATGACATGGAGCTCGTCGGCGTATGCGATGTCGCCAGTGACTGGCGCCTGCGCTCGTTGGACCACAAAGGGATTCCACTCTACGGAGCCTCCGAGGAGACGGCCCGCAGCATGAACCAGGCTGGCCTTGCGGTCGCCGGCACCCTCGAGGCGCTCCTGCAAGCCGTCGACATCATCGTCGACTGCACACCCAAGCGCGTCGGCGCCGCCAACGTCCAGCATTACCGCGCCCGCGGCATCAAGTTCATCGTGCATGGCGGCGAAAAGCACGCCGTCACAGGGCACTCCTTCGTTGCAGACAGTTCCTTTACGACAGCGGTCGGCCGGGAATCGACGCGTGTCGTGTCGTGCAACACCACCTCCATCGTCCGCACGCTGTCAGCGCTGAAGCGCGCCGGTCTTCTGAAGCGAGCGCGCGGCACGCTCCTCAGGCGCGCCACCGACCCCTGGGAAAGCGATGCGGGCGGCATCATGAACACGCTCGTTCCCGAGCCGGAAATCCCAAGCCATCAGGGCCCGGATGCACGAAGCGTCGATCCGGAGCTCGATGTCGTCACCATGGCCGTCAAGGTGCCGGAAACGCTTGCGCACCTCCATTACTGGGTGGTGCAGCTGACACGCCCGGCAGAGAAGGAAGAGGTGCTTCAGGCCTTCCGGGAATCGTCGCGGATCGCGCTGATCCGAACCGCGGACGGCCTCACCGCCATTAACACCGTCAAGGAGCTGATGGCCGACCTCGACCGCCCACGCGACAATCTCTACGAAGTGGCGCTTTGGGAAGACATGCTACGCACGGAAGGCGACGAGGTGTTCTATGCCTATATGGTCGACAATCAGGCCATCGTCATTCCCGAGACGATCGACGCGATCCGCGCGCTGACCGGTCTCGCATCGGACGCTCACAGCTCCATCGCGCGCACGAACGCCTCCCTCGGCATTCGGCAGCGGTTTTTCTGACGCGATGGCCGGAGTCCGTGATCAATACGGGCCGCCCCCTAAGTGATCGCCCGTTTCTTCAAGATCGTTGCCTCAGCATCTTCGCTGATCCTGCTCTATCTGGGCGAGCGCCGTCGCGGCGTCAGCGCCGATGCGTCGGCCCTACCGCTGCACCTGCGCCAGGCGCTCGACGATCTTGGCGCGACCTTCCTCAAGGTCGGCCAGGCCCTCAGCATGCGGCCAGACCTCCTCCCGGAGCCCTATCTGAGGCAGTTGCGGGACCTGCGCGAGCATGCCCGGCCGTTCTCGGCGCAGGAGGCCAAGCGCGAGCTGGACCGCGCCCTGCGACGCCCGCTTGACGAGGTCTTCCGGACATTCGAGAGCGAACCTTTCGCCGCTGCCTCGATCGCCCAGGTCCATCGCGCCACCCTGCGCGACGGACAGGACGTGATCGTGAAGATCCGGCGCCCGCAGATGCGCGAGCGCATCGACGGCGACATGCGCATTCTGATTGTCGTTGCCAAATGCGCCGGCGCATTGGTTCCCGGCCTGCGCCGCTTTCAACTCCAGCGCCTCGCCGGCGAGATGCGGGCCAATCTCATTCGCGAGACGGACCTCCTACAGGAAGCCCGCAACATCCGCCGCTTCGGCGAGGCCTACAAACAGCGCTCGGACGTCTATGTGCCCGCAGCGTTCGAAGCGCTGTGCAGCGAGGCGATCCTCGTCCAGGTGATGAGCCATGGCCGATTCGATCGAGGATCCAGTCGCGATGCGGGACGGTCCCAGGATCGCGGGCGTTCTGGTCGATTTCTATCTCGAGCAGCTGTTGAAGACCGGGCTCTTTCATGGCGATCCGCATCCCGGCAACCTCTTCCTGATGGAGGACGGTCGACTCTGCTTTCATGATTTCGGGCTCGTCGGTTATCTCGATCGCACGACTCGGCGCAACCTCGGGATCTTCCTTCAGGCCTTCGTTCAACAGGACGCCGGATGGATGCTCGACGCGGCAATCGAGCTTTCTCTGATCGACCGCAAGGCGGAACGAACGCCTTTCGTGCGGGGCATCGAAGAGATACTCAGCGACTATTCATCGCTGCCGCTGAAGGATTGGTCGATCGCCGATGCCTTCCTCAGAGTGATGCGGCTCGGCGATGGCGCCCATGTCGCCGTGCCCTACAATCTCATGGTCCTGGTGCGCGCGCTCTTCCTCATCGAGGGTTGCCTGCGCCGGCTGGATCCGGACTTCAACGTCCTTGACAACCTCATCGCCAAGGGCGAGGCCGCGATCGCTCACACCCTGGGCGGCCGGCCCGATCGCGCCGCGATGGCGCGTCTCAAGACCGAGCTGGCGCTTTCAGCCCAGGACCTGCCCGCGCTGCTGGCCTCGCTCCTGCATCGCGCCCATGAAGACGGAAAAACACCAGCTTTCGGCCTGCGCGTCGAGCATTCGGAAGAGATGGAGCGGGGGCTTGATCGACGCGCGGGACTCATGGCGCTGGCGCTCCTGGCGATCGGCATCCTCATCGCCTCCGCGCTGCTCGCGCTGGCGCGCGTCGGACCGGTCGTGCTCGGCGTGCCGGCAGCCGCCCTGGCCGGATTCGCCGTGGCGCTCTGGCTTTGCCGTCGCGTCGTGCGATCGGCGAACTCGCTCTGGCGGCGCTGAAGCTCCCGCGCGATCACGCCAAGGCGGGCGTGGGCCGCCGCCGGCGCCACATCAGCGCCAGCAGATAGGCGGAGATCACCGCACCGCCAAAGCAGAATACCGAAATATAGGCGAAGGAAAAGAACACATAGGTGACGATGAGGACGCCAGCGACCAGCAGGCCGAATACCTTGATCTCCCGGCTGCGCACCAGCAGGAACGGGACAATGATGACGCTCACGTAGACCGCGTAGGTCACGGTCCGCGACACGAGCCCGTCGAGCAGGTTGATGTCCTGGTAGCGGACGGCCCAACGCAGGAAGGTCGTCGTCAACCAGCCGTCGTGAACAAAGTACGGAATGAACTGCAGGCCGCCCAGCATCGCGCCGGCGATGACGAACAGCAGGATGACGTTCCGCCGCGCGCCGCTTTCGAGGAAATAGGCCGAGACCGGCACCCAAATCGGCCAGGCGATCCAGGTGAAAAACATATAGAGGAGCGAGTATTGTGCGACGTGATGCGCATTGCCGGCACGGCCCTCAATCCAGATCAGCCCTTCCACCAATTGCTGCAGTCCGAAGAGAAAAGGCAGAGTCGCGATCATCAGGTAGCGGCGATCCCGCCGCCAGGCGGAGGCGGCGGCAACCGCCCCGGTCGGGATGAGAACGGCCGCGGCGCCCAGACTGACCTCTGCCGACAGGCACATCTCAGCCGGCCTGGACCAGGTTGACGGAGCGACCGGCCGCGAACCCTTCGATGTTGGCGATAGTGGTCTCTATGATCCGCCGGAGAGCAGAGTCGGTGTTGTAGGCATTGTGCGGCGTGATCAGAACGTTCGGAAATCGCAGCAGCACATGGTTGGCGACCAGCGCCTTGAGATCGGACGCATCAACCGCCTTGTCCTGGCGGAAGATCTCGGCTTCTTCCCGGATCAGCGGCTCCTGGGGTAACACGTCGAGACCAACCGCCCGCAGCTTGCCGCTTGCCAGCGCCCGCACCAGCGCCTCGGTATCGACCACGTTGCCGCGCGCCGTGTTGATGAGGATGGCGCCATCCTTCATGGTTGCGAACTGCTGGTCGCCGATCAGCCCCACGGTCGTCGGCGATGACGGCACATGCAGCGTCACGACATCGGCGAGCGCCAGGATTTCGTCGAGCGCGCCATAGGTGAATCCCAGCCGCGTCGCGGCCGCGTGGTCCTCTACTTGGTCGAAGGCCAACACCTTCATGCCGAAGCCGCGCGCGATCTCAATCGTGCGGCGGCCGATGCGCCCCGTCCCGACGACCGCGATGACCTTGTCGCGCAATTCGAGACCGCGCACGCCAGCCATCGAGAAGCCGCCACGGCGGGTCAGCGCAACGCTCTCGACAATGTTGCGGGCGAGCGCCAGCAGGAGCGCGAAGGCATGCTCGGCGACCGTCGCATCCCCATAGTCCGGGACATTGGCAACGGCGACCCCCTGTTCGCGGCAGGCGTCGAGGTCGATATGATCGTATCCCGCCGATCGGGTCGCAATGAGCTTCAGATCGGGCAGTCGGTTGATGATGCGGGCATCGAGGCGCGAGGCCACGAAGGGGCTGATTGCCTCGGCATCCTTGAAGTCATCGACTGTCGAGATGTTGAGCGGAACTGTCGTGCAGCGGACATCGTGCAGACGCATCAGTGTTGCGCAAGCCTTCTTTTCCCAATCCTCCGCCTCGAACAGAACAACCCTCATTCACGCTCCTTCTCGACTGTCAGTTCGTCCTTAAACCCCGATCCGACGACGCTGTCGACCACCATCCGCACGACCTCGAGCTCTGCGGGCGACCCCATTGCGCCGGCCACGCGCACCCTGCCAGCCTCGACGTGAAGTTCCGGCTGACGGCTCAAGACGTTCCCGGCCTCCGCGAGGCGGGCGTGTAGCGCGCGGCGGACCGCCTCGTCGCCCCTGATTTCGGCGTCCGGCCCGCCCGTTGCGATGACCTTGAGCAGATCCGCCCGGCTGACGATGCCCACCAGCTGCGGGTCGCGGACAACCGGCAGGCGCTTGATCCGGTGAACGCCGAGCAGCATCGCCGCCTTGGATAGCGGGGCGTCTTCCCCGATCGTGAGGACTGGCGACGACATCAGCGCGCCAACCTTCCAGCTCCGGCTTTGGACATAGGCACGGGCGCGCTCCGGCGCCCCTCCGTCGCCGAGCGGTGTTCCAAGCTCGGAGCGTCGCAGCAGGTCGCCCTCGGTCACCAAGCCGACCAAGGCCCCGCCGTCATCGAGCACCGGCAGGCCGCTGACATGTTCGGCGAGCATGATCTGCGCTGCGTGCCAGACGCTGTGCTCGGGGCTGATTGTCACCAGCCGGGTCGACATCACATCGCGCACATACATCGCTCGTCCCCCGTCAACGCAGATAGGCTTCGGTGACGTAGCGCCGCATCATCCGATGAGAATTGAAGGACGGGCCGATCTTGCTGATCGCCTGCTTCATCATCCAGATCCAGCGTCCACGATCACTGTGATAGAGCGGGAGCACCACATCCCGCAGCTTCTGGTAAAGCGCGCCCGCATCGCTCGCCTCGACGCCGTTGCCGGCGATCGACCAGCCCGTCACGCCGTCGACGCATCCCTCGACCCACCACCCATCAAGGACGCTCAGATTGAGCGCGCCGTTGATGGCCGCTTTCATGCCGCTGGTGCCCGATGCCTCGAGCGGCGGCTGCGGCGTGTTCAACCACACATCGCAGCCGGCCACCAAGGCCGCGCCGATGTCGAGATTGTAACCGGGGATGAACGCGGCAGGGATCACGCCGTCGAGCACATCGATATGCGCTCCAAGCGCCCGGATCGCCTCCTGCCCGCCGCCGTCGCTCGGATGGGCCAGGCCGGCGAGAACGATCTGGAACGGTTGACCTTTGGCGATCTCGCGCAGCCTTTCCATGTCGGAGAAAATGAGTTCGGGGCGTTTGTAGGCCGTCATGCGCCGCGCATATCCAATCAGCGGCAGGTCGAGACGCAACTGCCTCCGATTTGTCTGAGCGATCCGCGCCAGCAGATCGCTCTTGGCTTCCTCGTGGGCCGACCACAGTGCCCCATCGTCGATTTGATCGGCGAAGGCGAGCACTTCCGGCTCATGCGCCCAATTGGAAAACTGCTGCTCGAAGAGCCTGGCGATTGCGCCATGCGTCCATCGATGCACATGAACGCCGTTGGTGATCGAGGCGATCGTATAACCTGGAAAGAGCTTTCGCGTCGTCTCGGCGTGCCGGCGCGCGACGCCGTTCACATAGCCGCTGAGGTTCATCGCCAAACGAGTCATGTTGAGCCGATCAGAGCCGGCGAGGCGCGTCAGGACTTCGCGCTCGACATAGTCGCCAAGCACACGCTGAACGAGGTCATAATCGAACTTGTCGAAGCCGGCTTCCACCGGCGTGTGCGTCGTGAACACGCACCGCTCCCGGACTCCCGGGATGTCATAGCCAAGCATCGGGTCCGCGGCGCGGCCACCGTCGAGTTGCTGGGTCGCGCGCAGCAGGGGCAAGGTCAGCAGGGCCGCATGACCTTCATTGAGATGATATTTCTCGATGCTGAAGCCGAGCGCGCGCAGCACGCTCTGACCGCCGATCCCGAGCACGATCTCCTGCTTCAGTCGATAAGCTTGATCGCCGCCATAGAGCGCATCGGTGATCCGGCGGTCCTCGATCGCATTCTGATCGAGATCGGTGTCGAGCAGCAGAACTGGAATGACATGCCCGAGGGGGCATTCCAATGCATGAAGCCACGGGCGCACCCAGACGGAACGCCCTTCGATCGATACGGCCACCATCTGTGGCAACGCCGTCGCAAAGTCCTGCGGCGACCACGGATCGGGATGACCGACTTGCGCATGGCGCGCGTCGATCTCCTGCCGCACGTAACCCTGGCGGCTCACGAGCGTGACGAACACCATAGGCAGATCGAGGTCCGCCGCCGAGCGTGCCGAATCCCCGGCGAGCACACCCAGCCCGCCGCTGTAGGTGTGCATCTCGGTGCGAAGCGCGATCTCCATCGAGAAATAGGCAAACCGCGCGCGACGGATCGATCGATCGAGGAAATTCAACTGTGCACCTCCGGCATGAGGCCGGCCCCACGCGTCGGCGCCCTTCGGTCGGACGACGAGCTATTTCTTCTTCTTGCTTGCCACGGCAGCTTCGTCCGTCGCCTCCGGGCTAGGTCCCTCTCCGACGATCTCGGATTCGGCGCGCAGCCAGTGCTCCAGATCGTGGCCTTCCGGACAGCCCTCATGCACCCAGATCTCATAGGCGCGCAGCTCAATCTTCGGCCGAAGGATATCCTGCTCGGCAGCGGCGTCGGTTTCGGACATGATCGTCGGGCTCCTTCTTCAATGTCTGACCTCACCAGGCGCCCGGCAGCATGGGCCTGAGGTGGCCGGTCATCGTTGATGGATGTTAAAGATCAGCGCCCGCCGCACCTTTCAGTAGCGCGCAAAGATTTGCCGCCCGCGCGCACCAAAGAGCACCACGTCGTATCGGTCCGGTGGACCGCCGGTCTCCATGCCGGGAGAGCCGATAGGCATGCCGGCGACCGCAAGGCCTGTCGCAGTCGGCCGTTGGGCAAGAACGCGCAAAATCTCCTGCGCCGGAACATGACCCTCGATCACGTAGCCCCCGACCATCGCTGTGTGGCAGGATTGCAGATCGTCCGGCACGCCGAGCCGCGCCTTGAAAGGCGTGAGATCGTCCAGCAGCTTTTCCTCGATGGAAAACCCAGCCCGACGAAGATGGGCGATCCAGGCCGAGCAGCAGCCGCAGCTTGGCGAGCGCGTCACCTCAATCGAGGTGCCCGAAGCCGACACGGATGTGCTGCCAAGCGTGACGAGCGACGCGCCAAGTCCCGCGGCAAGGCTCATGAGTGTCCGGCGGCTGAAGTTCACGGTGTTCTCCTTGGGTGCGAATATAATCTGAAGTAGCGTCATGGCGATCGATCGATGGCGCCCCGCGAACGCCGCGGCTTGGCGAGCTCGCCCTGTTCCAGATCCGCAAGGATCGGGCAGTCGGGCCGGTTGTCTCCCGAGCAGCATGACGCCAGATGCTCCAGCGTCGCCGCCATGTCCTCCATCTCCTGGATGCGCCGGCGCAGGTCAGCAATGCGTGCGAGCGCGATCCGTTTCACATCGGCGCTTTGCCGGCTGCGGTCCCGCCACAGCTGCAACAGGTCCTCGATCTCCGCCATCGTGAAGCCGAGGTCGCGCGACCGCCTCACGAAACGCAGCATGTGCACGTCGGTGGCTGAGTAGTCGCGATAGCCGGCCGTCGTTCTGCCTGCCTTGGGGATCAGCCCGCTCTGCTCGTAGTACCGGATCATCTTTGCGCTGACGCCTGAAGCGCGCGCCGCCTCGCCGATATTCATGCCGCGCTCCTTTCCAATGCCGCAGAAGAGCGCGATGCGCGTCCCTCGCCGTCGTCCGATTTGTGATGGGCGCCAGGCATGACTCCCGGACGGAAGCGCCGCAGCCGCAACGCGTTGCCGAGCACGAAGACGCTCGAGAGCGCCATCGCGCCTGCCGCCAGCACCGGCGACAGCAGGATGCCGAACGCCGGATAGAGCACGCCGGCGGCAACCGGAATCAGCAGGATGTTATAAGCGAACGCCCAGAACAGGTTCTGCCGGATATTGCCGATCGTGGCTTTCGACAGGGCGAAGGCATCCGCGACACCCTTGATGCTGCCCGACATCAACACCACGTCGGCTGCCTCGATCGCAATGTCGGTGCCGGTGCCGACCGCGAGGCCAACATCCGCCTCCGCCAGCGCCGGCGCATCATTGATGCCGTCGCCGACGAAGGCCAGCCGACCATAGGCTTGCTTGAGGCGACGGACCGCTTCGACCTTGCCTTCCGGCGGCACTTCCGCGACGACCTCGTCGATGCCGAGCTGGCGCGCGATAGCGTCGGCGGTACGAGCATTGTCGCCGGTGATCATCGCCACCTTCAGTCCGAGACCATGCAAGGCCGCGACCGCATCGGGGCTTGAGGCCTTGATCGGATCGGCGACCGCGATGATCGCGGCCAGCTTGCCCCCGATCGCGGCATAGAGCGGCGACTTGCCCTCGTCGGCGAGCTGGCTGGCGATCGCAGCAAACGGCGCGACTGTCTGCCGTCAGCGCCCTTGAGACCATTTAGGGATTTTCGGGAACGGAGGATTTCTGGATCATCGCAGCCATTCAGGAGCGCAGATGAGACAGAAATCCGGGCCGGACAAAGCACCGGCAGAGCAGGTTGTGAAGGGTATCCGCCGAGCGACGCGGCGGCAGTTCTCGGCCGAAGAGAAGATCCGCATCGTGCTGGAAGGCGTACGGGGCGAGGAGAGCATCGCCGAGCTGTGCCGGCGCGAGGGGATCGCCGCGTCGATGTATTATGGCTGGTCGAAGGAGTTCCTCGACGCCGGCAAGCGTCGTCTCGCCGGTGACACGGCACGGGCGGCGACATCCGATGAGGTGAAGGACCTGCGCCGCGAGGCGCAGGCGCTGAAGGAGGCCGTGGCCGATCTGACCCTGGAAAACCGCCTGCTCAAAAAAAGCATGCTCGCGGATGGGGAGGACGACACATGAGATATCCCGCATCCGAGAAGGCCGAGATCATCCGCCTGGTCGAGGCCTCGCATCTGCCGGCGCGGCGCACCCCGGACAATCTCGGCATCCCGCGCGCCACGTTCTATCGCTGGTATGATCGCTATCGCACCGGCGGGGTCGAGGCGCTGGCCGATCATCGCTCTCGGCCGGACCGGGTCTGGAACCGCATCCCCGATCAGATCCGGGCCGAGATCGTCGATCTGGCGCTGCGCGAAACGGAACTGAGCCCACGCGAGCTCGCAGTGCGCTTCACCGACGAGAAGCGCTACTTTGTCTCGGAAGCGTCGGTGTATCGGCTGCTGAAGGCCCATGATCTCATCACCAGCCCCGCCTACATCGTCATCAAGGCGGCGTCCGAGTTCAAGGACAAGACGACGGCGCCCAACCAACTCTGGCAGACCGACTTTACCTATCTGAAGATCACGGGCTGGGGCTGGTATTATCTCTCGACCGTGCTCGACGACTTCTCGCGCTTCATCGTCGCCTGGAAGCTCTGCGCGACGATGCGCACGGACGACGTCACCGCCACGCTCGATCTGGCTCTGGTGGCGGCAGGGCTCGACCGGATCACGGTCGCGCATCGGCCAAGGCTCTTGAGCGACAACGGCGCCTCATACATCTCGGCCGACCTCGCGACCTGGCTCGACGGCAAGGGCATGAAACACGTTCGCGGCGCGCCCTATCATCCCCAGACGCAGGGCAAGATCGAGCGTTGGCACCAGACCCTGAAGAACCGCATCCTGCTCGAGAATTACTACCTGCCAGGCGACCTCGAGCGGCAGGTCGCGGCCTTCGTCGAACATTACAACCACGCCCGCTACCACGAGAGCCTCGGCAATCTGACCCCGGCCGATGTCTACCGTGGCCGTGGCCAGGCCGTCATCACCGAACGCGAAAGGATCAAACGCCAGACCATCCAGCAAAGACGCTTGCAGCATCACCTGCAGGCCGCATAGCCTCAAATCCAGATGAGCCAGAGCCTCCGTTCCTGAGAAACGAAAATCGTCTCAAATCATCTGACGACAGACACGCATGTCCACGATTGCTTGCTCAACCACGCAACAGTGCCGAACGGCAGCGCGAAGAACGTGGTGCGGAGCCCCGCGGGGTTTCGGACGGTCTCAGGCCATTTGCACAGGTGCGGCACTGGCTTATCCGATCCGCTGAACCGCCGTTTCACGAGGTACGCGAGGTCTCGGTCGTATCCCTGATTCGGTCTCAAGCTCGCTCCTTTCGTCCTCGATTGGGCATGTCTGACCGAAGACCGACGGCGCTGCGCGCCATCTCGATCTTATCCCCGCAACAGCCGTCGCGACTTTCTTCCCCTGGCGCTGCGCGCCATTCCTCGCGGAACAACAAAGTCGCGCCTTGGCTGCCCTCCACGATGTTGCGGCCCCTACGGGTGCAGGTCGATCGCCTCCGGTCTGTCGCCAGCCATCGAGGTCGCGATAGGCGCGGCCCGAATAACTGAAAGGATACGATAATGGCGACCATCGGCACCTTCACTTCGAACGGCAACGGCTTCACCGGCTCGATCCGCACACTGACGCTGAACGTCAAGGCCAAGCTGACCCGCGTCGAGAATCCCTCCGATAAGGGCCCGCACTTCCGCATCTTCGCCGGCACCGTCGAGCTGGGTGCGGCGTGGCAGAAGACCGCTCGGGACACGGAGCGCGACTACCTCTCGGTCAAGCTGGACGATCCGAGCTTCCCGGCTCCAATCTACGCCACCCTGATCGAAGTCGAGGGCCAGGAGGGCCTCCAGCTCATCTGGTCACGCCCGAACCGGGACTGAGAGCTCCGGAAAGGAAGGCCCCGCCGAGAGGCGGGGCCTTTTCGCGTCTCAAGATGAGCTTGGTGAGGCTGACTTGCCCAGCGCATTCAAGCGGTCCGGCATGTCCAACAGCTTTCGCGCCGCGGCGGCGATCGCTTCGGCGATCGTCGGATAAGTCTCCGCCGAGCTCATCGAGACGCCATCCGGAAATGTGACGGTCCCCTGATAGCCATTGCCTTTCGGCGTAGCGGAAAGCTGGATCGCTGACATAGCGCGGCTCGCCTCATATCTTTCGATCGTTCGAACACGCGGCGACTAAAACCAGCCACGGCGCTTGAACCAGATGAGGGGCAGAATGGCGCTAAGCACGATGGCAAGCCAGGACAAAGGGTATCCCCATGTCCAGCTCAACTCCGGCATGTTCTTAAAGTTCATCCCCCAAATACCCGCCAATAGCGTCGGCGGCACGCCGACAACCGAAACGATAGTCAGGACTTTGAACAAATCGTTCTGGTCGATCGAAATATATCCAAGCACGGCATCCAACAGGAATTGCACCTTGTCGGACAGGTGGGTTTCGTAGTCGCTCAGGCTCGTCACGTCTTTGGAGATTGCCTCGAACCGGCCGTGAAAGGTCTGCGGTATCAAGTCCTGACCGGACTCGCCGACGAAGGTCGCCAGTCGGCCGACACCCAAAAGGGCGTCGCGGGCCTGGGCCAGATGGTCACCGCTCACGCCGATATCGGTGAGGATCTGACGGAGCCGCGCCGTCGATCGCGACGGATGCGTGGGGCTGGATTGATTGCCGCGAAATACCGATTTGGAGACCTTGTCAATCATCGAGCCGAGATGCTCCAGCACATCGGCGCCGCGATCGATCATTGCCTCGAGAAGAGCTGCAAAGATTCCGATACTGGAATCGAGCGTGTCATCGGCGCGGACCTGTTCTGCGACGCTGTCGAATGACGCAAGCTCCGTGTATCTCACCGTTACCAAAAGACGCTGGGTCAGCACAAAGCCGACGGGGGAAAGGTCTGTGTTTTCCACCTCACCTTTGGAAACCGCTGGCGTGCTCAGGTACAAAACGCCATGCTCGCTAATCAGTCGACTGGAGGCCTCGATTTCGCTCAAAGCTTCCTTCGAGGGCACGCGTATTCTTGTGAGGCGTTCAACCAAAAGACGCTCGTCCTCTTTCGGATCGAGCAGGTCAAGCCAGATAATCGTGTCCGGAAGAGTTGCTTGGTCCCTAAACTCGTCTTTCGTTTCACGATATGTTGTCAGCACGATTGGCACTCCCCAATTTGACAGGTTGCTTTATACACGCGGTCAAATCGCAGCGGCCGCCCGGATCGCGGAACCTAAGCCCGTTCCGCAGGTGTTGCGCCGAAAATCCTGGATATGAGGACCGCAATGGACAAAATCCCGCCCCGGCGGCCGGAAGATGAGCCCGACTATCTGAGAGTGCTCCTGGCGAAGGCGGGTATTGATGCCCAGGCCAACACGCTCGCGACCAATCTGCAGGAACTCGTGATCGGCGAACTTCATCACCGGGTGAAGAACACGCTCGCGATTGTTTCAGCGATCACATCGCAGAGCATCAAATCGGCGCGGACCTTGGAAGAGGCGGGAAAGACGATCGGTGATCGGTTGCAGGCGCTTGGGGTCGCCCAGGACCTTCTTGTGCGTGAGCGATGGACGGGCGCGGGATGTCGGACATTGGTTGAAAGCGCCGTAAAGGCTTTCCAATCCACAGGGCTCGATCAATTCACAATCTCCGGCGAGAACATCGCGGTGTCCGCTGGCCCGGCTGTTTCGCTTTCCATGGTGATTCACGAGCTCTGCACCAATGCCGTTAAATATGGCGCGCTGTCGGTGCCGGATGGTCGTATCTCGATCGTGTGGACGATCGCAGACGGCCGGTTCAAGCTGCGTTGGAAAGAAAGCGGAGGGCCGCGTGTCGAACCGCCCTCCCGAAAGAGCTTCGGGTCTCGGTTGATCGAACAGGCGCTCCCCGGTCAATTGTCAGGTAAAGCTCGGCTCAGATTTGAGCCAGATGGCTTGAATTGCGAGGTCAACATTCCCTTGGCGATCATGCAGGAACGATAACTCCGACGCCTGTCGCCCACATCGATCGACTGTATTCAAAGGTCGGCGTGTCGGTATTAAGCTTGGACGCGAATCCGCTGGCGCACTCTTTCATAGAGTTGGACGTCTGCCTTTTGCAGAAGCTCGACAACGATTGCGAATTGCTGCCGATCGACATGGGTCGCCCAGCCGCTTTCGCAGCGCACGACGAGATAGTAGCTGTCGCCGTATTCTTCGACACCGCGTTTGAACGTGACCGTTGCACGCTGAACGGTGCCTTTCTCGCGCAATTGGGGTCCGGGGACGAGATTGCAATTGTATCGCGGTGCAAGTTCAGGGAACGGACCGTCGTCCTGTTCGCGCTTGCGATAATGATCGAAGATCAAGTCAGGCTGGCATCCGCGAACCAGCCGAAAGCTCATGCCGACGCCTGCATAATCATTTCGGGTGTGACGCACCGGTGGATCGAATGCCAGCGTCACGCGAATGCAGCGCTCACCGTTTCCCCCAGCCTGAAACGCTTCCGGGATCGGAATCCGATAGACGGCAAAATGATCGAGGGCGATCTCATCCTCGGCGTAAAGCGTGACGCGCGCGTTGTCCGAGAATGCGGCGCGTTCGAGATCCACCAGACCATGACCGACAATCGCCCGCGTCGCGTCTGCACCAAGCAGCTGAAGCCGCTCGCTGGCGGGCGGCGGGATTTCCGCAGATCCCACAATCAGCGCCCGCACGAGATTGGCTGAGGCCTGCGGGAAGCGCGTCATGATCTGCGCGGCGCTGAAGGCAACGCGCGGCGCGGCATAGGACGTGCCTGATCCCGCCGTGAAGAGCTGATCGAGATAGCTGTGATGCAGCGTCAGAACACCGGCGCTGCCGACGTCCTCCCCTCCCCGCAGCCGCGCGACGACGGCATCGAAAATCAGCGTGCCGCCAATCTCAACGACGTCGGGTTTGGTTGCCCCGCCCGGTCCCGGCCCGATCCGCGAGAACGGCGCCGGCTCATGCAGGCGTGTGATGGCGCGGACGCGAACGTCGTCGGCGCGATCGGGATCGAGACCCTCACCGTGCGCGAGTGCGCCGACCGTGATGACGTTCAAGGCGCCGGCCGGCTCGAACAGCCGGTTGGCGTCCTCCAGAAGATAGCGCGGATATTCGGTGACCGCCTGTTCGAGACGATTGCCGCCGCGCGGGCTGCGATTGCCTGACGAGACGACGATGACGACGTCGAGCTCGCGCGCCAATTCGTCGAGCGTGGCGGCCCATGTGCCGACCTTGCCCCCGTCGAAGACGCGCCGGCGGTCGGCAAGCGCGATCACGAAGACCCGACAGCCAAAGCGCTGGTTCAGCGTCGCGATCGCCTCGCGCATCTGCGAGGGCACGAGGCGCCTGTCGTCAAAGCCACCTTGGTCGTTCACCACTTTCGCCGCACAAAGCCGCGCGCCGCGTTGCAATGCGCCGGCGTCAAGTTGCGCACGAAGATCGCCGAACACGGCGACCCCGGCCACGCGAGTGCCATGACCCCAGACGTCGGCGGTGCCGAGATCGGCGGGTACGCCGATCGAACCGACAAGAATATCCGCCAGGAATGGGTGATCGTTGACGCCGCTGTCGATGATGCCGATCAGCGGTGCATCATCGGCCACGGCATTCAGTGGCGGCGCATCCGCCAGGGCCATGTCGAGCGCCTCTGCCGTCGTCACGTCCGGGGCCGGCGGCAGATCGATCGCCGCGATTTCCTCGACCGTCAGCAACGTGCGCAGCAGATCGCCCGTCAGACGCGCGCGAAACAGGCTGATCGAGGGGCCGACATAGCGATCAAAGACATCGCCACCTCGTGCCTCGACGTAGCGGATGACATCCTCAAGCTTGCGCTCGCGGAGGCGACGTTCGCCCAGATCCCAAAGCTCGATGTCCACCAGATAGGATGTCTGCGCGACGAAATCCTCGACATCAGCGAAACCTTCTTCCCGCAAGCGTGGTCCGATCCGATCACGCGGCTCGACCGATCCAATGCTTTCGATCCCGGAGACGAAGTTGACGTAGGGGGCGTGCTTCTGGCCAGGGGGCGGGCCGCCCTGATAGGCGTCAAGCCGCGCGCGGAAATCCCGCATGTCTTCGCTCGAGGCGAACAGCACGAGCGTGCGGTCCGCGTCGCTGGACAAAACCGTGAGCCCGAGCCGTTCCCACTCCTCCTCGAGCAGGGCGCCCGTCATCTGCACGCGCAGGATCAGAGACGGGTCGACGAATTCGGGCTTGCGCCGGCGTCTTTGTTCCTGGGTCGCGGTGTCGAGTTCCTCGCGCAGCTTGGTCGTGTGTTGGTCGCGATCGCGCGGTGGCGGCGGTCCGCCGCCGCCGTGCTTGCGCCGCTCGAATTGCTCGGGAAGCCGGACGAGTTCGAGGTGATCGTATCGGGCCACGGCGCGCCTAGCTCGGCGACGCGAGGCGAGACTGTCCTGCCCGGCGGCGTGCCTCGTCCTCCAAGGCGCGATTGAAGTCGCGGGCCTGCACCTGCTTGCGGCGATCGATGATCATCGTCTTGACCGCCTGGGTGCAGACGCGCTCGATCTCGGCGTAGGAATAGCCCTCCAGCGCCGCCGCATGCTGCAGCGGATCGAACGCGGTCGCGATGTTCTTGAACTTGAGCCGCAGAAAGCGGGCGATCATCGCGCGATCCGGCTTGTCGAACCAGACGACCTCGTCGAAGCGCCGCCAAACCGCCGGATCGAGGGATTGATCAAGGTTGGTCGCGGCGATCAGAAAGCCCTTCGGCTGGATATGATCGATGAACAACAGGAGGCTGTTGACGACCCGGCGCAGCTCATTGTGCTCGCTCGAGTCATCGCGCGAGCGCGCCAGCGCGTCGAACTCGTCAAAGAACAGCACGCAGGGCTGTTTGCGGGCGAACTCGAAAATCTTGCGGACATTGCCAGCCGTCTCGCCCAGGTAGGACGAAATCAGCCGATCGAGCTTGACGAGGAACAGCGGCAGACCGAGCTCGGCCGCAAAAATCTCCGCGCACAGCGTCTTGCCGCATCCCGGCGGGCCGCAGAACAGGAGCTTGGATCGGACCTTGAGGCCGTGACGCCGAATCTCGTCGGCGCGGCGAAACTCTTTGACGAGGCCGAGCAGCACCCGCACGTTCGTCGCCCCGAGCACGATATCATTGCGCGTGTGCTGCGGTTCAATCCGCTCGATGAAGTCGGCGGCTGCTTCGGGGAACGGAAGCAGGGGGGCAAGCGCCTTCGGACCGCTCGGCCGGCTTGGGCCGGCCTCAAGGGTCTTGCGCAGGCTGCGCGCCAGCACGCGGTTGTTCTTCTTTTCCTCTTCGCCGATGATTTGCTCCGCCACGGCCCGGAACTCATCGTCCCGACCGTAGCTGGCCAGCAATTTTTTCATCAACTCCCCGCGGGCCATGGCTCTGCTTTACTTTCTCCTGTTGGGCGAATCATAACCGCAAATGCAGCGTTTCACGATGGGGTTACTGCCCGATTTAAACAACGCAAATCACCAACGTCGGGGCGGCATCTAAAGCACCCCCCACGCCCGATACCTGTCTCTCCCGGTCGCCTCCCGCAGTCCGAGCTCCCCGACCAGGTCCTGGGCGGCGCGTGGCGTGATCCTCAGCTCCTGCGCGATCATGCCGGCCGAGACGATCGGCCGGGCCAGCACATAGTCGATCAGCGCCGGCAGCCGGGAGGTGGAGCGGCGGCCG
>NZ_JAUXYO010000351.1 GCF_030694325.1 Allobosea sp. | reverse complement strand
TTATGGGGGATGGCGGGGCGGGCGGGTCCGGGCGCTGCGCCGTGAGCGCGCCCCCCGACCCCCCCCTCCAGGAACACGCCACTGACGAAACGAATGCCTTGCACGCCTCCAACAGGCCCAGCACCGAGGCGACCGACTTCGCCAGCATCTCCTTCTCGGCGGCGTTGAGGCGGATCTTGACGACCCGCTCGACACCCTTGGCGCCGATCACCACCGGCACGCCGACGAACATGTCCTTGACGCCGTACTGGCCGCGCAGCGCCGCAGCCGCCGGCAGGACGCGCTTCTGGTCCTTGAGATAGCTCTCGGCCATCGCGATCGCCGAGGCGGCGGGCGCGTAGAAGGCCGAGCCGGTCTTGAGCAGGTTGACGATCTCGCCGCCGCCCTTGCGGGTGCGCTCGACGATGGCGTCGAGGCGCTCCTGCGTCGTCCACTTCATCTTGACGAGGTCGGGCAGCGGGATGCCGGCGACGCCGGAATAGCGCACCAGCGGCACCATGTCGTCGCCATGGCCGCCGAGCACGAAGGCCTGGACGTCCTTGACCGAGACCTGGAACTCGTCGGCGAGGAAGTGGCGGAAGCGGGCCGAGTCGAGCACGCCGGCCATGCCGCAGATCATGTTGGGCTTGAGGCCCGAGAACTTCTGCAGGGCCCAGACCATCGCGTCGAGCGGGTTGGTGATGCAGATCACGAAGGCCTTGGGGGCGTAGGTCCTGATGCCCTCGCCGACCGCCTTCATCACCTTCAGGTTGATGCCGATCAGGTCGTCGCGGCTCATGCCGGGCTTGCGCGGCACGCCGGCGGTGACGATGATCACATCGGCGCCCTTGATGTCCTCATAGGACGAGGTGCCCTTGTAGGCGGCGTCGAAGCCGTCGACCGGGGACGACTCGGCGATGTCGAGGCCCTTGCCCTGCGGGATGCCGTCGGCGATGTCGAACAGGACGATGTCGCCGAGTTCCTTCAAGCCGGCGAGATGGGCGAGCGTGCCGCCGATCTGGCCGGCGCCGATGAGGGCGATCTTCTTGCGGGCCATGGCCTAGTCCTTTGTCCTGACGCTGCGAAAAGCCGGAGTCCCGGCGAAACCGTGCGTTCCTTTGGCCCAAATGGCCCTTTTGCCGCAACCCTTGCGCGATAAGGCGCGCAAGCCCGGCGCAGACCGCCTGCAGCCGGGGCGGTTCGACCTCGCCCCCGACTTATCAATCACTTAGCGGGAACCATCCCTCCAACCGCCCGAGAATGACACGGAATGGCCTTAATGACAATTTACACGAGATGTAATTCGTCATGCGATTTCGTCAGACGATCCCGCTGATCAGCACCCGCAGCGAGACGCGGATCAGGGTCGACAGGCGAATGTCGACGGAAGCCTGCGGCACGTCCGACTCCAGTTCCAGCGCCGCGGGATGGATGAAGCGATGCGTCGCGTCGATGACGAAGGCGATCGCCCGGTCGCGGTCGCGCGGCTCGAAGGTGCCGGACGCGATGCCCTCGTCGATCACCCGCTCGAACAGCGCCCGCACCCGCGCCCGGTTGCGCCGGCTGATCGCGTGGCGCTTGGCCACCGCCTGCGACAGGGCGGCGAAGAGATGAGGCTCCTCGGTCAGCAGGTCGCGATTGGCCTTGGCCAGCGCCAGGATCAACCGCTCGAGCTTGTCGTCGGCGGGGTCGGGCCCGTCGGCGATGTCGGCCAGATGCCGCTCCGTCGCCTTCAGCCAGACATCGACGACCGCATCGACCAGCGCCGCCCGCGAGGGAAAGTAGCGGTAGACATTGGCATGGGTCATGCCCGCCTCTTCGGCGACGGCGACGACCGTGAAACGCTTCAGCCCGAACCGGCGCAGATGCTCGCTGGCGACCGTGAGAATGCGGGTCTCGCTGGGCTCGCGCTGGGTCATGGCTTCACCCGAGCTCCCGCAGACAGAACCGCGACGCCGTCATTCCGGGGCATCGCGTAGCGATGAGCCCGGAACCCATGCACACCGCCGCCCCCCGGTCAGGCCTGGCCCCAACGGCGTTGAGATCGGCAACGTCGTGGTCATGGGTTCCGGGCTCGCCCTGCGGGCGCCCCGGAATGACGGCTGAGGTTCCGGAGCCCACCATCCTCACGTCTCCACCAACCCGCCGCTGTCGCCGCTCGCCGCCGAATCCGCCCTTCCATGCGGCAGGCCGAGATAATCGTCCGAGCGCATCTCGATCAGCCGCGACACCGTGCGGTCGAACTCGAAGGCCTCGCGGCCGGTGGTGGCGCGGTAGAGCTCGTGCGGCTCGGCCTGGGCAGAGGCGACGAGCTTCACATGATGCTCGTAGAGCGTGTCGATCAGGATGATGAAGCGCTTGGTCTCGTTGCGCTGCTCGTCGGCCAGCACGGGAATGTCGTCGAGCACCAGCGTGTGGAAGCGCTGCGCCAGCGCGATATAGTCCGAGGCGCCATAGGCCTTGTTGCAGAGATCGCCGAAGCCCGCCCGCGCCACGCCCGCCGCCGCCTGCGGCACCACCAGATCGTGCCCCTTCACGTCGATGACGAGGCGCTGCCCCTTCGCCGCGCCCGAGAGCTTGCGGAAGGCCTCGTCCAGCGCGGCCTCCGCCGCCGCATCGGCCGGCACGCGATAGACCGGCGCGCCGCCGAGCTTTTCCATCCGAAAATCGGTCCGCGCCTCGAGCTTGAGAACCTCGACCTTCTCGGCCAGCAGCGCCACGAAGGGCAAAAACAGCGAGCGGTTCAGCCCGCCCTCATAGAGCCGCGACGGCTCGACATTCGAGGTCGCGACCACCACGACGCCGGCGGCGAACAGCGCCGTGAACAGCCGCCCGAGGATCATCGCATCGGCGATGTCGGTGACGGTGAACTCGTCGAAGCAGAGCAGCCGCGCCTCCTTCGCCAGATCCGCCGCGATGGGGCCGATCGGATCGGGATCCTTGACCTCGCCGGCCTTGAATTTCTGGCGATAGGCGTGGATGCGGCCATGGACGTCGGCGAGGAATTCGTGGAAATGCACCCGCCGGCGCTGCGGCACCGCGACGGACTCGTAGAACAGGTCCATCAGCATGGTCTTGCCGCGGCCGACCGAGCCCCAGATGTAGAGCCCCTTGGGCACGTCCTTCGCCGCCGCCTTCTTGCCGAAGAGCCAGCCCAGCGCGCTGCTCTTCTGCGCCAGACGCTGCGCGGCGATCGCCTCGGCCAGGGCCTGCAGCCGCTTGACCACGGCGACCTGCGCCGGATCGCGCTCGATCGCCCCGGTGTCGACCAGGGCGGCATAGCGTTGGGCGATCGAGGCGGTCATGGCGGGGCGGTCTTCGGCAGGCGCTGGGGTCTACCGGGTTACGGCAGCCCCGCCGGCCCGGCAAGCCCGATGCGTGGCAAGAGCGGAGGGGGCGGTGCGCGCCCCTTCCCCTCTCATGACCAGCCCCTCTCCCCCGCGCGGTCATCCCGGACGCAGCGAAGCGGAGATCCGGGATCCATGCCTGACCCGTTCCGGAATGGGTCCCGGATCGGCGCCGCTGCGCGGCTTGTCCGGGACGACCGCGCATATCTAAACCTGCGTCACGCCTTGCCCGACGCACCGAAAGCCCCGGCCGGCTCACGCCGCGGGGTTTTCGGGCTCTCCAAGGCGTATCCGAGGGGATGCGCGGGACGGTGGTGGCGTCGCAGTCGACGGCTGCGTGCCGATGTCGATGTCGAATGTCGTGTCGAAGCAGCGCCAACAGCCGCCACCCCGTCCCGCGCGCAGGTGTTTGATGCCGACCAGATCGCCTTCT
>NZ_JAUXYO010000340.1 GCF_030694325.1 Allobosea sp. | reverse complement strand
CGAGCAATGTGCCCGCCGCAGCGCCGAGAGCAAACCCGGCAGCGACCCGCCAGAGCGTCGCCATCGCGTGCGTCAGGAGTTCGCCGGAGACGGCCAGCGACCAGAGCGTGGCGCCGACCACGCTCGGCGGCGGCATCAGCCGGCCATTGGCGAAGCCCGACCTGACAGCGATCTCCCACAATACGGCCAGCACGACCGGCAGCGCAAAACCCGCCAGCGCCACGCCCGCCCGGCGTGGCCGTGGACGAGCGGGGCCGCCCTGCTCATCCGCAGCCGTCGCGATGCCGAGCGCGCTCATCCCTGCCGCGACGGCGTCAGTTGGTCACGGCGAAGCTGCGGTCGAGCAGGTCGTCGACCACGGCCTTCACATTGGTGGTGGCCGGCAGCACGCCCGCCTCCTGCAGCGCCAGCCCGGCGGCGACGATCGTGTCCGCCTGGGCCTGGCCGATGGTCGAATGGGTCAGTTCCGTGCGGGTGAGCTGGCGCTCGATGACGGCGTCCGACAGCTTGGTGTAGGCGACCAGGGTCTTCTTCAGCTCGGCCGGATTGGCGAGCGCATAGGCGCGCGCCTGCTCATAGGCCGCCAGCACCTTGCGCACGAGGGCCGGATTGTCCTTAGCGAAGGCCTCCCGGACATTGAGAACGCCCCAGGTGTTGTCGGCGGCCTTGCGGTGGAACAGCTTCGCCCCGCTCTCCACCTCTGCGGCGGCCATCAGCGGGTCGAGACCAGCCCAGGCATCGACGTCGCCGCGCTCGAGCGCGAGGCGCCCGTCGGCATGCTGCAGGAGGACGAGCCTGACGTCCTTCTCGGTCAGCTTGGCCTCGGCCAGTGCGCGGACGAGGAAGATGTGCGGGTCGGTGCCGCGGGTGACCGCGACGCGCTTGCCCTTGAGGTCGGCGACCTTGGTGATCTCACTCTTGGCGCCGGTGACGAGCGCGGTCCATTCCGGCCGCGAATAGACATAGATCGACTTGATCGGGTTGCCGTTGATCTTGCCGATCAGCGCGGCGGCGCCGGCCGTCGAGCCGAAGTCGAGCGAGCCGGCGTTGAGGAACTCCAGCGCCTTGTTGGAGCCGGCCGACTGGACCCAGCGCACGGTGATGCCGTCGGCGGCCAGCGCCTTCTCGAGAATGCCGCTGTCCTTCAGGACGAGGCTGACCGGGTTGTAGGTCGCGAAGTCGACGCGGATTTCCTTGGGCGCCTGGGCGACGGCCTGTCCGGCAGAGAGAACGAGCGAGGCGGCGAGGCCAGCCAGGGCGGAGCGGCGGGAAATGGTCATTCGTGGTCCCTTTCGATGCGCGAAGGGATCGAGCGACAGGTTGGCGCCCATGCCCCACGCTTTAGCTGCACTTGTTTCGCGCCCGCAAGCTGGTGGCTCAAATCGGCGCGTATCCGCCTTGTAGGTCCATTCGTTCTGTATGTCAAACAGCGCGCTCAGGAATGTTAAATTCACATTTACACATTTTATGCATGTATATTTTTAGCCGCTTCGCGAATCCGCCTCTCATGCTAACCAGCCAGCACGGCCTCTGGGCCGGCCATCACAGCAAGCGGGGTCAGGGCTGGTGCCATCCGTCGCCGATCAGCCGGTGCTCGAACTCAACGCCGTTCTCGCCAGCCCCCGCCGTGCCATGGCCGAACTGCTGGTGCGCGCTGCAGCCGCTTCTCAGGATACCGCTCGCCCCCTGCTCGTAGCCGCCCTCCGGCATGTCCTTGACCAAGGCCTCGATTCCGCGCGGGATCTGCTCAAACGCCCACGCCATGGCCTGATCTGCGCCCAGCATCTCTCGGCGGTGATGGATGGAATCATCGGCTGCCTGCATGTCGCCGCGACCGAGCTGTTCTATCCGGCGCTCAACCCGTCCCAGTCGGAGCGCATCGCCGTCGTCGCCGTCGGCGGCTATGGGCGCGGTACGTTGGCGCCGGGCTCGGATGTCGACCTGCTCTTCCTATTTCCGCACAAGCAGACGGCCTGGGGCGAGAGCGTGGTCGAGGCGGTGCTCTATCCGCTGTGGGACCTCAAGCTGAAGGTCGGCCATTCGGTTCGCTCGGTCGATGACTGCGTGCGCGAGGCGCGCGCCGACATGACGATCCGGACAGCGCTGCTCGAAGCGCGCTTCGTGGCCGGCGATGTGCTGCTCTTCCACGACATGGTTCGCCGCTTCGGCGCGGAGGTCGTCGAAGGGACGGCGCCGGCCTTTACCGAGGCCAAGCTGCAGGAACGCGAGACCCGCGTCCGCCGGGCCGGCAGCTCGCGCTATCTCGTCGAGCCCAACGTCAAAGACGGCAAGGGCGGCCTGCGCGATCTCAACACGCTGTTCTGGATCGCCAAATACGCCTATCGCGTCAACGACGTGCGTGAGCTGGTGGCGGCCGGGCTGTTCGACCGCAAGGAACTGCTGATGTTCCAGCGCTCGGAGGAGTTCCTGTGGCGCGTGCGCTGCTGGATGCATTTCATCACCGGCCGGGCCGAGGAGCGGCTGTCCTTCGATCTCCAGCGCCAGGTCGCGGCGGCGATCGGCTATGCCGGGCGCAGCGGCCAGGCGCCGGTCGAGCGCTTCATGAAGGCCTATTTCCTCGTCGCCAAGGACGTCGGCGACCTCACCGCGATCGTCTGCGCCGCGCTCGAGGCCCGCCAGCAGAAGCCGCGCGCCTCGCTCTCGCGCCTGCTCGGGTCCTTCGCCAAGCGCAAGCGCGTGAGGGCGCTGGGCCATCCCGACTTCACGCTGAAGAGCCAGCGGCTCAACGTCGTCGATCCCGACGCCTTCCGGCGCGACCCTGTCAATCTGCTGCGGCTCTACGAGATCGCCAGCCGCGACGATCTGGCGATTCATCCCGACGCCAGCCGGCTGGTGACGCAGTCGCTGCGGCTGGTGACGCCGCAACTGCGCAACGACCCCGACGCCAACCGCATCTTCCTGGAGATCCTGACGGCTCGCCGCTCGCCCGAGGCTGTGCTGCGGCGGATGAACGAGTCCGGATTGCTCGGCAGGTTCGTGCCGGATTTCGGGCGCGTCGTCGCGATGATGCAGTTCAACATGTATCATCACTACACCGTCGACGAGCATCTGATCCGCAGCATCGGCGTTCTCGCCGAGATCGATGCGGGCGTGCTCGAATCCGAGCATCCCCTCGCCAACGGCATCATGCCGACGATCACCAACCGGCGCGCGCTCTACGTCGCCCTGTTCCTGCACGACGTCGCAAAGGGGCGCATCGAGGACCACTCGGTGGCCGGCGCCCGCATCGCCCGCAAGCTCGGGCCGCGGCTCGGCCTGACCGAGGGCCAGACCGAGACCGCCGCCTGGCTCGTCGAGCACCATCTCGACATGTCGACGGTGGCGCAGAGCCGCGATCTCGGCGACCCCAAGACGATCGAGAGCTTCGCGGCGACCGTGCAGACGCTGGAGCGGCTGAAACTGCTGCTCGTGCTGACCGTGGCCGACATCAAGGCCGTCGGCCCTGGCGTCTGGAACGGCTGGAAGGGCCAGCTCCTGCGCACGCTCTATTACGAGACCGAGATCATGCTCGCCGGCGGGCACTCCGCGATCGAGCGCAAGGCGCGTGTCGAGAAGAAGCAGGACGCGCTGAAGGAGCGGCTCTCGGATTGGAACGATGGCGCACGCGACGCCTATCTCGCCCGACACTACCCGGCCTACTGGATCAAGACCGATGTCGGGCGGCAGGAGAAACATGCCCGCTTCATGGCCCGCGCCGAGGCCGAGGGGCGCACCACGGCGACCTTGGTCGAGACCGACCAGTTCCGCGGCGTGACCGAGCTCACCATCCTGGCCCCCGACCATCCGCGGCTGCTCGCCATCGTCACCGGCGCCTGCGCGGCCTCGGGCGGCAATATCGTCGATGCGCAGATCTTCACCACCACCGACGGGCTGGTGCTCGACACGATCTCGGTCTCGCGCGCCTTCGACCGCGACGACGACGAGTTGCGCCGGGCAGAGCGGATCGCGGCCGCGATCGAGCGGGCGCTGAAGGGCGAGATCAAGATCGCCGATCTCGTCGCGCAGCGCCGGGCCCCGCCGCCCCGCGGCCAGACCTTCCAGGTGCCGCCGGAGGTGATCATCGACAATGTGCTCTCGGCCCGGCACACGGTTCTGGAGATCGCGGGCCTCGACCGACCGGGCCTGCTCTACGACCTGACCACCGCGATCGGCAAACTGAACCTCAACATCGCCTCCGCCCATATCGCGACCTTCGGCGAGAAGGCGGTCGACGTGTTCTACGTCACCGACCTGACCAATGCGAAAATCGTCTCCACCGCCCGGCAGCTCACCATCCGCAAGGCGCTGCTGGACGTGTTCGGCCCCGAGGCGGAGAAGACGCCTGCAGCGCGGACACGGACGCCGGCCCGTGCTTGATTTAAGCTCCGACAAGCCCGATATCGGCCACGAACGCCGCCGGCACGCGCTTTCCCGCCGGCAGCCATGATTTGCGAGAGTTGGATCACGCCATGACGCAGAACCCTGCGGACAACCCGAACGCCGAGCCGACCGACGCGTCGTCGGTGCAGACGCCGGAAGAGATCATCCAGGCGAATTTCGCGAAGATCGAGGCCGAGCGCGACGACCTCAAGGACAAGCTGCTGCGCACGCTGGCGGACATGGAAAACCTGCGCCGCCGCACCGAGCGCGAGATCGCCGACGCAAAGGCCTATGCGGTGACGAGCTTCGCCCGCGACATGCTGGGCGCGGCCGACAATCTGCGGCGAGCCCAGGAAAGCCTGCCGGACGCGGCGCGTTCCACGGACGAGCCGGCGCTCAAGGCGCTGATCGAGGGCGTCGACCTGACCGAGCGCGACCTGCTCAAGACGCTGGAGCGCCATGGCGTGCGCAAGATCGAACCGCTGGGCGAGAAGTTCGACCCCAATATGCATCAGGCGATGTTCGAGGCGCCCGATGCCGAGATCGCCAAGGGTCTGGTCTCCAAGGTCGTCCAGTCCGGCTACAAGATCGGCGAGCGCGTGCTTCGGCCGGCGCTCGTGGGGGTGTCGGCCGGCGCGCCGAAGCCGCAGGCGGCCGAGGGCGGCGACCCCACCCCGACCGCCCACTGACCCCGTGATCGAGGCCGTCGGCGTCGCCGTCTTCGCGCTGACCGGCGCCTTGGTCGCCGCCCGCAAGGGCATGGACCCGTTCGGGTTCATCCTGCTCGCCACCGTCACCGGCGTCGGCGGCGGCACCCTGCGGGATCTGCTACTGGGCCGGCCCGTGGCCTGGGTCGAGGCGCCGCTGAGCGTCATCCTCTGCACAGCCGTTGCGCTTGCGGCCTGGGCCATCGCCTATCTCCGTCCGGGCCGCATGGACGATTGGAGCGCCAAGCGCCTGCTCATCTGGGCCGACGCGGCCGGGCTCGCGCTTTTCGCCGTCGCCGGCACGCAGAAGGCTCTGGCGGCCGGCGTGCCGCCCCTCTCGGCCGTGGCGCTGGGAGCGGTCACCGCCTCCTTCGGCGGCATCCTGCGCGACATTCTGGCCGGCGACCGCGCCATGGTGCTGTGGAGCCGGGATTTCTATGTCACCGCCGCCGCGGCGGGCGCCGGTGCCACCGCATTGCTGACGACGCTGGGCTTCAGCGCTCCCGTCGTCATGCTCGGTGGGTTGGCGGCGGGATTCGGCCTGCGGGCGGGCTCGATCCTGCTGGGCTGGTCGTTTCCGAACCTGCCGGGATCGGACGCCTCGCGCTAAGCGCCGCTCTCAGCCGGCGGCTTCGTCACGCGGCGCAAGGTCAGGTTGATCCGCCCGCCCTGCGGCAGCAGGGCCGAGGAGCCGGCAAGGATGCGGTCGATGCCGTGATAGGCCAGCCGCGCCTCGCCTCCGAACAGCAGGGCATCGCCCGAGGCCAGCTTCAGCGAGACCGTCTTGCCGCCGCGCTGCGGGCCGCCGATGCGGAAGACCGCGGTGTCGCCGAGCGAGAGTGAGAGCACCGGCGCCTCGAAATCCTGCTCGTCGCGATCCTGATGCAGGCCCATCCGCGCATCGGCCGCATAGAAATTGACGAGGCAGGCCTCGGGCTCGTGCGGGTAGCCGGCGAGTGCGCGCCAGGCCTGCGCCAGCACGCAGGGCATCGGCGGCCAGGGCTCGCCGGTCACGGGATGGAGCGGCTGGTAGCGATAGCCGGTCTCGTCCGAGACCCAGCCGAGCGCGCCACAATTCGTCATGCGGACCGAGAAGGGCTTGCCGCTCTTGGGCATGCGCGGCTGGAAGAAGGGGGCCTGCGCCGCAACCGCGCGCAGATCGGCGACGAGCGCGGCCTGGGCATCGGGCCCGAGATAGCCCGGCCAGTGGACGACGCCGGGCGCGACGACGAGGCGTGTCATCGCATCCGTCCCTCAGAGACCGTCGAGCCCGAGGACATCGGCCATGGAATAGAGCCCCGGCGCCCGCCCCCGGCTCCAGAGAGCGGCCTTGACCGCGCCCTGCGCGAACAGTCCGCGATCCTCCGCGACATGGGCGAGTTCGAGCCGCTCGCCCGCACCCGCGAAGACGACCTTGTGGTCGCCGACCACGGTGCCGCCACGCAAAGTCGCGAAACCGATGGTGCCGGGCATGCGAGCACCGGTGTGGCCATCGCGCACGGCGACGCGCTGCTGCGCGAGATCGACCTCGCGGCCGGCCGCCGCGGCCTCGCCGAGCAGCACCGCGGTCCCCGACGGGGCATCGACCTTCATGCGGTGATGCATCTCGACGATCTCGATGTCCCAATCCGTCCCCAGCGTCGCCGCGACCTTGCGCACCAGCGCGGCGAGCAGGTTGACGCCCAGGCTCATATTGCCGGAGCGGACGATGGCGGTGTCGCGCGCGGCCTCCCCGAGTTTGGTCAGATGCGAGGGCTCGAGCCCGGTGGTGCCGACGATGTGGGCGATGCGGGCCTGCGCCGCCAGTGCCGCGAAGGCGGTGGTCGCCTCCGGCATGGTGAAATCGAGCACGCCATCGGCCCCGGCAAAAGCCGATGCCGCGTCGTCGGTCAGCGGAACGGCATTGGCGGAGAGGCCGGCGAGAAGGCCCGAATCCTGCCCGAGATGCGGCGAGCCGGGACGTTCGATCGCCGCCGAGAGCACGCAGCCCGGCGCATCGTGAACGGCGCGGATTAGCATCCGCCCCATGCGTCCGGCGGCCCCGACGACGACGAGTCGCATATCGGACATGACGGCAGTCTCCAGCGGGCGGGGATCGGTCTAACGGATGCGGGCGCCCTCCCCGCCGGCGCCGCGGGCCCGGCTATAGGACGGATCGGCCCGGCGCGACACCCGAATCCGCGCAACGAAAAACGGCCGGGTCGCCCCGGCCGTTCCAAAGGTTCGATGCAGCGCGCCTCAGGCGGCCGGCTGGATCGCCGAAAGCCTCCAGGCGCCACCACGGGCACGCACGAAAGTCCAGTACTCGGTGACCTCCTGCGGCACGCTGGCGTTGCCGTCGACGACCTTGCCGCTCGCGCGCTCGTAGAGCGCGTTGATCAGGCTGAAGCGCATCGAGACGGTGGCGAACTCGTAGCCGTCCTCGCCCCAAGCCTCCGAGAGGTCGCCCTGCAGGAGCTTCACGTCCGAGACGCGATCGACCAGACCCTTGCGGCCATTGGCCGTGAGGTCGTCGTCGAAATAGCCGAACATTTCCGGCGTCACGCGATCACGCAGGCCCTTCTCGTCCTCGTTCGAATAGGCCTCGTTGATCTCCGAGAGCAGCCGTTCGAAGGCCGCGAAATCATCGCCCGAGAGTTCGACCGGCGTGGTGTGCGAAGCGGAAGCGGCAGCCGCCGTCGCGGCACCGGCACCACCCGCCATGGCACCCATGCTCGCGCCCGGCTGCGGCGACATCGCGCCACGCGCCAGCGGCGCGCCGGCGCCGGCGAGTTGCGGCTCGGAGCGGCGGCGGAAGAAGCGCATCGCCAGCCAGATCGCGCCACCGATCAGTGCGATCTGCAGCAGGAAGCCGAGGATGCCGGCCAGCGAGGCGAGACCGCTGAAGAAGCCCGAGCCCGAGAGCAGGCCGAACAGGCCGGCGCCGAGCAGGCCGGCGCCGACGCCCATCATCAGGTTGCGGGCCATCGAGGGACGCGCGGCCTGGGCCGCGGCGGCGGCACCGGCGGCCGGAGCCGCCTGGCTCGGCGATGGCGTCGCGCTGCGCTGGAAGGGCTGGGCGCCATTGGGCGCGGTGTTGGTACGGGCCGGCGGCGCTTCGGTGCGCGAACCGCGGCTTCCGAAGCCGCCCTTGCCACCCGGCCTGGCCTCGGCCAGCACGGGCACGAGCAAAAGAGCGCCAGCGAGTACGGCGACGACACGACCACGACGGGCGAGCGAAATCAGAGACATGGTTCCTCCCGGAGCCCCCCTTGGGCTCTCTTCCGGCGAATATGGGGCATGCATTCGACTTCTGCAAGATCGCCGCAGAGCGCCTCTCTGCATTGCACAATAAAATGAAACTATAGCTCGTGCTGTGCCGGGGGGCAGTCTCGTGCTACACTGGAACAAGCGCGCATAGATGCGACCTTTCGTTCCTCGGGGGCGAGACATGACAGCGCTCTTTCGAGCCGCGGACGCCACAAGACGCAGGATCCCCGGGCCAACGGGCTTTCTGGGGCGACTTTCAGCCACAGCCCTGCTGCTCCAATTCGCAGCCGTTCCCTTGGCCGGGGCCCAGCCAGCCCTTCCGCTGGACCCGCCACGGCCCGCCCAGGCGCCCGAACCGCTCTGCTTCTGCTGGAACGATGGTCGCAAGATCGCAGAGGGCAGTTCGTCCTGCATTCGGACCACCCAGGGACGGCGGATCGCCTATTGCGGCCGGGTGACGAATCTCATGTCCTGGCAGATCACGGGGGAGCCGTGCCCGGAGAGCTGATCGACCCCGCCGACATCGGGACCTGGGGATCGTCGGCCGATGAGCAACGGGCCGATCAACGAAAACACCGCCGGGAATTCTTCCCGGCGGTGTTTCTGGAACTCATGGTCGAAGCGACTCGAGACGGACGTCGTCAGAACGCTCCCAACACGATCAACATCATGAAAACGAAGGCCGCACCCATGACCAACCGGTCGAGACGAAGCGTGAGGCTCATCACACCCTCCTGTGTCATTGACCTGACACAAGGCTAGCAGAACTGGCGGCGGCCGCAAGGGGGCTAAACCGTGGCGCGACCGCGGCGCAGCCAAGAGTAGTGTTAAGAAGGCATTAAATCATTGATTAGTCTTGGGGATGAAAGCGTTGATCAACCTCGCCCGACCAGCTTTTCAATGCCTTTCGCTGCCGCGATGACCCACTCGTCACGACCAAATCCGGCAATGACCTGGATGCCGGTCGGCAAGCCTCGTCCGCCATGGCCGAATGGCACGGTCGCACAGGGGACGCCGAGGAGGGTCCAGAGGCGGTTGAAGCGGGAATCACCGGTCGAATCGCGGGTCGCCGGTGCCTCACCCGGGGCCGAGTAGGTCACCACGACATCGACCTCGGCGAAGAAGTCCCGGGCCGCATCGCGGCCACGCCGCGAGCGTCGGCGCGCCTCGTCATAGCCCTGCGGCGTCGTTGCGCGGGCCGCATCGAGATAGCTGCGCAGCTTCGGCGGAAGATCGTCGCGGTGACGGGCATATTCCCAGGAGAGGGCCTGGGTCGCCTCGTAATCCTGGAGCGGGCCGTGCGCATCGAATGCGTCCGCAAACGTCGCTGGGCCGTCATGCGGAACGAGCACCGCGCCCGCCGCCACCGCCCTCTCCTCGAAGCGCTGCAGCGCCTCCGCGGCGGCAGGCTCCGGTGCACCGGCATAGGATTGGCGGTGGATGCCGATGCGCAGGCCGCGGAGATCTGCGGCCGGCGCATCGAGATCCCCGCGCCCCGTGATCGCCGCCAGAGCCAGGCCTGCATCGTCCGCGCTCGCAGTCATCAGGCCGAGCGTATCGAGCGACCAAGAGAAGGGCTTGACGCCCACGGTCGGCAACAGGGCGTAGGACGGCTTGATCGCGGCGATGCCGCAATAGGAGGCCGGCCGGATGACCGATCCGCCGGTCTGGGTCCCGATGGCCAGCGGGATCATGCCGGCGGCCACAGCCGCAGCCGAGCCGGCCGAGGACCCGCCGGGGCTGGCCGCGGCGTCATGCGGATTGAAGGTCGGGGCCGGGTCGAGAAAGGCGAAGGCGGTGGTGTGGGTCTTGCCGGCAACCGTCGCGCCCGCGGCCGTGAGCGCCATCACGATCGGCGCGTCGGCCCGCGGGCGCCAGTCGCGATAGATCGACGAGCCCATCTGCGTCGGCAGATCGGCTGTGTCGATGATGTCCTTGACGCCGCAGGCGATGCCCGCGAGCGGGCCTGTGCCGGGCAGGAGCGCCTCGGGCCGGCTGGCGAAGGCCTGGATCCGCGGCTCGCGCTCGGCGATCCGCGCGGCGCTTTCGGCCAGCGTCTCGGCCGGGCCGGCGTCGCCGCGGGCGATGCGGCCCAGAATCTCGCGCAGGCTCTGCATGTCACTCTCCGATGATGCGGGTGATCAGGCCCGTGGCGCGGCGGGCGACGGGAATGGCGATGAAGGCTGTCGCCGCCGCGCAGGGCCAGGCGACGGCGAAGGCCGCCAGCCAGTGGCGGACGAAATCGACGGGCAGGCCGAGATTGAGCCAGGTCACGAGGGCCGTCATCAGGAAAGCCATGATGCCGGCCATCAGAATCGGAAAGATGAAGCGCGCCTTGCCGGTCATCGCCGGATCTCCCTGCCGGAGCGGAATGTCCGCTGTGTCGCATGCGGCCTGGTGATCGCGCCAGTGGCGTCGGGGACATGCGGCACCGCCTCTGCTGCATCCCGAGCCACCCCGCACCGCACCGATCGGCGATGACCGGCCTTCTCCTGAGCCTCGTGATCGCCGGCGGCTTCACGCTGTTGCCGGGCCGGCTGATGCATGCGGTGACCTTCGGACAGACCGGGCCGGCGCGTTAAGCGGGAGTTAACCGCACCTCCAAAGTTAATCCGGCTGTGTCGCGGCGGGCTCACCCGGTTGAGAAACCGTTCACGAAACGGGTCGCAATTGATCGGTCATGCGACGCGTTCACCTCGCCCTCCTCACGCTCGGCCTGCTCGGAACCGGGCTCGCCGGCTGCGGCCAGTTCCAGAAGCCGCAGCGCGCCGCCTGGCGCGACCAGGCCGAAGCCGCCTGCCTGTCGGCACGCCAGGTGCAGCTCTCCTCCTATGTCAGCCTGCGCGGCAAGCCGATCGACGGCCCCGGCACCTGCGGCATGGAAAAGCCGCTCAAAGTCTCCGCATTCGCCAATGGCGGGATCGGGCTGACGAGCAGCGCGACCCTGTCCTGCCCCATCGTCGCGACGACCGACAAGTGGCTGGCCGAGGTCGTGCAGCCGGCCGCCCAGAACCTGCTGGGTGCACAGGTCATCGAGATGCGCGCGGGCTCCTACTCCTGCCGCGCCATGAACAACGGCACCGGCACCCGCCGGACCTCCGAGCATGCCTTCGGCAATGCCGTCGACGTGTTCTCCTTCCGCCTGAACGACGGCCGCACCGTCACGGTGAAGGACGGCTGGCGGGGTGCGCCGGAGGAGCAGAACTTCCTGCGCGAAATTTTCGTCGGCGCCTGCGAGCACTTCTCGACCGTGCTCGGCCCGGGCGCGGACATGTTCCACTACGACCATTTCCACATCGACTTGGCGCGGCATTCGAAGGGCCGCCGCATCTGCAAGCCGGTGATCAAATACACGCCGAACTACAACCTGCCGCCGCCAGACCCGGCCCGGCCCTATTCCTCGGCCCAGCCGAGCCTGCGCGATGCCGCTCCGGCCATGGTCGCAGGAGGGGCCCTGATGCGGCAGCCGAGCGGAGGCCTGCGCCCGCCCGGCGCCGTCTCGTCGAGCGGCTACCCCGTGGCGAACCATCAGGGACAGGGGCTGGAGGCGCAGCGGCGCTTCCTGGAGGAGTACGACGGCCAGCCGCTGAACCAGCCGCGCTATCATCGCCCCGGCGCCGTTCAGGCCCTGCCGAGCGAGCAGCGCGGCCCGCTGATGCTGCCGGGCTCGGTGCCACCGACCGAGGAGGTGATCCTCGGCGACGACGAGGGCACAGGCGTCGTCGACCAGGAAGGCTACGACCAGGCGCAGCCGGCGATCACACCGCAGCGCGACCCGTTCGCCTATAGTTCGGGACGGACGCCACCGCAGCGCTGAAAGGCTGTCGCTAGCGCGAGACCAGCACCTGCCGGCACTCTGCCGGCAGGTCGTCGAGAGACATCGGCGGCTTGGGCTTGGGCGCAGGCCCGGTGCGCGGCGGCTTGGGCGGGGCGAAGATGGCGGCGCGCTGCCGCTCGATCCAGCCGCTGAGTTCCTCGCCGCAGCCGTCACCGAAGTTCGGCGGCTCCTGACCGCTGCAGCTCGCCATGCCCGCGGGGCAGCTCATGCGGATGTGAAAATGGTAGTTGTGGCCCCAGATCGGCCGGACCTTGTTGAGCCATGAGCGGTCGGCCCCCGCCTCGCGGCAGAGCGCGACCTTCAGCGCGGGGTTGACGAAGATGCGCTCCACGCGAGGCTCGCTCGCCGCCGCCTTGATCAGCCGGGTGTGGGACGGGGTCCAGTGCCTCGGATCGACGTCGCGCCAATCAGCCCGGGCCATGTTGACCGCCGGCATGTTCTCGCGTGCCTCGCGATCGAGCCGGGCGCGCGGCATTGGCGTCAGCCAGATGTCGGCGTCGAGCCCGATCTGATGCGAGGCATGGCCGGTCAGCATCGGCCCCCCCCGTGGCTGCGAGATGTCGCCGACCAGGAGCCCCGGCCAGCCGGTGATCCTGGGCACCTCGCGGGCGAGATCCTCGAGATAGTCGATCAGGACAGGGTGGCCCCAGTTGCGGTTGCGGTTCAGCCGCATGACCTGCCAGCTCGGCCCGTCGACCGGCAGCGCGGTCGCGCCCGCGAGGCAGCCGCGCGCATAGGAGCCGATGGCGCGGGCCTGCAGATTGGCGGGGGCCGCCTTCTGGCCGAACAGCGCGCGAGCAGCCTCGGGAAAGGCGGCGATGTTGGCGGCGCGCCGCTTCGCCTCCTCATCGGCCGTGGATTGCGCACCGACGGCCGCAGGAGAAAGCACTGCGGCCAGAGCCAGACCGAGCGCGGCGATTCGACGATTCACCTTGAGCATGAAGCCAGACTCGCCCCGATCCGCGAGCCGGGTCAAGCGATGGACGATTTGCGCATGGACAAGCTGCCTTCGAGGCGGCAGCTTTCCACGAACGAGACGCGGATCGAACGGCCCGCACCGCTTCGGGGGAAGGACCACGCCATGACCATGTTCACGATCGACCGCCGCGCCCTGCTCGGCGGGCTGGGAGCCACCGCTTTGGGCGTTCCGGGGACCAGCTTTTCGCAGACGGCCTGGCCGCAGGGCCGGACCGTGAAGCTCGTCGTGCCGTTCCCGCCCGCCGGTGCGACGGACGTGCTCGGCCGCCTGATCGCCGACAAGCTCGGCCAGAGCTGGGGCATCAACTTCGTCGTCGAGAACCGGGCCGGCGCGGGCGGCAATATTGGCACCGACGCCGTCGCCAAAGCCGAGCCGAACGGCGATACCCTGTTGATCGTCTCCGTCGGCATGGCAACGAACCAATATCTCTATGCCCGGCTCAACTATGACCCGGTCAAGGATCTCGCCCCCATCACCATGGTCGCGCTGGTGCCGAACCTGCTGGTCGTCAACAAGGACCTGCCGGTCAATTCCGTGGCTGAGCTGATCGCCTATGCCAAGGCCAACCCGGGCAAGCTGTCCTACGGCTCCTCCGGCATCGGCACCTCGGTCCATCTGTCGGGCGAATACTTCCAGAAGCTGACGGGCACCAAGATGGTCCATGTGCCCTATCGCGGCACGGCCCAGGCGACGCAGGATCTGATCGGCGGCCGCATCGACCTGATCTTCGACAACATTACCCAGGCGTTGCCGCATGTGCGCGCCGGCTCGATCAAGGGGCTCGCCATCACCACCGCCAAGCGTTCCGCGGCCGCGCCGGAGTTCGCGCCGATCGCCGAGACGGTGCCCGGGTTCGACGTCTCGTCCTGGTTTGCGCTGTTTGCGCCCGCCAGGACGCCGCAGGCGATCATCGACAAGATCCAGGCCGACACCAAGGCAGGGCTGGCCGACCCCGCGCTGCGCGCGCGGATGGCTCAGCTCGCCGCAGAGCCCGTCGGGGGGACGCCGGCCGAGCTGGCAGCCTTCCTGCAGGCCGAAATGAAGAAATGGGGCGATCTGATCAAGGAGGTCGGCGCCAAGGCGGACTGACGCCGCAGCGCTGGCCGAGCGCCACGGAACCCGCCGTGGCGCGCTGACGTTTCCCCGGCAATGCGTCGCGCGCCGTGCCGACGCCTTCCGGAGGTTTCAGCCCATGTCCACGCTCGTCATCGTTCTCCTGATCATCCTGCTCGTCGGCGGTGGCGGCTATTACGGCCACCGCTCCTACGGAACGACCGGGCTCGGCGGCGTGCTCGGCCTGGCGCTCGTCGTCGTGCTCGTGCTCTGGCTGCTCGGCGCGCTCGGCGGGGCCCCGGTTCGCGTCTGACCGGGCCGCACCGCGCGCCGGGTCAGGCCGGTGCGCGGTTCTCCCAGACGGAGACGGCCGCCACGAGATCCTCTAGCGACATGCCGACCGACTTGAAGACCGTGATCTCCCCGCCCTCAGCATGGCCGGGCAGCCGGCCATGGCACAGGTCGGTCAGCGTTCCGGCGACGCGGTCCGCGGCATAGCTGCCCTCGTCGATGCTGATGGCGATGTCGCCGCCCTCGTCGATCGCCTTCTCCGAATCGACCACGACACGGCCTCGCTCCAATGCGTCGGAGTCCGCTTCCCGCATCTGCATGGTGAAGGCGCCGACCAGATCGAGATGGGCATCGCGCTTGAGCCAGCGGCCGTGGATCAGCGGCTGCGTTGCGTTTGTGGCGCAGGAAATGATGTCGGCGGTCCGGGCTTCGCCTTCTAGATCGGTGACAGCCCGCGCCTCGATGCCTTCCGACACGAGTTGCGCTGCAACCGCTTCGGCGGCCTCCGGCCGACGGGCCCAAATTGCGATGTCGGTCAGCGGACGGACGGAACGGTGCGCCTTGACCAGGAACGGCGCGAGGCCGCCGGCGCCCACCATCAGCATCTTGCTCGCCGTCGGATTGGCGAGGTGGCGGGAGGCCAGCGCCGAGGCGGCGGCGGTGCGCCACAAGGTGAGGCGATTGCCGTCCATGACCGCGAGCGGCGCCCCGGTGCGGCCGTCCATCAGCAGATAGGCGCCCATGACGCCCGGAAGGTTTCGCGCCCCATTGCCGAAGAAGACCGAGACGATCTTCGTGCCGATATAGGGTGGCTCCGCCTCCGGCGCGCTCCAGGCCGGCATGATCAGCAGCACCGCTTGCTCGTCCGGACGCTCGATGCGGTGATGCGCTCGCGGCGGGACAACCGCATTGCCGCGGAACGCCTCGGCCAGCGTATCGACTAAACCGGGGAAGCTCAGCGCCGCATCGATCTCGGCGTTTCCGAACAGCCGCATCAGCCGCGCCCGTTGGTCAGAGCCGGCAACGCGGAATCCGGAACCGCGGCCCTGAGCATCTGCGTCTCCGAGCGCAGGGCTTCGGCCTCCCGCCGGTTGCGCCGGGCGGCCTTGCGGTGCTTGCCCTGGGTCAGCCAGGAGGCGAAGCCGCCGACCAGCACACCCGCGGCCAGCGCGACCAGGACGACCACAAAGAGCGGCACATCGAGCGCGAAGACCGGCACGTCACGGCTGACCGGATCAAAAGACACGCGCACCGGCGCGCGGTTGGCGACGGCGAAGAGCACGACCACCAGTGCGATCGGCACGAGCAGAAGGGCCTTGAAGACGGTTTTCATCGCTGTTCCTCCGCGAGATCGCTGATCGGGGGCTATCGGCAGGGTCGTCCGCCCGAGGCTGAGCCCAACGGCTGCGCCCCATCACGCGCCGCTGGCGGTCGATGTCGCCTCGCCGGCCCCGACATTTCGGCGCCGGCTACGCCCGAGGCGCCCCGGCCGCCGATCACGCCTTTCCGTTCAAGCGAAGCCGCAATTCCTTGCCGGTCTTGAAGACGGGGACGAACTTCTCCTCGACCTCGACCGCGTCGCCCGTACGCGGATTGCGTCCGACGCGGGCCGAGCGGGCCTTGCGTGAGAAGGCACCGAAGCCGCGAAGCTCGACCCGGTCCCCCCGCGACAACGCATTGACGATCTCGTCTAGGATGGCGGTGACGATGTTCTCGATGTCGCGCTGATACAGATGACCATTGCGCTCGGCGATGCGTTGGACGAGTTCTGATTTGATCATCGCTGCAATCTAACCGCTTGTATCAACGTCACTTTTCGACTGCAGGCTGCCAGAGCGCCAGAGGCGCGTCAAGCCGCAAACCGAGCGGCTGGTCCGCGGCGCGGGCCAACACGGCGGCCAGCGTGTCCAGCCCGGCGGCGCGGGCCATGGCTTCGCCCATGCTCCAGAGGCCGAGCGAGGAGGATTCGCTGGCGCGGCGCCAGTCCCGCACGCGCAGCCCCTTCGCGACGCCCTTGTCGCGCTCGAGCCAGGCGATCGCCTCCGGCTCGCCACCAATCTCGTCCACGAGCTTGAGCGCGGCCGCCTGGCGGCCGGTATGGACGCGCCCGTCGGAGACCAGAGCAACCTCCGGCTCGGCCAGCCTGCGGCGCTCGCGGACCGTCCGCTTGAACCAGTCGTAATTGTCGTCGACCACGCGCTGGAGCGCCGCTCGCGCCTCGGGCGACGTCGGCTCGAAGCCGCTCGGCGCGGCCTTGAGCGGGCTGGACCTGATCGATTCGACCTTGACGCCGACGGTATCGAGCAACTGAGCGACGTTCGGGAGCTGGAACAGCACGCCGATCGAGCCGACGAGCGAGGTCTGGCGTGCGACGATCCGATCCGAGCCGATGGCGGCGATATAGCCGCCCGACGCGGCCAGACCGTCGACCACGGCGACCATCGGCTTTTTCGCGGCGAGCCGGCGCAGGGCGTCATAGAGCGCTTCCGAGCCGCTCACCGTGCCGCCGGGGCTGTCGATGCGGACGATGACCGCCGCAGCGCGGCTTTCCTCGAGCGACTTGACGAGGTCGAGCGTCCGGCGATCGCCCGAGATGAAGCCCGAGATCGTGACACGGGCGATATGAGCCTGCGAGATCGAACCGGGGGTGCGCCCGGTCCAGGCCAAGCCGGCGACCACCGCCGCGCCGATGACCCCGACGACGGCGAGCAGGCGCCACAGCGTCACCTTGCGGCGCAGATTGCGACGGTCGGCGAGCAGGTCGGCATCGGACGACATCAAGGCGCTCCTGTCGGTTGGCGCGGTCTGGCAGCCGCATGGAAAAGATGGCGAGGGCGCCGCGCTCGGCGCCCGTGATGTAGCCCTGCACCGTCAGCGGGGCAAGGTGACGCGCACCGATCAGGCCACGACAGCGTCGCGCGCCCGATCGAGCGCCAGCAAAGCAAGTCCGCTGGCGACCGAGCGGAAAGCATCGCCGACATGGATGCGATGAGCGCCAAAACGCCGGTCGAAGAGCGCACGCACGGCCGGCACATGCGAGGTACCGCCAGTCATGAAGACGGCCTCGATCGCCCCGGCTGCGACATCGGCCTCAGTCAGCGCCCGGTCGAGCGCAGATTCGATGGCCGCGACATCCGGCGCGATCCAGCTCTCGAAGTCGGCGCGGGTAATGCGGCGCTCGATGGCGATGCCGGTCTGCTCGAAGCGCAGGACCGTTTCGTCGGCGCTCGACAGCGCGATCTTGGCTGCCGAGACGGCGCGGTAGAGTTCGTAGCCGAGATCGTATTCGATGACGGTGAGAAGGTCCTCGAGCTTGTCCGGCTCGACGGCCTCGCGGATCAGGGCCCTGAGTTCGGCCATGGTCTCGCGGCTCTTCATCAGCGAGAGGCGGTGCCATTGCGCGAAGGCGGCATGGTAATGCGCCGGGATCGGCAGCAGCTTGCCGAAGGAACGGTACTGCGTGCCCTTGCCGAGGCGGGGGGAAACCGCATGCTCGATGATGCGGTAGTCGAAGGTGTCGCCGGCAACGCCGACACCCGCGTGGGAGAGCGGGATCGCCTCCAGCCGGCCCGCCTTGCCGGGCTCGAAGCGCATCACCGAGAAGTCGCTGGTCCCGCCGCCGAAATCGGCGACGAGCATGGTCTGCGGCTGCTTCAGTTCGCGGGCGTACCAATAGGCGGCGCCGAGCGGCTCATAGGCGAAATCGACTTGGCTCATGCCGGCCCCGGCATAGGAGGCCTTCAGCCGGCCGAGCGCCAGTTCCTCGTCGGGGCGCTCGCCGGCGAAGACGACCGGCCGCCCGGACACCAGCGGCCTCGAAGCCAGCCCGTCGAGCCCTGCGACGAGGTCGGCGAGGAAGACGCCGATCAGATCCTCGAGCCGGAAAAGCTTGCCGAAGAGCCGCGTCTCCTGAAAGGCACGGCTCGACAGATGCGTCTTGAGCGACTGCAGGAAGCGGTGCTCGGTGGTCATGCCCAGCGCCATGTCGAGGACGTCGGGCCCGCTGACATGGGCGATGCGCGTCGCGGGCGGGCGCCCCTCGCGCCAGAACATCAGCGCCGAGCGATAGGCATCGACGGCGCCCTGCTTCGTCGCGAAGGAGCGCGTCGTGACGCTCCCGTCGGCGCCGGCGAGCGCGACGACGCTGTTGGTCGTGCCGAAGTCGATGCCGATGGCGGCGGGGGTCATGAAGGCTTCCTATCTCACGTGCCCGATCAGGGTGTCATTCCGGGGCTTCGCGTCAGCGAAGAACCCGGAACCCACGACAGGGCGAGCGTGTCCCAGACACGGCGATCAGCACGCACCCCGTCGTGGGTTCCGGGTTCGGCCCTGCGGGCCGCCCCGGAATGACAAGGTGGTCCGAAACAAAAGCCCGCGCGGATTTCTCCGCGCGGGCTGGTCGAGACATCCGGCCGCTTGCGCGGCCGAACGATCACTTCTTATCGGTCGTCGCCTTCTTGAGGGCGGCACCCAGGATGTCGCCGAGCGAGGCGCCGGAGTCGGCGGAGCCGTACTGCGCCATCGCCTCTTTCTCCTCGGCCATTTCCAGAGCCTTGATCGAGACCTGGATCTTGCGGGCCTTCTTGTCGAAGAGCACGACGCGGGCGTCGACCTTCTCGCCGGCGGCGAAGCGCTCGGGGCGCTGCTCCTGGCGATCGCGAGCGATCTCGGCGCGCTTGATGAAAGTGGTCATGTCGGTGCCGGCGATCTTGACGTCGAGACCGCCTTCCTTGACCTCGATCACCTCACAGGTGACGACCTGGCCCTTCTTGAACTCGCCGGCATCCACGAACGGATCGCCGCCGAGCTGCTTCAGGCCGAGCGAGATGCGCTCCTTCTCGACGTCCACATCGAGGACGACAGCCTGCAGCATGTCGCCCTTCTTGTATTCCTCGATGACCTGCTCGCCCGGACGGTTCCAGTCGAGATCGGAGAGGTGGATCATGCCGTCGATGTCGCCTTCGAGACCCAGGAACAGGCCGAACTCGGTCTTGTTCTTGACCTCGCCCTCGACAGTCGAACCGGCCGGGTGCGTCTCGGCGTAGACTTCCCACGGATTGCGCAGGGTCTGCTTGAGACCCAGCGAAATGCGGCGCTTGACCTGATCGACCTCGAGGATCGCGACGTCGACTTCCTGCGAGGTCGAGACGATCTTGCCGGGGTGGACGTTCTTCTTGGTCCAGGACATCTCGGAGACGTGGATGAGGCCCTCAATGCCCGGTTCCACTTCGACGAACGCGCCGTAGTCCGTGATGTTGGTGACGCGACCCTTGAGACGCGCGCCGACCGGGTAACGCGCCGCGATGCCATCCCACGGGTCGGCCAGCAGCTGCTTGATGCCGAGCGAGATGCGGTGCGTGTCCTGGTTGATCTTGATGATCTTGACCTTGACCGTCTGGCCGATGGTCACGACCTCGGACGGGTGGTTGACGCGACGCCAGGCCATGTCGGTGACATGGAGCAGGCCGTCGATGCCGCCGAGGTCAACGAACGCACCGTATTCGGTGATGTTCTTGACGACGCCGTCGATAACCTGGCCCTCTTCGAGCGAGGCGACCAGCTCGGAACGAGCCTCGGCGCGGGTCTCTTCGAGGACGGTGCGGCGCGACACGACGATGTTGCCGCGGCGGCGATCCATCTTGAGGATCTCGAAGGGCTGCGGCTGGCCCATCAGCGGGCCGACGTCGCGGATCGGACGGATGTCGACCTGCGAACGCGGCAGGAAGGCCACGGCGCCGTCGAGATCGACGGTGTAGCCGCCCTTGACGGTGTTGAAGATGACGCCCGAGACCTTCTCGCGAGCCTCGAAGGCCTTCTCGAGCTTGACCCAGCTCTCCTCGCGACGCGCCTTGTCGCGCGAGATCACGGCCTCGCCGAGCGCGTTCTCGATCCGGTCCAGATAGACCTCGACCTCGTCGCCGACCTTGATGTCCTGGTCACGGCCGGGGCCGTTGAATTCCTTGAGCGCGACACGCCCTTCCGTCTTCAGGCCGACGTCGATGATCGCCATATCCTTCTCGATGGCGACGACCTTGCCCTTGATGACGGAACCTTCGAGGGCTTCGTTCTGACCGAAGGATTCCTCGAGAAGGGCGGCGAAATCCTCGCGGCCCGAAAAGCTTTCTACGGCTGACATGCATTCTCCTGACGCCGGCCGCGTCTCCCGCGGATGTCCGGCAAGCGCCCATTTGGGTTGGTGTTGCAGGCCGGATGTTCCCGTCGGCGCCTCATCAGAGGCTGGCCGCCATGCCCGCGCTCGAAGCGCTGGGCAGGGCGAACGGCGCAAGGCCGCCGGTTCTGCATCCGCATCCAAACGATCCGCCCCAAACACGAAACGGGAGCCGGCCGCAAAGGCCGCCCCCGGCTGTGATCGATCACGGCCCTTCGGACAGGCGCGATGTAGTGGAAATGGGACGGAAGGGCAAGGGCGAAGGCCTACCTCCCCCATGCCGCCCGTTGTGCGAGGAGACGATACGGCTCCTCACCATGGGCTCGCCGGGTCGGACTGATCATGCCAGAACAGGCGGTGATCCCTCGCATCTCCGCGGAGAGACATCCGTGACCGACGATCCCGATACCCCCGCCGATACCAAGCTCACCCGCACCAAGCAGGCCTGGGCTCGCTCGGCCAAATTCCTGACCGGGCGCATCGCCCGCCCGGACAATGAGCGACTGCCGCCGGGCCAGCACCTGGTCAAGGACTGGCCGGTGCTGGATCTCGGCCTGCAGCCCGAGATCGCCGTCTCGAGCTGGTCGCTCGATATCGACGGGCTGGTCGAGCGTCCCCTGCATTGGCGCTGGGATGAGTTCATGGCGCAGGAGCAATCGACCGACGTATCGGATATTCACTGCGTCACCACCTGGTCGCGCTACGACAATCGCTGGGAAGGCGTCGCCACCCGCACGATCCTCGATCTCGCGCACCCCAAGGCGGAGGCCGGCTTCGTCGTGCTGTACAGCCATGACGGCTATACCACCAATCTGACACTGGCGGATTTCGCCAGCGAGGACGCGATCCTCGCCCATTCCTGGGAGGGGCGCCCGCTCACCGCTGAGCATGGCGGGCCTCTGCGGCTCGTCCTGCCGAAGCTCTATTTCTGGAAGAGCGCGAAATGGCTCAAGCGGATCGAATTCACGTCTGAGAACCGCCCCGGTTTCTGGGAGGTGCGCGGCTATCACGATCGTGGCGATCCTTGGCGCGAGGAACGCTACAGCGACGATTGAGCCGGCGGCTGGCTCCTGCCCGCTTCCCCGCCGCCGGCCTTCGTGCCACGCTGGCGCGGCGCTTTGCGCCAGAGCTTGAGGAGCACGCCATGGGCTGGGTTGTCTTGGGGCTGATCGCCGCGATCGCCGTCTACCTGATCATGACCTATAACGGCCTCGTGGCGATGCGGCAGCGCGTCAACCAGGCCTTCGCCGACATCGACGTTCAACTGAAGCAGCGTCACGACCTGATCCCCAATCTCGTCGAGACGGTGAAGGGCTATGCGACGCATGAGAAGACGACGCTGGATGCGGTGATCGCGGCGCGCAACGCCGCCCAGGGTGCGTCCAGTGTTCATGACAAGGCGGCAGCAGAGCAGCAACTATCCGGTGCGGTCGGGCGGCTGCTGGCACTGGGCGAGGCCTATCCCGACCTCAAGGCGAGCGCCAATTTCCAGCAGCTCCAGGTCGATCTCGGCAATGTCGAGGACAAGCTCGCCGCGGCGCGGCGCTTCTTCAACAACGCCGTCAGCGAGTTCAATGCCGCAATCCAGGCTTTTCCCGCGGTGCTGTTCGCGCCGCAGATGGGTTTCAGCCAGCGCGAATTCTTCGATGTCGGCGAAACCACGCGCGCGCAGATCGAAGTCGCGCCGAGCGTGAAGTTCTGACCGGCCGCCACCGGCGGCGACCGGGGCGGCGGCGATGCTGGGTCAGGCCTTCGGGCTCTACAG
>NZ_JAUXYO010000337.1 GCF_030694325.1 Allobosea sp. | reverse complement strand
GCCGAGGCCCAGCCGAAGGCGAGATGGCGCGGCGTCCTGTGGCCGATCATCGAATCGGCCGTGTTGATCGCCTTGTAGATGATGATGCCGGGCAGGCCGGCGACCCCGAGCCAGAAGGCCGGCGCCACCACCCCGTCGGAGAAATTCTCAGACAGGCTCTCGATCGCGGCGCGCGAGACGCCGGCCTCGTTCAGGGTGTCGGGATTGCGTCCGACGATCATCGAGACCGCCTTGCGCCCCTCGGTGAGGCCTCCCGTCTCCAGCCCCTGCGCGACGGCCGCGACGTGTTCGTAAAGGCTGCGCTGCGCCAGCAGCGTCGAGGCGAGCAGCGCCAGCGGCAAAAGCCCCGCCGGCCCCAGCTGTCGGCACAGGGTGGTCAGCGCGAGAGCCCCGGCCAGCGCTACCGCCAGCAGGATGAGGAGCGCGGCCACGCCCGCCGCCTTCCGGGCGGCGAAGCGCGCCGCCTCCCGGTTCAGCCGGCGGTCGAGCCCGGCGATCAACGCGCCAATCCAGGTGACGGGATGGCCGATCCGCGCATACAAGCGCTGCGGATAGCCGAGCGCGGCCTCGATCGCGAGCGCGGCCAGCAGCAGAAGCAGTGTGTCGGGCAGGGCCATGGGCGGCGAGGCAAACGTGACGGAGGGCATCTGGCATGGCGGCGATCTCGGCCGGGCAAGAGCGCTATTTCCGGATGCGCCCGAGCCCTGGATCGATCTCTCCACCGGGATCAACCCGATCCCCTATCCGCTTCCCGCGCTGCCGTTAAGCCTGTGGCAGCGCCTGCCCGCCGCCGATGACGAGGCGGCGCTGCTGGCGGCGGCGCGCGGCGCCTATCGCGCACGGCCCGAGACGGGCATCGTCGCCGCGCCCGGCACGCAGATCCTGATCGATCTGCTGCCGCGCGTGGTCCCGGATCGCGTCGGCGCCGGACCGGTCGCGGTGCTGGGACCGACCTACGCGGAACACGCGCTCGCCTGGCGGAAGATGGGCGCGACGGTCTTCGAGGCCGACAGCTTGGCGCAGGCCGATGACGCCGCGACGGTGGTGGTCGTGAACCCCAACAACCCGGACGGGCGCCTGCTGTCGGTCTCGGAGCTCACCGCGCTCGCCGCCCGCTGCGCCGCCTGGGGCGGGCTGCTGGTCGTCGACGAGGCCTTCTGCGATTTCACGCCCGAGTCGAGCCTGATCCCGACCCTGCCGCCCGCGACGCTGGTGCTGCGCTCCTTCGGCAAGACCTATGGTTTGGCCGGCGTCAGGCTCGGCTTCGCCATCGGCGAGGCAAATCTGGTGTCGGCACTGCGCGACGCGATGGGCCCCTGGGCCGTGGCCGGACCGGCGCTCGCGATCGGCGCGCAGGCGCTCGCCGATGTCGATTGGCTGGCGCAGGCTGGCGCCGCGCGCGCTGCCGATGCCGCGAGGCTCGATGCGCTGCTCGCCCCGCGGGGCGAGATCGTCGGCGGAACCGCTCTGTTCCGCCTGCTGGCGACGGCTGCTGCGCCGGCGCTCTTCGCCCATCTCGGCGCCCACGGGCTTTATGTGCGCCGCTTCCAGGCCGATCCGACCCGGCTGCGCTTCGGCCTCCCGGGCGATGCGCCGGCCTGGGAACGACTCGAGGCGGCACTGGCCTGTTTCCCGCATGGCGGCTGAGCGGCCGGCGCCGCGTCTGCGCCGTGGCGGGATGCCGCCGCGGCAGGCTAAGGTGACCGCCGCCTGTCCCACCTCCCGAGGATTGCCTTGATGCCTGCTCTGCCGACCGGAAGCGACCTGACCATCTGCTTCGCCCATGCCGCCTATCAGTTGCAGGCGGAGTTCGCGACGCGCGGCCATGCCGCCAAAAGCTTCGAGGTGCGCTCGCTCGACGAGCTGAAGGCGCGGGCGCCGGAGGCCGATGTCGTGGTGGTCTCCGGGCTCTGGCGCAACGAGCTGATCGCCTCCTGCCCGAAGCTGCGCTTTGTCCAGTCGGTCTCCGCCGGAACGGACCAGTACGACAAGGCCGCCTTCGCCGCAGCCGGCATCCGGCTGGCGAGCGCGCAAGGGGCCAATGAGCGCGCCGTCTCGGAGCATGCCATGGCGCTGATCCTCGGCCTGACCCGGCAGATCCACCTCGCCCGCGACAACCAGACCACCGCGACCTGGCGCCCGATGATCGGCGACCGCGCCCGGCGCGAGGACGAGCTCGGCGGCAAGACGCTGGTAATCGTGGGCCTGGGCCGAATCGGCCTGCGGCTGGCGACGCTGGCGGCTGCCTTCGGACTGCGAATCATCGGCGTGCGCCGCAGCCCTGAGCCGCATCCCGACATCGAGGCGATCGTCCGGCCCGATCAGCTCCACGAGGTGCTGGCGCAGGCCGACATCGTCGCGCTGACCTGCCCTCTGACGCCGGAGACCGAAAACCTGATCGACGCTGCGGCGCTCGCCGCGATGAAGCCCGGCGCGCTGCTGATCAATGTCGCGCGCGGCAAGGTCGTCGACGAGAAGGCTTTGGTCGCGGCGCTGTCGGAAGGGCGCATCGCCGGCGCGGGCCTCGACACCTTCGTCGAGGAGCCGCTGGCGGCGAGTTCGCCGCTCTGGGCGATGACAAACGTCATCGTCACGCCCCATAGCGCCGGCGAGACCCGCGCCTACGAGACGAATGTCGTCGACCTGCTGGTGGATAACCTCGCCCGGCTCGCGCGCGGCGAGACGACCTTGCGCAACCAGGTGGTCTAGCAGGGGCGCCGCTTCACACCCCTCATCCTGAGGAGGCCCGCAGGGCCGTCTCGAAGGATGCTCCAGGAGGCTCCTGAACCATCTGGAGCATCCTTCGAGACGCC
>NZ_JAUXYO010000336.1 GCF_030694325.1 Allobosea sp. | reverse complement strand
CGAGCGCTTCGCGGGCCGCGTCGCGGGCATTGCGGGCGAGCGCGGCCTCGACCTCGGCCCTGCGCAGCGCCTCGCCATGGGCGCGCGCCGTTGCGAGCGCAGCCTCGGCCTGGGTTACCTCGCGCAGGAGGGTGGCGTGGCGCTCGGCGTCGTCCAATTCGGCGAGCCGGGCCCGGAGGCTGCGGCGCCGGTCGAGCGCGTCCCGCAGTTCGCGCAATTCGCCCGCAAGCTTCTGTTCCAGCTGGGCCAGCGCGTCGCGCTCCTCGATGGCCTGGGCATAGGGGCCGCCGGCCTTGGGTCGGCCGGTCGCCGTGACGAGCGGCACCAGCTCCGCCTCGCAGGCGGCGAGCGCCTGCGCCATGCGCCTGCCGCCGGTCAGCGACTCGACCTCGCCCTGGACCGAGGTGAGCACGGATTCGCGGGCGCGCTTCTCGCCCTCCTCGTCGCTCCTGGCCCGGCGCTCGATGCCGGTGATGCCTTGGCGCACCCAGAGCAGGCCGGCGGGCCCCGCCGTGCCACCCTGGACGAGATTGGCGATGAAGCGCTCGGCCTCGTCGGGTTGGGCCACGAGCCGGCCGGACGCGAGATCGCGCACCATGGCGCGCTTGCCGCCGTAGAACTGTTTTGTCAGCCGGAAGGCGCCGTTGGCGGTCGTGATGTCGGCCTCGACCAGCGGGTTGCCTCCGCTATAGGGCCGCAAGCCTTGCACGGCGCCGGGCGCGCCGGTGTGGAGCTGGAAGAACAGGGCGTGGAGCGCGTCGAAACAGGTCGATTTGCCGTATTCGTTGACCGCGCAGAGCACATTGACGCCGTCGCCGATGCCCTCGACGGCGACGCCCCGACCGGCGAAGCGGCGGACATTGTGCAGGCGCAGCGCCGTCAGCTTCATGCCGGCCATCTCATGCCGGCATCGCCGCGCAATAGGAGAACAGTCGCGCCAGCGCGTCGCGCGCCGCCTGGCGCTCGGCGAGCGAGCGCGCCTCGTCGAGGCTCTCGGCGAGCAGCGCGTCCGCAGCTTGGCGCAGGGCGCCGGAACGGTCGATCGCGTCGAGATCGTCGCTGTCGCAATCGGTGGCGAGCCCGTCCGTCTCCAGCACGAGATGGGCGAATTCCGGCGCCATCGCCGCCACCGCCGCCTCCAGAGCCGCCCGCTCCTGCGGCCGCAGGCGCCCCGTGGCGACGATCCGCAGCAGGGTCTGGCGCCGCGCCGCACCCGCAGGCAGCCGCTCGCCGAGCACAGCCGGCGCGTCCTCGCCCGCGAGGCAGTCGAGCGCGAGGCTCTGCCAGGCGAAGCTGCCGGTCTCGACCGGCGTGACCTCGGGTACGGCGCCGGGGCCGGCGAGCGACACCAGCAGCGCCCGGCCCGGCTGATCATGCTTGAAACGGTCGGGCTCCGGCGCACCGGAATACCAGCTGCGCGGGCCGATCGGCATCTGGCCGTGCCAGTCGCCGAGCGCGAGATAGTCGAGCCCGGCCCGGCTTGCCCGGTCGGGCGCGATGATGTCGAGACTGCTGCCATCCTCGGAAAAGCTCTGGATCGCGCCATGGGCAAGGCCAATGCGCAGCGCCCCGTCCGGCGTGGCGGCGGCGTCCATCCAGTCCGTCAGGTCCCGGCCCGGCCGGCGCGTGGTGCAGGGTGCGGGCAGGACGACCCTACCGGGTGCGAGCACGAGCGGCGCGGCTTCCGTCGCCAGCAGAACATTAGCCGGCAAGACTGCGCGCGCCGCAGCCCAGAGTTCGTCGGCGAGCAGCGAGTCGTGGTTGCCGGGCAGGACGATCCAGCGCAGCGGCGCATGGCCGGCCATGGCAGCGAGCGCCTGGCGCAGCATGGCGGGGCTCGGTGTCTCGGTGTCGAAGCTGTCGCCCGCCAGCAGAACGGTCTCCGCCCCACCCTGCCGCGCCCGGTCCGCCAGCCGGTCGAGCACGGAGTGGCGCGCCTCACGCAGCCGGCCGCGCAGTTCCTCCGGCATGGTGCCGAAGCGCTTGCCGATATGAAGATCGGAGGAATGGAGGAACCGGAACATCGCGCCCTGAGGTCAAACAGCGGATAGCGAATCCGCTGAGGCCCCGTTCGGGCCGGCGCGCAGCATCGTCGCAAATGCGCGCGAAGGAAATGGCGGGCCGCGATCAGCCGAAGAGGTCGGGCTGCTTGATGGGCTTGGCTTGAGCCGGCGCATCGAGCCCGTCGAGGATGGCGGCGGCCTCGCGCCGGATCGTCGCGACATGGGCCGGCGTCATCCGGTCGAGGTTCCTGTAGGGCATCGCCATGCGCGGATTGTTGCCGAGCCGGTCGCGGTTGCGGATCAGGAAGTCCCAGTAGAGCGGGTTGAACGGGCAGGCGCCCTCCCCGGTCTTGATCTTCGGGTCATAGGCGCAAGGTCCGCAATAATCCGACATGCGGTCGATATAGGCGCCCGAGGCGGCATAGGGCTTCGAGCCGAGGAGGCCGCCATCGGCGAAGATCGCCATGCCATGGGTGTTAGGGAGCTCGACCCATTCGAAGGCATCGGCATAAACGGCGAGGTACCACGCCTCGATCTCGGCCGGGCGGATGCCGGCGAGCAGGGCGAAATTGCCGGTCACCATCAGCCGCTGGATGTGATGGGCATAGGCGTTGCGGCGGGTGTCGGCGACGGCGCTCGCCAGGCAGTTCATGTCCGTCTCGCCCGACCAGTAGAACCAGGGCAGCGGGCGGTCGGCGTCGAGCGCATTGGTCTGCGCATAGCCCGGCATCTCCAGCCAGTAGATGCCGCGGACATATTCGCGCCAGCCGAGTATCTGGCGGATGAAGCCCTCGACGGCGTTGAGCGGCGCCTTGCCGGCCCTGTAGGCGGTCTCGGCGGCGAGGCAGACCTCGCGCGGCAGCAGCAGGCCGATGTTGAGATAGGGCGAGACGAGGGCATGGAAGAGGAAGGCCTCGCCCTCTGCCATCGCATCCTGGTAGTCGCCGAAGCGCGGCAGTGCCTGTTCGACGAAATGCGCCAGAGCCCTGAGCGCATCATCTCGCGTCACGGCCCAGCCGAAGCCGTCGAGATCGCCGAAATGTCCGTCGAAGCGCGCCGCGACCAGCTCGACGACCTCGGTGGTCACTCCATCCGGCGCGAAACGCAGGCGCGGCGGCGGCGTTACGCCGGCCGGCAGGCGCTTGCGGTTCTCGGCGTCGAAGTTCCATTGCCCACCGACGGGCCCGTCATCCTCCATCAGCAGCCCGGTGCGCCGGCGCATCTCGCGGTAGAAGAACTCCATGCGGTAGGATTTGCGCCCGTCGGCCCAGGCGGCGAACTCGGCGCGCGAGCAGAGGAAACGGTCGTCGTCGCGGATCTCGACGGGAAGCCCGAGATCCTGCGCCCAGTCGTCCATCATCCGGCGCACACGCCATTCGCCGGGTTCGGTGACGATGACGCGGTCGGGCCGGTGGCGGGCGACCGCACGCGCCAGCTCGCCCGAGAAGGAGCCGGTGTTGGCGGGGTCGTCGAGCGCGACATAGTCGACGCTCAGTCCCTCCTCGCGCAGTGCCTGCGCAAAATGGCGCATCGCCGCAAGGATGAAGGCGATCTTCTGCTTGTGATGGGGGACATAGGTCGTCTCCTCCGCCACCTCGACCATCAGCACGAGGTCGCGTCCGGGTTCGAACCCGTCGAGCGCGGAAAGGTCGCGGCTGAGCTGGTCGCCGAGGATCAGGACGAGGGTCTTCACCGCGCAGGGCTCCGCCGGCCCCGGCGGTCGGTCACAGATCCTGTCGGCCTCATCGCAGCGCTCCTGTCGTTGCGATGAGTACGCCCCGCTGCCGCGAACGGTTCAGCCGTGACGAAGGCCGGTGGCTGCGCCTTGCCTCAATCCTCGTCTTCCCTCGCCCTGCCGGTCTCGACGAGGATTTCGCGTTTGCCGGCGTGGTTGGCGGGGCCGACGATGCCTTCGTTCTCCATCCGCTCCATGATCGAGGCGGCGCGGTTGTAGCCGATCTGGAGACGGCGCTGGATGTA
>NZ_JAUXYO010000324.1 GCF_030694325.1 Allobosea sp. | reverse complement strand
GATCATCATCACCTCCAACAACGAGAAGGAGCTGCCCGACGCCTTCCTGCGCCGCTGCTTCTTCCACTACATCCGCTTTCCCGACGCGCAGACGATGCAGGCCATCGTCGAGGTGCATTTCCCCGGCATCAAGAAGCGGCTGATGGAGGAGGCGCTGAAGCTGTTCTTCGAGGTGCGCGAGGTGCCCGGCCTGAAGAAGAAGCCCTCGACCTCGGAGCTGCTCGACTGGCTGAAGCTGCTCGTCGCCGACGAGATGACGCCGGAGATGCTGCGCGAGCGCGACCCCCGCAAGCTGATCCCGCCGCTGCACGGGGCGCTGCTGAAGAACGAGCAGGATGTCTCGCTGTTCGAGAAGCTGGCCTTCATGGTCAGGCGCGAGGGGCGCTGAGGGGCCTGGTTGGTCTCCCTCAACCTTGCGGCTTTTTGGCTCTCGCAGACTGACACCCTCACCGTCATTCCGGGCGAGCGAAGCGAAGTCCCGGAATCCATCGTAGGGCTCTGAGCTCGATGATGGATTCCGGATCTGCGTCGCTGCGCGACTGGTCCGGAATGACGGAGCTTTGGATTGGCAAGGCCCTGACCTTCCGACGCGTTCGGGTCCCGTCAAGCAGTGGGCCCGCCGACGGCACTCCGCGGCCCTTGTGAATGCTCTCTCGCAAGAGGCGCCAGAGCGACCCCGTCTTTGGCCCTTCCTCCCGACATTGACTTTCTGTTAAGACATCCGGCGTTCCTTGCCGGTGACGAGGGGCCGCCGCCTGCGGTGGCCCGTCGCCCGAAATCAGGAGGCCGCCGCTCGATGCGCGCCAAAACCGCTGCCGACATGATCGCTGCCGAAGCCGTTCGTTCCGCGGGCTTTCTTCACCGCCATCGTCGCAAGGCGATCCCGCTGCTGATCGGTCTCGCCGCCCCGGCGCTCGGCGCCTGCAGCGTGTCGCCGGTCGAGACCGCCGCGACCAAGCCGACCACGACCGCCGCCAAGCCTCACGAGAAGCGCAAACAGGCGATCGAGCTGGCCAAGGCCGATCCGCGCGAGAAGGAATGCCTCGTCCGCGCGATGTATTTCGAATCGAACCGCTCGAGCGACAGCGGCTTGCTCGGTGTCGGCACCGTCGTGCTGAACCGGGTCGAATCGTCGCGCTATCCCGACACCATCTGCAGCGTCGTCGGTGCCCCGCGGCAGTTCGCGCCGGGCGTGCTGACGCGCTCCATGGCCGCCCGCGACCTGCCGCGCGTCGAGGCCGCCGCCGAGGCGATCCTCGCCGGCAAGCGCAACGAGGCGGTGGGGGATGCCAAGCATTTCCACATGGCCGGCCTGCGCTTCTCCTATCCGAACATGCATTACGTCACCGTGGCCGGCGGCAATGCGTTCTATGTGAAGGGCGAGCGGCCCGAGCGTCGTCGCATCGAGGAGCCGAGCTACCAGCTCGCCGGGACCTCCGCGCCGATCGAGACCAGCGCCTCCTCGGTGCCGACCTCCTTCGCCAGCGCGCCGCTCGCCTTCGCTCCCGAGGCGCCGGCAGCCGCGGCGCCCGCCATGCTGGCCGCGAATGTGCTCGTCACCGCGCCGCTGCCGCCGGGACGGCCGATGGATCTCGGCCTGAGCCGGAAAACGGCGTCCGCCGGCCCCGAGGCGCGCGATATGCGCTTCGCCTCGCTCATGTCGGAGAGCCGCGGCCTGCGCGGTAGCCTGAAGCAGGACTGACCCTCGCGCCTGCGGCCGTCGCAGGCCCGGGCGCTGGTTTCAGGCCCAGCCCAGAAGGGGCCGCCCGCCGAGCGCGGCGGCGAGCGCCGTCAGCGTCACCGCCGCATAGATCGTCGTGAAGGCCGCGACGGCGAGCAGGCCGGGTCGCGCCGCCGGCATCAGCCGCCAGACCAAAAGCCCGAAGAGCGGGACGATTTGCAGCGCGTGCAGGCCGAGGAAATGCGGCAGCCGCAGATCGCCGACCTCCAGCGACCAGCCCAGGAACGGCACCGTGGCATGGTCCGCCGGCACGGCCCCGACATAATGCCCGCTGGGGCTGCCGCCCATGGCGAAGCCGCTGACGATGCCGAGCCCCGCCGTCAGCGCCAGTCCGCCGACGAGCGACCAGCGCAAAACCTCGGGCATCGCCACCGCGTCGCGGCGGGCGAGCCCATAGGCCAGCACGGCGGGTGCTGCCGTGAACATCACCGCGCCCAGCGCCATCAGGCTGTAGAGCGCGGCGCCGAATGCGCTGTCGGTGTTGTAATGCGAGGCCTCGACCCGCGAGGCCCGCCAGGCGATGTAGAGCACCTCGCCGATCAGCGGCACGATCACCGGCCAGATCAGGTAGCGCCCGGGCAGGCTGGCGCGAAAGCGCTCGCCCGCCAAGGGCACGAACAGCGCCAGCGTCAGCAGGAACAGCGCCGCCGAGAGCGCGAATTTGAGCGGCTTGATCCAGGTGCTGACGCCCTGGAACAGGCGCGGGTCGAGCGTCCACGCCACGGCAAGCGGCAGGGCCAGGAGGAGCATGGCGAAGGCGGCGGCGGCCAGGCGCGGCTCGATCTCGAGCGCCCGCAGCCAGGCCGGCAGGCGCGCCTGCAGCCGAGCGAGGCGGTCCTCGCGCGCGCTGCGGACGCTCGCCTCCAGCCAGAGATAGGTCAGATATCCCAGCGGGCCGAACAGGAAGGTCAGCAGCAGGACCGGCACGATCAGCCCATGCGCGATGGCCTGCTCCTGCGAGCGCCGCAGGATCCAGCTTCCGACGAGAAGGTCGAAGGCGAGGTAGTGGACCCAGCCGGCCAGCAGGAGGGGGCGGGAGCCGAAGAGCGCGGCGACCTGATCGAGCGAGCCGAAACCGCCGGCGGCGACATGCCAATGCATGAGGATGAGGACGACATAGCCGAGCGACAGGATGGCGGGGATGACGAGGCCGGCCAGCCGGGCGGAGAGGCCGCGCCAGCGCGGCAACAGGATCAAGCTCGCCCAGCCCGCCATCGCCAGCGCGCCGGCTGCTGAGAAGGCGGCATCGAGGTCGAGCGGGCCCATCACCAACCCTCATCTGTACAGTGTCAAGTTGTTCCTCCGGCGTAAGGCGATATCTTGATGCTGTCAAGATGAGCGGCTGCGGCCGGGGAGAGCGATGGCATGGCGCAGAAGCGGGGGGCGGGGCGCGACGGCTATCACCATGGCGATCTGCGCCAGGCGATGATCGACGCGGCCGAGGCCGTACTGGCCGAGCGCGGCGTCGGCGGCTTCACGCTGCGCGAATGCGCGCGGCGGGCGGGGGTCTCGGCGGCGGCGCCGGCGCATCATTTCGGCAATCTCGCCGGGCTCCTGACAGCGGTCGCGACGCTCGGCTTCGACGATCTCTCCGATGCGATGGAGGCGGCTGCGGCGCGCGCAAGCGCGACCGGCGGCAGCCGGCTCGCGGCGATCTGCCGGGCCTATCTGGAGACCGCGCTCGCCCGGCCGGGTCGTTTCCGCGTCGTGTTCGGGCGCCGCGAACTCGACAAGGAGGATCCGGAGATGCAGCGCGCCGGGGCGCGGGCCTTCGGCATCCTCGTCGCCGAGACGCGCGCCCACCGCGCCGGCTTGGCCGCGCCGCCGCCGGGGCCGCTGCCGTCAGAGACCGCAACGGCGCCGGATTTCGCCGAAATCCTGCTGGTTTGGTCGGTCACCCATGGCTTCACGACGCTGCTGATCGACGGCCAGTTCGACTTCCTCGTCGGCGAGGACGGAACCGAGGCCCTGCTCGAGCTGTTCTCGCGGCGGCTGGTGCAGTTGCTGGTGGCCGCGTTGCCGCCGGAGCCGGCCCTCGCAAAACGCGGCCACGATGGTTAGATGGCGGACATGCGACGCCTGATGCTCCTCCGCCATGCGAAATCGAACTGGCCCGAAGGCGTGGCCGATCGCGAGCGCCCGCTCGCCACGCGGGGGCGCGAGGCCGCGCCCGTGATGGGGCGCTATCTCGCCGAGGAACTGCTGCTGCCGGACCTGGTGCTGGTCTCGCCGGCGCGCCGGACGCAGGAGACCTGGCAGCTCGTCGCGCCGATGCTGCCGGAGAAGCCGGCGGTGCAGCACGAGCCGCGCATCTACGAGGCCAAGACGCAGCGCCTGCTGGAGGTGGTGCAGGAGACCGATCCGGCGGTGCGGACCCTGCTGATGATCGGCCACAATCCCGGCTTCGAGGAACTGGCGGCTCTGCTGACCGGCCATGGCGACCGCTATGCCGCCTCGCGCCTCAGCCAGAAATACCCGACCTGCGGGCTCGCCGTGCTCGACTTCGCGGTCGAGGACTGGCGCGATGTCGCGGTGCGCAGCGGGCGGCTCGACCGCTTCGTGACGCCGGCCTCGCTCGGCGAAGGTCCCGACGAGTGAGCCGGTCCGCATCGTGAGCGAGCGCTCCTATCTCGACGAGGCGCGCAACGCGGCGCTGGCCTTCGGCGATTCCCTGCTCGGCATGGCCAAGCCGCGACTGCGGCTCGGCGTCACCGGGCTGTCGCGCTCGGGCAAGACGGTCTTCACCACCGCGCTGATCCAGAACCTGATCGAGGGTGCGGCGCTGCCGGTGCTGAAGGCGGCGAGCGAAGGGCGCATCGCCCGCGTGCGGCTGGTGCCGCAGCCCGACCCGGACGTGCCGCGCTTCCCCTATGAGGCCCACCGGACCTCCCTGTCCGGGCCCGAGCGGCGCTGGCCTGACTCGACGCGGCGGATTTCAGAACTGCGCGTCGAGATCGACTATGAGCGGGCCGCCGGCTGGTTCAAGGGCCCGGCGACGCTGACGCTGGACATCGTCGACTATCCCGGCGAATGGCTGCTCGACCTCGCTTTGATCGGACAGGACTACAAGAGCTGGTCGCGCCAGGCGGTCGGCGACGCCCGCAAGGCGCATCGCCGCGAGGCGGCGGCGGCCTGGCTCGCGGACCTGCCGCAGCGCGACCCGGCGGGGCCGCCCGACGAGATGGCGGCGGAGGCCGCGAGCGACCTGTTCAAGGCCTATCTGGCGCGGCTTCGGGCCGATCCCGAGGCCGTGGCGGTGACGCCGCCGGGGCGCTTCCTGATGCCGGGCGATCTCGAGGGCTCTCCGGCCCTGACCTTCGCGCCGCTCGATCTCGGCGCCGACACGGAAGCGCAGGCCGGCACGCTGGCCGGGCTGATGGCGGAGCGTTTCGAGGCCTATAAGCGCGTCGTGGTGGCGCCGTTCTTCCGCGACCATTTCGCCAGGCTCGACCGGCAGATCGTGCTGGTCGACGTGCTCGCCGCGCTCGATGCCGGGGCACCCGCACTGGCCGATCTCGAAACCGCGCTCGGCCAGGCGCTCGCCGCCTTCCAGGTCGGCCGCAATTCCTGGCTGTCGAGCCTGTTTGCGCCGCGCATCGAGCGCGTGCTCTTCGCGGCCACCAAGGCCGACCATGTCCATCACGGCAGCCATGACCGGCTGGCGACGGTGATGTCCCATCTCGTCGCGCGGGCGACTTCGCGCGCCCAGGGCGCGGGCGCACGGGTCGAGTCGATGGCGCTGGCCGCCGTTCGCGCGACGCGCGAGGTCCGCATCCGGCAGGGGCGCGAGGAGTTGCCGGCGATCGCGGGCGTGCCGGAGGCGGGCGAGAGTGTCGATGGCGAGGTCTTCGACGGGCTGAGCGAGGCCGCGATCTTTCCGGGCGAACTGCCGGAGCGGCCCGAGGCCGTCTTCGATCCGGCGGCCCAATGGCAGATCCGGGCGCCGCGCTTCCGGCCGCCGCTGGTCACGCCCGATGCCGGTGGGCGGACCAGGCCGCCGCCGCAGATCCGGCTCGACCGGGCGCTGGAGTTTCTGATCGGAGACAGGCTGGCATGAGCAAGGCGCCGCGCGCGATCCGTCTCGATCCGGCTCGACCGGAGGGGGATTTCGGCCCGGCCGCGAGCCGGGGCGACGTCGCGATCCTGCCCGAGAGCGAGCCGATCGATGTCGTCGAGCCCGCTGCCGTGGCGCCGGTGAGGCGGCGCTGGTCCTGGGGCGGGCTCTTCGTCGCCGGGCTGTCGGGTTTCCTGGCGCTCGCCTTCGGCGTCTGGGCCGAGCAGACCATCGCCTGGCTGATGAGCCAGAGCCCGGTGCTGGGCTATGCCGCGCTCGCCTGCGCCGCGGTCGCCGCACTCGCGCTCGCCGTCATGCTCGGGCGCGTGATCCGCGACATCCTGCGCGAGCGCAAGGTCGAGAGCCTGCGGCTGCGGGCGACCGCGGCGCTGACGGAGGGCAGCGTCGACGAGGCGCGCGCCGTGGCGGCAGAGCTGACGGCGCTCTACGGCGGGCGCGCCGAGACGGCCAAGGGCCGCGCGCAGCTCGCCGACAGCCTGCCGCAGCTCTTTGCGGCCCGCGACGTCCTGACAGTGGCGGAGCGCAGCCTGATGGTGCCGCTCGATGCGCTGGCGCAGGCGCAGATCGCCCAGGCGGCGCGGCGCGTCTCGCTGGTGACGGCGGTGAGCCCGCGCGCGCTGATCGACATCGTCTTCGTGCTCGTCGCCTGCGCAAGGCTGCTGCGGGCGATCGCTGGCATCTATGCCGGACGGCCCGGCACGCTCGGGCTGCTGCGGCTCGCCCGCCAGGTGCTCGGCCATCTCGTCGTCACCGGCGGCATCGCGGCGGGCGACGCCGTGATCCAGCAGGTGGTCGGGCAGGGGCTGGCGGCACGGCTTTCGGCCAAGCTCGGCGAGGGCGTGCTGAACGGTCTGCTGACCGCGCGCATCGGTCTCGCGGCGCTGGCGGTGTGCCGGCCGCTGCCTTTCGTGGAAGCCGCGCCGCCTTCGCTGGGCGACGTCGCGGGCGATCTCACCGCATGGCGCGGCAGTCCGGAACAGGGCGCCTCCTGACAGGCGTCACTCGCGCCGGTGAGCTTAGGCAGATTTTGCCGGGCTGGCGCATTCTGCCCGGCCAAAACCGTCGCGACATACTCCGGAAACCATCCAAGTCCTTGGGATATCACGGGTCCGTGCATGGCATGGCGCGTGCAGTTATCGCCTCGAAGTTGAGGGCAGCCCGATGAGGGCGCCGGTCGAGGTGAGGGTTTCATGGGTGTTTTCAGCGCGTTGACGACCGCGGTTTCGGGGATGCAGGCGCAGTCCTATGCGCTCGAGAACATCTCCGGCAACATCGCCAATTCTCGCACTGCCGGCTTCAAGCGGGTCGATACGAGCTTTGCCGATCTCGTCCCCGATACGGCACTGAACCGGCAGATCTCGGGCTCCGTCGCGGCCTACAGCCAAGCGACCAATTCGATCCAGGGCGATCTGTCGGCGACGCGCATCGACACCAATGTCGCGATCAATGGCGAGGGCTTCTTCGTCGTCGACCAGCGCCAGAGCGGCCTTGGTGCCAACACCCAGTTCGCCAACAACAACCTCTACACCCGGCGCGGTGATTTCGACTTCGATGCCGATGGCTACCTCGTCAACGGGGCGGGGTATTATCTCAAGGGCCAGCGCATCGACCAGGTCACCGGGCAGCTGATCGGAACGCAGCCCGAGGTGCTCCGCATCACCAAGGAACAGATTCCCGCCAGGGCCACGACCTCGATCGAGTATCGCGCGAATATTCCGGCCTACCCATCGACCAACAGCGCCTCACCGACGGTGCCCAATTCTGAACTGCTGAACCCGGCGAGCTTCACCGCCGGCGATCCGACGACCGGCGGCGCCACCAACACGGTCATGGGCGAAGACATCACGACCTTCCTGGGCCAGTCCATTCCGGGCGGCTCCGTCACGGTCTACAACGCGCTCGGACAGGCATCGAGCGTCGAGCTGCGCTGGGCCAAGATCGACAGCGTCGCCAATGGCGGTGTCGATACCTGGAACCTGTTCGCGGCTGAGAACACCGCCGCCGGCACGGGCGTCGTGGCCTATCGCAACGTCGGCACCGACATCACCTTCGACTCGACCGGCCAGCTCACATCGGCCGCCACCATCGCTTTGCCGAACCTCACGGTGAACGGCAATCTGATCTCGGGCATCAGCCTGACGACGGGTGGCAACGGGGTCACCCAGAACGGCGACGTCAGCGGCCAGATCGATGCACGCAGCATCCGCCAGGACGGCTATGCGGCAGGTACGCTCGAGCGGGTCGCGATCTCGGATGACGGGCGCGTCGTCGGAACATTCAGCAACGGCCAGGTCGTCGCGCTCGCGCAGATCTCCATCGCCCAGTTCAACGCGTCGAACGCGATGAAGCGACTCGATGGCGGAGCCTTCGCGGAAACGATCGAATCCGGTGCGCCGATTTTCGGGCTGGGGGTTTCGCAGCTCATCGGCGGCAATGTCGAGCAGTCCAACACCGACATCGCCGACGAGTTCTCGAAGATGATCGTCACCCAGCAGGCCTATTCGGCCAACACCAAGGTGATCACCACGGCGCAGGAAATGCTGCGCGACGTCTTCAGCATCATCCGCTGACGGCATTCGGACGGATGAGGCGCGGTCCAGGAGGGCCACGCCGTAAAAGGAGCCGACGATGGGTCTGAGCACCTCCCTCAACACCGCGATCTCGGGGCTGAACGCCACCCAGGTCGGCATCGGCATCGTCTCGCAGAACGTCGCCAATGCGGGCACGGCCGGCTATGTCCGCCGCGTCGTCTCGACCTCGGACAGCCTGAGCGGCCAGACCGTCGGCACCCAGAGCACGCAGGTCCAGCGGCTGCTCGACAAGATCGTCCAGCACCAGCTCTGGCAGGAATCCGCCGGCGCCGCCTACACCTCGACGCGCGCCGGCATGCTCGCCAGCGTCGACAAGCTCTATGGCGCACCGGGCAGCTCGACAGCACTCGACACGATCTACAACGGCTTCACCTCGGCCCTGCAGGCGCTGCAGAACGACCCGTCGTCCTACAGCCTGCGGACCTCGGTGCTGGATGCCGCGACGCAACTCGCCAGCCGGCTGAACACGCTGTCGGACGGGGTGCAGAGCCTGCGCTCCCAGGCCGAGATCGGCCTCTCATCCGGCGTCAACAAGATCAACGATCTGCTCGGCGCGCTGACGACGGTGAACGCCCGGATCGTCGGTTCGCCGAACGATCCCGCGCTGGCCAATCTGAAGGATCAGCGCGACCTGATCCTCTCGGATCTGTCGCAGTACATGGACATCAAGACGAGCGAGGACGCCCGCGGGTCGATCAGCATCGTCACCGGCGGCGGCACGCAGATCTTCGACGGCCGCCCCGCCGTCGTGTTCAGCTTCGATGCCCATTCGGGGCTCTCGCCCGACGACCAGTGGAGCAGCGATCCGGCGCAGCGCGGCGTCGGTACGATCACGATGACCACCCTGTCGGGTGGCGTGATGGACGCGATCGCCAACAAGACGTTCCGCTCCGGCGAGATCGCGGCGCTGATCGAGATGCGCGACACGACGCTGGTTCAGGCGCAGGCCCAGCTCGACGAGATCGCGGCGCAGATGGCCAGCGCGCTGTCGGACCGGGAGATCGCCGGGACGGCCGTCACGGCCGGCGCGGCAACCGGCTTCGAGGTCGATCTGGCCGGCCTGCAAGCGGGCAACAAGGTCACGCTCGACTATGCGGTGACGCCGGGCGGGGCGACGCAACGCTTCACCTTCGTGCGCGTCGAGTCGGCGGCCTCGCTGCCGTTGCCGGCCTCGGCCGGCGGCGATGCCAACAACCGCGTCATCGGCATCGACTATTCGGGCGGCCCGGCTTCCGTCGCCGCGCAGATGCAGGCGGCGCTCGGCGGCGGCTTCACCGTCTCCAACACCGGCTCGGTGCTGCGCATCGTCGATGATGGCGCGGCCGGGACGCGCGACGTCAAGGCGCTGACCGCACGGCCGACGGCGACGACCCTGTCCTCCGTCGGCGGCAGCGCGGAACTGCCCTTCTTCGTCGATGGCGGCGCGGGTGGCGCAGCCTTCACAGGCTCCTATGAGAACGGCTCGCAGACGGTGGGCTTCGCCGGCCGCATCACGCTCAACCCGGCGCTGATCGCCGACCGGTCGAAGCTCGTCGCCTTCGAGCCGACGACGGCGCAGGGCGACACGACGCGGCCGACCCTGCTGCTCGACCGGCTGACCCAGGGCCAGCGGGCCGTGACCAACCGGCTCGGCATCGACGGCTCGACCGCGACGACGAGCGTGACCGTCTCCGGCCTCGTCCAGCGCGTCGTCTCGACGCAGGGTCAGGCGGTCGAAACCGCCAAGCGTCTCGACGAGGGCCAGCAGATCGCGCTCGCCGCGGTGCAGAGCCGCTTCCAGGAGACCGCGCAGGTCAGCGTCGATCAGGAAATGGCGACGCTGATCGAGTTGCAGAACGCCTACGCCGCCAATGCCCGCATCATCTCCACCGTCAAGGAGATGATGGATGTGCTGATGAGAGTGTGAGCGCGCCATGACCATTTCTTCTTATGGCTCCGGGGCCTATCGCGCGGCGACGCCCAACCGCCTGGTCTCGACCCGCACCGAACTGACGGATCTCGAGCGCCAACTCGCGACGCAGCAGCGCGCCGAAAGCTATGGCGATCTCGGGATCGACCGACGCACCAGCCTCGATCTCAACGCCAAGATCGCGACGCTCGATTCCTGGCTCGAAGGGATCACGCGCAGCAACGTCAACCTCCAGCTTTCGTCGCAGGCGATCGAAAACTTCGCCAAGCTGACCACCGAGACGATCAACGACACGCGTTCCAACACCTATATCGCGAGCTCGACAGGCCGCTCGGCGCCGCAGGTGCTGGCCGAGGAGAAGTTCAAGCAGACGCTCGACCTGCTGAACACCCAGGTCAATGGCCGCTACCTGTTTTCCGGCAAGACCTCCGACGTCGAGCCGACGCTCGGCTATACCGAGATCATCGAGGGCGACGGCGCCGGTCGCGCGGGGCTGCGCCAGCTGATCGACGAGCGCCGCCAGGCCGATCTCGGCGCCGCCGGGCTCGGACGCCTGACCACCGGCGGAGCCGCGGACACGGCGACGATCGCCGACGAGGCGCCGGCGCATGGCTACGGCTTCAAGCTGGCCGGCGCCACCAGCTCCTCGGCCGCGCTGACACCGGCCTTCAATGCCGGGCCGCCGGCCGACCTGACCGTCACCGTGGCGAGCCAGCCGGCGGTCGGCGATACGCTGCGCGTTCAACTGACCCTGCCCGACGGGACGACGGAGGAGATCGTGCTGTCCGCGCGGGCCGCCGGCACGACCGGCCTAGCCAGCGACAGCTTCGAGATCGGCGCCGACGTCAACGCGACGGCGGCCAATCTGCGCGCCTCGATCACGGCCGCGCTCGGCAAGGAGGCCGCGACGACGCTCTCGGCCGCGTCCTCGCAGGTGGCGGCGAGCAACTTCTTCGCGGGCACGCCGAGCAGCCCGCCGCTGCGGGTGCCGGGCCCACCCTTCGACACGGCGACCGCCGCGCCCGCCGCCGGCACCGCGGCCGATACGGTGATCTGGTATCGCGGCGACGACGGCAGCGATCCGGCGCGCGGCACCGCCTCGGTGCAGGTCGACAAGGGCCAGATCGTCGGCACCGGCGCGCGCGCCAATGAGGAGGCTTTCCGCATCGGGCTGGCGCAGTTCGCCATCATGGCGGTGGAGAGCTTCCCGGCCACCGACGTCAACTCGCAGGCGCGCTACGAGGCGATGACGGCTCGCGTCAGCGACCGCCTGGCCTTCGGCAACGGTGCGCAGAAGCCGGCGGAGATCATCACCGAGTTCGGTTCGGCCCAGACCGCCCTGGCGCGGGCGAAAGAGCGCCACGAAAGCACGAAGAGCTATCTGGGCACGGCGCTGTCGGGTGTCGAGAACATCTCCCGCGAGGAGGTCGCGGTGCAGATCCTGTCGCTGCAGACGCAGCTGCAGGCGAGCTACGAGACGACCGCGATCCTCTCCAAGCTGACCCTGACCAACTATCTCTGAGGCCTGGTCGAATCGAAACGGGCGCCATCGACCGCGGTGGCGCCCGTTTCGGCGTTTCGGGGCTGGCGAGAGGGCGTCTCAGCGCCCGCGCAGGCCCGCAGCGATGTCGCGGTTGATGCTGACCAGGACCGGAAGCCCTTCGCGGGTCGGGTTGGCCGCGACCTTGAAGGTCTGGTTGAAGATGAAATTCGCCAGGCTCAGGATGTTGGTCTTGATGCCGACGGGGAGGGGATTGTCCTCGGCGATCACGGCCGAGACCAGCAGCGTCCAGAGCTTGCGGTTGTAGTTGAGTGCGTCGTCGAGATCGCGATCGGCCAGCGTCCAGTCGTCATGGATCGCCTGGAGGCGGACGGCGGCCTTGATCAGCAGCGAGGCTTCGAGTTCGCGAGGGGAGACGACGGCCTGGTTGGCCCGCGAGGCGGAGGCGTAAGCGTTAAACCCGTGTTGCATTCTCAATGAGTTCCGCTTCGTAAGCGATCAGCTTCTTGGCTGCCTTGAGAGCTTTGTAGAGGTCGCTGCTTAAGATGCGGTTATTGATCTCGTGAACATGCGGCAGAGAGCTCGGCGCGGCCTGGACGAAGTCGCGCACCAGCTCGAAATAGACCTCGTGCTGGTACATCGGGTCCTGGGCCAGATACATGAGCTGGATGGCGAGATAGATCTTCTTCGCCGGGCTGTCGGCGGTGGCCGGCGTGAGAATGTCCTTCTCGCGCAGGATCGGCGCGTCGCCCTCGATGAAGAAGCGCGTCCGCTGCTCGTCGTTGCGGATCACCACCTGGCCGATGATGATGCGCTCGCGGGGCTTGAGTTCGACCTTGAGGGCCATGACGATCCTGCCTTCTGGCTGGAGAGGAGGGGGCTTGCGTCCCCGGACGGTTAGCTGAAGAGCCGCAGCACGCTCTGGTCGGCCTGCGAGGCGAGCGAGAGCGCGGTCTGCGAGAGCTGCTGGCGGGTGTTGAGGGCGAGCAGCTTGGCGCCTTCCTCGTTGGAGTCGGCGAGGACGAGGTTGTCTGCGCCGATCGTCAGCGTGTTGACCATCGCCTTGGTGAAATCCTGCCGTGTCTGCGCGACCGAGAGATTCGAGCCGAAGGTCGAGGCGAGCGAGCGCAGCGAGGTCAGCGCGTTGGAGAGCGAGCCGGTCGCCTTCTCGAGGTCGAGATCGTTCTGGAAGTTGAAGAAGCCGGCGAGCTGCGTGTTGATCGCCTGCGGGATGCCGAGGTTTTCGGCGGTCAGGTTGGTGCCCTGGATGTCGAGCTTGGTCTGGTTGGTGCCGGCCTTCTCGTTGAAGGCGATCGAGAGACGGTCGCCGGCCAGCAGGTTGATGCCGTTGAAGCTCGAATCCTTGGCGAGCTGGTCGATCTGCGTGCGCAGGTCGTTGAACTGCTGAATCAGGTTGGAGCGGACCGCAGAGGTGACGCCGGAGGAGGCGACGCCGGTCGTGCGGTCGGTGGCGTTCAGGCCGAAGGCGGCGCTCTGGGCACCGGTGGAGGAGGCGGTGGTCGCCGCCGCCGCGTCGGCGCCGGCGCCGATGCCGACGCCGAGCGTCTCCGAGCCGATGCCATTGACGTTGAGCAGGCCCTTCTCGTCGACGAAGGCGGTGGCGACGCCCGACGCGTTGATCGCGTTGACGACGTCGCGGACCGTGGTGTTGGCCGTCAGCGTCACGCCGATATTGGTGGTCGAGGTCGGGGCGCCGACCGGGCCGGTGGTGATCTGGATGTTCAGGGCCGGCGTCGCGGTGACGTCGATGCCGAGGTCGCCCGCTGCTCCGGCGGTTGCCGCCGTCACGACTGCGTCGCCGGCGCTGCCGATGCGCTTGTCGAGAGCGATGTCCTTCAGGCTCTTATTGGTCGCCTGGGTTTCGGCCGGGCCGGCGAGCGCCGTGCCGGTGCCGATGACGGTCGGGCGGTTCTGGGCCGCGTCGGCCTGGGCCTGCTTGACCGTGGACTGCAGCGACTGGACCAGCTTGGTGATGCCGTCGATGCCCTTGGAGGCCGTCTGGATCGTCTGGATGCCGTTCGAGATGCCGTCGAGCAGGCCGCTCAACTGGCTGCCGCGGTCGTTGAGCGACTGCGCCGTGAAGAAATTGACCGGGTTGTCGATGGCCGAATTGACCTTCCGACCCGTCGCGAGGCGGTTCTGCAGGACGGCCTGTTCGCTCGTCGTCTTCTGGAGCGTGAGCAGGTTGTTGCGCACGCCACTGGAAAGAATCGTGTTCGCCATCTTCGGTCCCCTGAAGCGCGATTCTGCGCTCGTGCGGTGATGGCCGATAATTCCCCGTTAAGGATAACAAACCGTTAATGCGGCGCTGAAGACGTTCACGAGCGAAAAAAAGCGGCGGAGCCTGGGCTCCGCCGCCTTCTTGTCTTCGGCCCACATCCTGTGGGCTGCCCGCATTCTGCGGACGAAGGATCAGAACAGACGCAGGACCGCCTGGTCGGACTGCGAGGAGAGCGACAGAGCCGTCTGCGACAGCTGCTGGCGGGTCTGCAGCGAGAGCAGGTTCGCGGCTTCCTCGTTGGCGTCGGCGTTCACCAGGTTGGCGGCGCCGGTCGAGAGGACGTCGGCCAGGTCCTTGGTGAAGTCCTGGCGGGTCTGGGCGACCGACAGGTTGGCACCGAAGGTCGAGGAGAGCGACTTCAGCGAGGTGAGGGCGTTCGTCAGCGCCGTGGTGGCCTTTTCCAGATCGGAGTCGTTCTGGAAGTTGATCGACCCCGTGACCTGGGCGTTGCCGGCCTGAGCGATGCCGATGTTTTCGGCGCTCAGGCTGGTGCCCTGGATATCGAGCTTGGTCTGGTTCTTGCCGCCCTTTTCGTTGAAGGCGATCGAGACCTTGTCGCCCTGCAGCAGGTTGACGCCGTTGAAGCCCGCATCCTTGGCCAGCGAGTCGATCTGCGTGCGCAGGGTGTTGTACTGCTCGATCAGGTTCGAACGCGTCGCCGAGGTCACGCCGGACGACGCAACGCCGGCCGTGGCGTCCGTGCCGGCGAGGCCGAAGGCGGTGTTCGACGTGCCGGTCGCCGAGGCCGTGGTGGCCGCAGCGGCGTCAGCGCCGACGCCGATACCGACGCCCAGCGTCTCCGAGCCGGTGCCCTTGACGTTGAGCAGGCCCTTCTCGTCGACGAAGGCGGTGGCGACGCCCGAGGTGTTGATCGCGTTCACGACGTCACGGACGGTCGTGTTGGCGGTCAGGGTGATGCCGATGTTGGTCGTCGAGGTCGGGGCGGCCGGGTTGGTGGTGATCTGAATGTTCAGCTCATCGGTCGCCGTGGTGTCGATGCCGAGGTCACCCGCAGAGGATGCCGTGGCGGTCGAGACCGTGGTGTCGCCGGCGCTGCCGACGCGCTTGTCGAGAGCGATGTCCTTCAGGCTCTTGCTGGTCAGCGCGGCTTCGCCGGCGGTGGCCAGGGTCGTGCCCGTGCCGACGACGGTCGGGCGGTTCTGAGCCGCGTCGGCCTGCGCCTGCTTGACGGTGGACTGGAGCGAACCGACCAGCTTGGTGATGCCGTCGATGCCCTTGGAGGCGGCCTGAACCGTCTGGATGCCGTTGGAGATGCCGTCGAGCAGCCCCTTGAGCTGGTCCGAACGGTTGTTCAGCGACTGAGCGGTGAAGAAGTTGACCGGATTGTCGACGGCCGTGTTGACCTTCTTGCCGGTGGCGAGACGGTTCTGAACGGCGGCGGCCTGGCTGGTGATGGTCTGGAGCGAGGCGAGCGAGGAACGAACGCCGTTCGAGATAGCGGTGGCCATGGTAGTAAACCCTTCTGGTTTGGTGCCTTCTGGCAGTCGCGATCATTCTGGCCGCGACGGGTGGACCATCCGGCGCCACCCCGTAACAGGAGGTAAATTTCGGCGGTCCAATGCCGCGCATCGGCGGCGGGCCCGAAATCATGGTGAACGCGTCGTTACCCGGCCCGGAACCGGGCCCAGACAGCAAAACGCCCGCACGAGGCGGGCGTCTTGTGGTTCGGGGATGGCGGGGAGGGGGCAAGCAGCGGCGCCACGGCCGCAACGCCTCAGGCGATGCGCTCGACCTTGGGTGGGGGCGCATCGTCGGCCTCGCGGGCACGGTCGGCGAGCTCGCGCGAATAGATCCGCAGCTTCAGCATGGTTTCGTCGGGCAGTTGCGAGATCGTCTCGCCGGTGTCGCTATCGCGCTGCTGGATCACGATGGCGCGGGTGCGGGGCTCGATCACGATGCGCCGCTCGACGGCGGCGTCGAGGTCCCGCTCGGCCTGGCGCTCCTGCTTCTGCCCCTCGGCGCTGCGGCGATCGAAGGCGGCGCGGGATTGGACGTCGCGGGCCTGAAAGTCGCGGGCCTGGCTGGCACGATCCTGCGCGTTTCGCTCCTGGGCGCGCAGATCGAGCTTCACGGCCTCGCCGGCCTGGGCGGACTGGACCGTCCGCTCGGGCGGCAGATCGACCGAGACGCTGCCTTGCGTCGCGACCACCTCGTTGCGAGGGACGACGGGAAGGCCTCCTATGGGCGCCGTGCGGGGCGCATTGCCGAAATCCATGGCCCACTCCTTCTGGAGTCGCGGTGTGGCGGCGCAGGCCGCCATCGACCGTAGGTCCGAACCGCATAGAGCTGTCCGAACCTGCCCAAGCTGGCAGATAAACTTGAATCCGACGTCAAGAAGTTAGGTAAATATTGAGGGGTTCCGTTGCAGCCGCCTCAGAGGCGGCGCGAGACCATCAGCGGCCCGGCATTGGGCCTTGCGAAGGCGCCGGCTCCGACGGTGGCGGTCGGGCCATAGCCCGCCGCGCGGCTCGGGCGGTTCGCGTCGGCGGCGAGGTCGCGGATGATCGATTCCGAGACGGCGCGCGCGGTGGCCAGCACGATCTGGTTGGTCTCGATCAGGGTCTGGAAGGCGCCGTGGGAGGCCTTGAGGCGCTGCACCTGGTCTGGCACGAAGCGCGCCAGCGCCACCGCATTGAGCTTCACCTGCTCGACGCCGCGCATATAGATGCCGGCGAGTTCGGTCTTGCGCGGCTCGCGCGTCAGCGCCTCGGGCAGCCGCCCGGCGCGGACCAGCTCGGTCTCCTCGCCGACCAAATGCGAGAGGGCCGCCAGCGCTTCCAGCACGCTCTCGACCAGCGCCCTGGCCTCCAGCGCCGTGGCGATGCGCGGCCGTTCGTCGAGAACGCGTCTGGCGAACGACATCCGTCAGGCTCCGGAGGACTGGGCCGCGCCGGACTGTTCCTGCAGGCGCAGGAGATCGCGCAGGATGCTGTCGGAGAGGCCGATGCCGCCCGCCTTCTGGATCTGCTTGGCGTATTCCTGGGTGAGCTGCGACTTGTAGATGTCGCCGCCGATGCCGTTCTCGCCGAGCGGGCCCTCGCTGCCCGAGGGCGCGGCGGTGAGCTGCTGCGTCACCTGCTCGAGGAACATCGTCTCGAAGTCGTCGGCCTGCTTCTTCGCCTTGGCGGTGGCCGGGTCGAGGGCGTTGGAGAGCCCGTTGACGAGGCTGCCGGCGAGGCTGAGGCCGAGCTTGGCGGCGGGCAGGGCAAGGGTCGGGCTCATCACATCACCTCGATTTCGGCCTGGAGGGCGCCGGACGCCTTGATGGCCTGGAGAATGGAGATCAGGTCGCGCGGGCCGATGCCGAGCGCGTTCAGCCCGTCGACGAGCTCGGCCAACGTCACGCTCTCGCGGACCAGGGCGAGCTTGTTGCCGCCGCCGGTGTCGACCTTCACATTGGTGCGCGGCGTCACCACCGTCTCGCCGCGCGAGAGCGGCTCGGGCTGGCTGACCTGGGGCTGCTCGGTGATGGTGACGGTCAGGTTGCCCTGCGCCACCGCCACCGTCGAGACCCGCACGTCCCGGCCCATCACGATGATGCCGGAGCGCTCGTCGATGACGATGCGGGCGAGCTGGTCGGGCTCGATGCGCAGCTGCTCGATCTCGGTGAGCATGCGGATCATGTTGCCCTGGAAGCGCGGCGGGATCTGCAGCACCACCGTGGAGGGGTCGGTCGGCTCGGCCGCGTCGCCGCCGAGGAAGTCGTTGATCGCGGCGGCCATGCGGCGTGCCGTGGTGAAATCCGGGTTGCGCAGCGAGAGTCGCAGCGTCTTGAGCTTGTTCAGCGCGAAGTCGATCTCGCGCTCGACGACGCCGCCATTGGCGATGCGCCCGACGGTGGGCACGCCGCGGGTGATCTTGCTGGCGTCGCCCTCGGCCGAGAAGCCGGCGATCGCGACGGGGCCCTGCGAAACCGCATAGACCTCGCCGTCGGCGCCCAGCAGCGGCGTCACCAGCAGGGTGCCGCCCTGCAGCGACTTGGCGTCGCCCAGCGCCGAGACGGTGACGTCGATGCGCGTGCCCTGGGTGGCGAAGGGGGGCAGGTTGGCGGTCACCATCACGGCGGCGACGTTGGCGGTGCGCATGTTGGCGCCGCGGGTGTTGACGCCGAGCCGCTCCAGCATCGCCGTCAGCGACTGCTTGGTGAAGGGTGCGTTGTTGAGCGTGTCGCCGGTGCCGTTGAGGCCGACGACGATGCCGTAGCCGAGGATCTGGTTGGAGCGGACGCCCTCGACCGAGGCGAGGTCCTTGATCCGGGACAGCGCGTGGGCCGGGCTGGCGGCCATGGCGAGGCCGAGCGCCAGCAGCGCTGCGAGCGGCGTCACCAGGGAGGTCAGGGCGGCTTTGCGAAACATGGTCTCACCGGCTGGAGAAAAGCGGTCGCCTTCGACCCTGCGATCCCCATGCCAGACCGCGACAAATTGAAAACGCTGATTTATCAGTTGTTTGCAAATCCGGCGCAGGGTGATGCCACGCCGATGATGCCGGCCGATCCTGCCGGGGCGGCAGAATCTGCCGGGCGGTTTACCGGCTGTTAACCATCAAGGCGCGAGGGTTCGATGACCGATTTCGCGAGGCGACCATGATCCGGATCGACCAGCGCGCGCCCATCACCAACGTCGCCCCCACGGGTACGGCGCGGCGCTCGGGCGGCGCCGCCTTCACATTGCCGACCAAGGAGGGCGCCGCCAGCAGTCGCAGCGCCGGGATCGCCGCGTCGGGCCCGCTCGACACGTTGCTGGCGGTCCAGGCCTATGAGGAACCGCAGGAGCGCAAGAAGCGCCAGGCCAAGCGCGGCCACGACCTTCTCGACGGACTCGACCGGCTCAAGGCGGCGCTGCTTTCGGGCCGCGTCGACATTGCCGAGCTGGAGCGAATCCGGGCCAACCTGACCCAGCGCCGCGAGGCGACCGACGACCCGCGCCTCGACGACGTGCTGGCCCATATCGAATTGCGCGCGGCGGTGGAACTGGCCAAGCTCGGGCGGTAGGCGCTTGATTCCCCCGGTTTTGCCGGGCGCCGCCGTCATTCCGGGGCTTCGCGTCAGCGAAGAGCCCGGAACCCATAACCGCTGTCGATGCCGAAGCGGGCGGCGGCGTTCCGGGTTTTTCGTCGACGGCTGCGGTTATGGGTTCCGGGCTCGCCCTGCGGGCGCCCCGGAAAGACGTTCGGATGCGTCTCTGCCCTAACGGATGAACTGGTCCGCATACTCCGCGCCCAGCCCGTTGCTGGCGTAATGCGCGCGGCACTTGTCGAGGCGGGTGAAGACGTCGTCATAGCCGAGGCATGTGCCGTCCGGGTCGACATAGATCATCGCGCCATTGACCTGGAACATGGTGATCATCTCCTCGGTGTCGGGATCGACCACCAGCGTGTGCGTCTCGCCCGGCGCCTCGTAGACGTAAGACCCTTCGGTCGCGACCCAATCATGCTCGAGGTAGCGCCACTTTCCCTTCAGCACATAGCCATGGACCGGCTGGGGGTGGCGGTGGCGGGAGAGCACGCCGGCTCGGCGGACCCGGAGCAGGTTCATCCAGTAGCCGCGCGTCACGCTGAGGCAGAGGGGGCGGAACCAGACATTGTCGTCGACCGGGACCCAGACGCGCTCATCCTGCGGGATGACGTTGGGCACGATCAGCTCGGGCGGTGAGTCCTTCGGCTGCGGATGGCGATAGGGCGTCCAGCGCTCGGTCTCGCTGGCGGCGACCGGAATGGGGCTGACCTTGTTCATCGCGTTTCTCCCGTTCGATGCTCTTGTCGTTGGACGGCATCCTACCCGTCATGGCGAGCGCAGCGAAACCATCCGGACGGTCTCGCTCGACATCTGCCTGGATTGCTTCGCTTCGCTCGCAATGACGGTGCGTCGACCTATCTTGACGACATCGCATTTTGATTCAATGCGGCCCGCCAAGTTACTGGAGATGCAGGCGTTCACACCGCAAGATAGCCGCCGTCGACCGGCAGGATCGTGCCGGTGATAAAGCCCGCCGCGTCCGAGAGCAGGAAGGCGATGGCGCCGCCGACATCGCCGGGCTGCCCCCAGCGGTTCATCGGCGTGCGCGCCAGAATCGGCGCCGAGCGGGCGGCGTCCTCGACCAGTGGACGCGTCAGCTCGGTTTCGATCCAGCCCGGCGCAACGGCGTTGACGCGGATGCCGTCGCTGGCCCAGGCGGCGGCGAGCGACTTGGTGAGCTGGCCGATCGCGCCCTTGGAGGCGGCATAGCCCGGCGCGAAGGCCGAGCCGTGGAAGGTCAGCATCGAGGCGATGTTGACGATCGCGCCCCGGCTCGCGGCGAGCTTGTCCTTGGCCGCGACGCACATCCGCATCGTGCCGGTGAGGTTGACATCGATCGTCAGGCGGAAGGCCTCGATCTCGAACTCCTTGCCGCCGCGCTGGATCATGCCGGCGCAGTTGACCAGGGCATCGAGCCGCGGGCAGCCGGCGACGATGGCGGCGACCTCGGCGTCCTTCGTGACGTCGAGCCGCGCATGGCGGATGGCGGGATGGGGCGGCGCGACCTCGATCTCCGCCTCGGTCAGGCCGGTGGCCAGGACCTCGTAGCCAGCCGAGGCGAGCGCCAGAGCGGCGCCCTGGCCGATGCCGCGGGTGCCGCCGGTGACGAGGGCGAAGCGGGGTGTGGAAGAGGGGGCGTCTGTGGTCATGGCAGCAGACTATCGGCGCGCCGCCGGAACGGGAAGGGCGCAGGCCCTGCGTTTCAGGGCGTCGGTAGTTCCAGTTTCAGCAGGGCGGTGCCGCTGGTCTGGAGATCGCGGCCGACCATCGGGACCTGACGGCCGAGGCTGAGATCCAGCGTGGTGCGCCAGGGCGTCGCCAGCGGCTGCGTCAGGTCGGCGACGACCTTTACCCGGGGCGTCAGGCTGCCGGCGAGGCCGTTCTGCGCCGCAAAGCTGTAATTGCCGGCCAGCGCGATCTCTGTCGTCAGCGTGACGATGTCGATCGGGCGCAGGCGATAGCCGAGCACGGCCTCGCCATTCTGCTCGACCGTGCCCGAGGCGGGCAGGCTGCCGCCGGCGGCGGCGCTCCAGACGATGTCGCTCTCGGCATCGGCACCGCGTGTCACGTTCCAGCCGAGCCGGGTGTCGCTGCGCTGCCAGCCGCCCTGGCCGGTGACGATCTCGGTCGAGAGCGACAGCTTGTCGGCGCCGAGCTTCATGCCGATCGCGCGTTCGGTCGCGGCCGGCAGGGGAACGCCGGTTGGCGTGAGCCCGCGGCGAATCGGCGTCGCGGCGATCTCGGGGCGGGCGAGGGGATTGGGTCGTGCCGCGTGGCGCACGGAGCCCGGGGGCAGATAGCCGGGCCGCTCCGGTTCGGGCTCGGGCGCCGTCGCCTCCCAGCGCGGGATCGGAGCGAAGAGGCTCGTCTGCGCCTCCTCGCCGAAGGCGGCATCCAGCATCTGCCCCGGCTCCTCGGCCGGGCTCTGCGCCCGGGCGATGGGCGCGGTGGCCAGCAGCAGGGGCGCGGCCAATGCGAGGGCATTCGGGAACGAGGCGCGGACAGGCGGTGACGAGAGCGAGGTCATGAGCGAGGCGGTCTTCCGGGCAGGCGTTGGCGAGCGCGTGAGGCTCGGGGTCGATCCGGACGATTTTGCGGCGGGTACGGGGCGTTCCGCGGTTCGTCGGCAGGCGTTGCCCGAAAGCCGCGCCTGCCGTTTGGGCGGGGCCGAGACGCTGGCGCGCTTTTGGGCCGGCTTAACCGAAAACCGCATTTCCCTTTGCGGGCCGATGTTCTAGGAAGCGGCCAACCGCCTGCGGCGCCCGTGCCGCAGTCTGGAAAGCTTCACGTCTGGCCAGCAGCAGGGGTCGTTTCACATGAGCAAGATCAAGGTCGCCAACCCGGTCGTCGACATGGACGGCGACGAGATGACCCGCATCATCTGGCAGAAGATCAAGGACACGCTGATCTTCCCCTATCTCGACCTCGAGCTCGACTATTACGACCTCTCGGTCGAGAACCGCGACGCCACCGACGACCAAGTCACGATCGACGCGGCCAACGCGACGAAGAAGCATGGCGTCGCGGTGAAGTGCGCCACCATCACGCCCGATGAAGGCCGCGTGAAGGAATTCAACCTCAAGTCGATGTGGAAGAGCCCCAACGGCACGATCCGCAACATCCTCGGCGGCGTGATCTTCCGCGAGCCGATCATCTGCAAGAACGTGCCGCGCCTCGTGCCGGGCTGGACGCAGCCGATCGTGATCGGCCGCCACGCCTATGGCGACCAGTATCGCGCCACCGACTTCAAGTTCCCCGGCAAGGGCACGCTGTCGATCAAGTTCGTCGGCGAGGACGGCGCGGTGATCGAGAAGGAGGTCTTCAAGGCCCCCGAGGCCGGCGTCGCCATGGCGATGTACAATCTCGACGAGTCGATCCGCGATTTCGCCCGGGCGTCGCTGAACTACGGCCTGATCCGCAAATACCCGGTCTATCTCTCGACCAAGAACACCATCCTCAAGACCTATGACGGGCGTTTCAAGGACATCTTCGAGGAGATCTACCAGGCCGAGTTCAAGGCCGAATTCGACAAGCTCGGCATCACCTACGAGCACCGGCTGATCGACGACATGGTGGCGTCGGCGATGAAGTGGTCGGGCGGCTATGTCTGGGCCTGCAAGAACTATGACGGCGACGTGCAGTCCGACACGGTGGCTCAAGGGTTCGGCTCGCTCGGCCTGATGACCTCGGTGCTGATGACGCCGGACGGCAAGACCGTCGAGGCCGAGGCCGCCCACGGCACGGTGACGCGCCACTACCGCGAGCACCAGAAGGGCAAGGAGACCTCGACCAACTCGATCGCCTCGATCTTCGCCTGGACCCGTGGCCTCGCCCACCGCGCCAAGCTCGACGACAACGCCGAGCTGGCCAAGTTCGCGGCTCTGCTGGAGAAGGTCACGGTCGACACCGTCGAGGCCGGCGACATGACCAAGGATCTGGCCCTGCTGGTCGGCGCCGAGCAGAAGTGGCTCTCGACCACCGGCTTCCTCGAGAAGGTCAGCGAGAACATGCGCAAGGCCATGGCCGCCTGAGCGGGCTGAGCATCAGCTGACACGACGCGAACCCGGCCAGCGATGGCCGGGTTTTTTCGTTGGGGGTGCTTCCTCGGAAAGGGCGGGTCATCCCGGACAAGCGGCGCAGCCTCGCCGATCCGGGATCCATTCCGGAGCTTTTCCGAGCGAGGTTCCGGAATGGGTCCCGGGTCTGCGCTGCGCTGCGCCCGGGACGACGTCGCGGGTGGGGCAGGTGGGGGCCAATCTCCTCGACGCCGTCATCCTGGCCAAGTCGCGAAGCGGCGCAGGCCGGGATCCATCATC
>NZ_JAUXYO010000189.1 GCF_030694325.1 Allobosea sp. | reverse complement strand
GCGATGATGCTGGCGACGACGCCGGCGCCGACGGTGCGACCGCCTTCGCGGATGGCGAAGCGCAGCTTCTCTTCCATCGCGATCGGCACGATCAGGTGCACTTCCATGGCGATGTTGTCGCCCGGCATCACCATCTCCGTGCCTTCCGGCAGATGAACCACGCCCGTCACGTCGGTCGTGCGGAAGTAGAACTGCGGGCGGTAGTTCGTGAAGAACGGCGTGTGGCGGCCGCCCTCCTCCTTCGTCAGGATGTAGGCCTCGGCCTTGAACTTCGTGTGCGGCTTCACCGAGCCCGGCTTGCACAGGATCTGCCCGCGCTCGACGTCCTCGCGCTTCGTGCCGCGCAGCAGCGCGCCGATGTTGTCGCCCGCCTGGCCCTGGTCCAGCAGCTTGCGGAACATCTCGACGCCCGTCACCGACGTCTTGACCGTGTCCTTCAGTCCGACGATCTCGATTTCATCGCCGACCTTGACGATGCCGCGCTCGACGCGACCCGTCACCACCGTGCCGCGGCCCGAGATCGAGAACACGTCCTCGACCGGCATCAGGAAGGGCTGGTCGATCGGACGCTCCGGCTGCGGGATGTAGTCGTCCACCGTCTTCATCAGCGCGACGATCGCGTCATGGCCGATCGCCTTGTCGCCATTGTCCAGCGCAACCTTCGCCGAACCCTTGGTGATCGGGATGTCGTCGCCGGGGAAATCGTACTTCGACAGGAGCTCGCGGATCTCCATCTCGACCAGCTCGAGAAGCTCGGCGTCGTCGACGAGATCGACCTTGTTCATGAACACCACCAGCGCGGGAACGCCGACCTGGCGCGCCAGCAGGATGTGCTCGCGGGTCTGCGGCATCGGGCCGTCGGCCGCCGAAACCACCAGGATCGCGCCGTCCATCTGCGCCGCGCCCGTGATCATGTTCTTCACATAGTCGGCGTGGCCGGGGCAGTCGACGTGAGCATAATGGCGCGCAGCCGTCTCGTACTCGACATGGGCCGTCGAGATCGTGATGCCGCGGGCCTTCTCCTCGGGAGCCTTGTCGATCTGGTCATACGCCGTGAACGACGCGCCGCCCGACTCAGCCAGAACCTTCGTGATCGCAGCCGTCAAAGACGTCTTGCCATGGTCGACGTGACCAATCGTTCCAATGTTGCAATGCGGCTTCGTGCGAGCGAATTTCTCTTTGGCCATCGTAGCCTCCGTCAGTCAGATCGTTGTTGCGTTTAAAGCAGGTCGGGCTGGTGATCAGGCGTATTTGGCCTGGACCTCGGCGGCCACCGCCGACGGAACCTGCTCATAGTGATCGAATTGCATGGTATAGTTCGCGCGGCCCTGGCTGAAGGAACGCAGCTGGTTGACGTAGCCGAACATGTTGGCCAGCGGCACCATCGCGTTGATGACGACCGCGTTGCCGCGCATGTCCTGGCCCTGGATCTGGCCACGGCGGGAGTTCAGGTCGCCGATGACCGAGCCGGTATAGTCTTCCGGGGTCACGACCTCGACCTTCATGATCGGCTCGAGCAGCACGGAGCCGCCCTTCTGCAGACCTTCGCGAAGGCCGGCCCGCGAGGCGATTTCGAAGGCCAGAGCCGACGAGTCGACCTCGTGGAAGGCACCGTCCACCAGAGAGACCTTGACGTCCACGACCGGGAAGCCGGCGAGCACGCCCGACGAGATGACCGAGTTCAGGCCCTTCTCGACGCCGGGGATGTACTCCTTCGGCACCGCGCCGCCGATGATCTTCGACTCGAACTCGAAGCCCTTGCCGGTCTCGTTCGGCTCGACGACCAGCTTGACGCGGGCGAACTGGCCGGTACCGCCGGTCTGCTTCTTGTGGGTGTAGTCGATCTCGGCCTTCTTGGTGATCGTCTCACGATAGGCCACCTGCGGCGCACCGATATTGGCGTCCACCTTGTAGGTCCGGCGCAGGATGTCGACCTTGATGTCGAGATGAAGCTCGCCCATGCCCTTGAGGATGGTCTGGCCGCTCTCCTGATCGGTCGAGACGCGGAACGAGGGATCCTCGTTGGCGAGCTTCGACAGGGCGAGGCCCAGCTTTTCCTGGTCGGCCTTGGACTTGGGCTCGATCGCGATCGTGATGACCGGCTCCGGGAACTCCATGCGCTCGAGGATCACGGCCTGGGCCGGATCGCACAGCGTGTCGCCGGTGCGGACGTCCTTGAGACCGGCCAGGGCGACGATGTCACCGGCATAGGCCTCCTTGATGTCCTCGCGGTTGTTCGCATGCATAAGCAGCATGCGGCCGACGCGCTCCTTCTTGTCGCGCGTCGAGTTGATCACGCCCTGGCCGGCATCGACCTTGCCCGAATAGACGCGGCAGAAGGTGATGGTGCCGACGAAGGGGTCGTCCATGATCTTGAAGGCGAGCATGGAGAACGGAGCCTCGTCGGTCGGCTCGCGGGTGACCGGCTCCTCGGTCTTGAAATCGATGCCCTCGACCGCGCCGCGATCGACCGGCGACGGCAGGAAGTCGACGACGGCGTCGAGCAGGGGCTGGACGCCCTTGTTCTTGAAGGCCGAGCCGCAGAGAACGGGGTGGAAGGCGCGGCGCTGCACGGCCGTGCGGACGAGCCGCCGCAGCGTGTCGGCGTCGGGCTCGGTGCCTTCGAGATAGGCCTCCATCGCGACGTCGTCCATCTCGACGGCGGCCTCGATGAGCTTGGAGCGATACTCGGTGGCCTTGTCGAGGAGGTTGGCAGGGATCTCCTGCTCCTCGAAGGAGGCACCCAGCGCTTCGCCGTTCCAGACGATCGCCTTCATCTTGATCAGGTCGATCACGCCGGCGAAATCCGACTCCGCCCCGATCGGGATCTGCAGGCAGACCGGCTTGCCGGCGACGCGGTCGATGATGTCCTGGACGCAGCGATAGAAATCGGCACCAATCTTGTCCATCTTGTTGACGAACACGATGCGCGGCACATCATACTTGTCGGCCTGGCGCCAGACAGTCTCGGTCTGGGGCTCGACGCCCTGGTTGCCGTCGAGCACGCAGACGGCGCCGTCGAGCACGCGCAGCGAACGCTCGACCTCGATGGTGAAGTCGACGTGGCCGGGGGTGTCGATGATGTTCAGGCGCATGTCGCGCCAGAAGCAGGTCGTCGCAGCGGAGGTGATCGTGATGCCACGCTCCTGCTCCTGCGTCATCCAGTCCATGGTCGCAGCGCCGTCATGGACTTCGCCGATCTTGTGCGACTTGCCCGTGTAGAACAGGATGCGCTCGGTCGTCGTCGTCTTGCCGGCATCGATGTGGGCCATGATGCCGAAGTTGCGATAACGGTCGATGGGATGGGAGCGGGCCATGGGAATGCTCTCGTCTTTCCAGAGGGTCGCGGACGATTACCAGCGATAATGCGAGAAGGCGCGGTTGGCTTCCGCCATCCGGTGCGTGTCTTCACGCTTCTTGACCGCGTTGCCACGGTTGCTGGCCGCATCCATCAGCTCCGAGGAGAGACGCTCGACCATCGTCTTGTCGTTGCGGCCGCGAGCGGCCGAAATCAGCCAGCGGATCGCCAGCGCCTGGCGGCGCTCGGTGCGAACCTCGACCGGAACCTGGTAGGTGGCGCCGCCGACGCGACGCGACCGCACCTCGATCGCCGGAGCGACGTTCTCGAGGGCGCTCTTGAAGACGGCGAGCGGGTCGCTCTTCATCTTGGCCTCGATGATGTCGAAGGCGCCGTAGACGATCCGCTCGGCGGTCGACTTCTTGCCCTCGTACATGACCGAGTTCATGAACTTGGTCACGATCACGTCGTGGAACTTCGGATCGGGAATGATCTCGCGCTTTTCGGCGCTATGGCGGCGGGACATCGTCTAGTCTCCGGTCAAATCTTCAACGCTGCGAACCGGCTGGGCTTTCGCCCCGCCGGTCGGGCAGAACTCACTTCGGACGCTTGGCGCCGTACTTCGAACGGCGCTGCTTGCGGTTCTTGACGCCCTGGGTGTCGAGCACGCCGCGCAGGATGTGGTAGCGCACGCCGGGAAGGTCCTTCACGCGGCCGCCGCGGATCATGACGATCGAGTGCTCCTGAAGGTTGTGGCCGACGCCGGGGATGTAGCCGGTGACCTCGACGCCGTTGGTCAGCTTGATGCGCGCGATCTTACGCAGGGCCGAGTTGGGCTTCTTGGGGGTCGTGGTCTTCACCAAGGTGCAGACGCCGCGCTTCTGGGGGCAAGAGTCCAGAGCGGGGGCCTTGGGACGCGTGCGCTTCTTGGTGCGTCCCAGGCGGATGAGCTGACTGATCGTGGGCATGACGATGATCTCCTTACGACTGCGTCGCCGCGGCTTGCGCGGCGAGTTCGATGAGTTTTTCGCGGGCCTGGAGGCCCGTGCCGGCCGGAATCATGTGGCCGATGATGACGTTTTCCTTCAGTCCCTTCAGGTAGTCGATCTGCGACGTCGTCGCGGCCTGCGTGAGCACGCGGGTCGTCTCCTGGAAGCTCGCGGCCGAGATGAACGAGCTCGACGCGAGGGAGGCCTTCGTGATCCCGAGCAGGACGGGCTCGGCCTGGGCTTCCTTGCCCCCCTTCTCCTTCGTGTCGCGGTTCTCCGCGGCGAAGACGAAGCGGTTGACGATCTCGCCCTTCAAGAACGAGGTGTCGCCGGCGCTGTCCACCTTGACGTTCTGCAGCATCTGACGGACGATGCACTCGATGTGGCGGTCGGAGACCGTCACGCCCTGCAGGCGGTAGACTTCCTGGATCGCGTTGACCAGGA
>NZ_JAUXYO010000316.1 GCF_030694325.1 Allobosea sp. | reverse complement strand
CTGGCTCGGCATGGTGCTGGTCATCGTCTTCTCGGTGCAGCTCGGCTGGCTGCCGCCGGGCGGGGCGGGGCCTGGCGGCTCGGCGGCGTGGAAATGGGATTGGGAGCATGTCAGCTACATGATCCTGCCCGCCATCACGATGTCGGTGATCCCGATGGGCATCATCGCGCGCACCGTGCGCGCGCTGGTCGCCGATATCCTCAACCAGGAATTCGTGCCGGCGCTGCGGGCCAAGGGGCTGATGGATTTCGGCGTCTTCCGCCATGTCGTGAAGAATGCCGCGCCGACCGCGCTCGCCGTGATGGGCCTGCAGCTCGGCTATCTGCTGGGCGGCTCGATCCTGATCGAGACGGTGTTCTCCTGGCCCGGCACCGGCTTCCTGCTCGGCAATGCCATCTTCCAGCGCGACCTGCCGCTGCTGCAGGGCACCATCCTCGTGCTCGCCATGTTCTTCGTGGGTTTGAACGTCCTCGTCGATATCCTGCAGGGTCTGCTCGACCCGCGCGTCCGGAGGCGCTGAGATGTCCGCCATCGCGCAAGGCAACGCGGCCGTGATCGTGCCGCCTCTGGCGAAGTCACCCGGCTATTGGTCGGGCGTCTGGCGTCGGTTCAAGAAGGACAAGGTCGCGGTCGGTGCCGGCTTGGTGGTGCTGGCGATCATCCTGATGGCGATCTTCGCCGATTACATCGCGCCGGCCGACCCGACGCGTTCGTCGATGCTGCGGCGTCTGCGGCCGATCGGGACACCGGGTTATCCGCTCGGCGCCGACGAACTCGGCCGGGACATGCTCTCGCGGCTGATCTTCGGGGCGCGGCTCTCGCTCTTCATGGGCGTGGTGCCGGTGTTCATCGCCTTCATCATCGGCTCGGTGATCGGCGTCGCCGCCGGTTTCTTCGGCGGCAAGTTCAACACCATCGTGATGCGCACGGTCGATGTGTTCTATGCCTTCCCCTCGGTGCTGCTGGCGATCGCGCTCTCGGGGGCGCTCGGCGCCGGCATCACCAATTCGCTTTTGTCGCTGACCATCGTCTTCATTCCGCCGCTCGCGCGCATCGCCGAGAGCGTGACGACGCAGGTCCGCTCGATGGACTATGTCGAGGCGGCCCGTGCCAGCGGCGCCAACGCGATCACGATCATCCGCGTCCATGTGCTCGGCAACGTGCTGGGGCCGATCTTCGTCTATGCGACGAGCCTGATCTCGGTCTCGATGATCCTGGCCTCGGGTCTCTCCTTCCTCGGGCTCGGCACCAAGCCGCCGACCCCGGAATGGGGGCTGATGCTCAACACGCTGCGCACCGCGATCTATGTGCAGCCCTGGGTGGCGGCGCTGCCGGGCGCCGCGATCTTCATCACCTCGATCTCGTTCAACCTGCTCTCCGACGGTCTGCGCTCGGCGATGGACGTGAAGGGCTGACCATGACCCAGGACACGGTCGACGCGACCCCTCAACAGACTCATCCCGACCGCGGCGGCGCCGGCACCCCGCTCTTGCAGGCGAAGACGCTGACCAAGCATTTTCCGCTTGGCGGCGGGGCCGTGGTGCGCGCCGTCGACGGCGTCGATTTTGCCGTGATGAAGGGCGAGACGCTGGGCGTCGTCGGCGAATCCGGCTGCGGCAAGTCGACGACGGCGCGCGTCGTCATGCAGCTCATCCCGCAGGACAAGGGCGAGATGCTGTTCGACGGCGAGATCGTCGGCGGACAGGCCCTGACGCTGAAGGACTATCGCCGCCAGGCGCAGATGGTCTTCCAGGACAGTTATGCCTCACTCAATCCGCGCCTCACCATCGAGGATTCGATCGCCTTCGGGCCGACGGTGCATGGCGTCTCCAAGGCGAACGCCGTCCTCAAGGCGCGCGACCTGCTGCAGCGCGTCGGGCTCGACCCCGCCCGCTTCGCCGCGCGCTATCCGCACGAGCTCTCCGGCGGCCAGCGCCAGCGCGTCAACATCGCGCGTGCGCTCGCGCTCGGCCCGCGGCTGGTGATCCTCGACGAGGCCGTCTCGGCGCTCGACAAATCGGTCGAGGCCCAGGTGCTCAACCTGCTCGCCGATCTGCGCGAGGAGTTCGGCCTGACCTACATCTTCATCAGCCACGACCTCAACGTCGTCCGCTTCATCAGCGACCGCGTCATGGTGATGTATCTCGGCGAAGTCGTGGAGATCGGCCCCGTCGAGGAGCTCTATGGCGATCCGCGCCACCCCTATACGCGTGCGCTGCTCTCGGCGATGCCGTCGATGGATCCCGACAACCGGACCATGGAAGCCCCGCTCGCCGGCGATCCGCCGAACCCGATCAACCCGCCCGAAGGCTGCCGCTTCCACCCGCGCTGCCCGCATGCGCAGACGGTCTGCGCCAAGGTGAAGCCGGTGCTCGCCACGGTGGGCGAGGGCGCCCGCCAGGTCGCCTGCCACATGCAGGTGCCCGGCTCCGGCCACAGCCACGCGCCTGCCCTGGAGGTCGCGGCATGAGCACGACCCAGACAGCCACGCCCCTCGTCGAGATCGAGAACCTGACGGTGCGCTTCCGCGGCGCCCAGACCGTCCACGCCGTCAACGGCGTCTCGCTGACCCTGGAGCCGGGACAGGTGCTCGGCATCCTCGGCGAATCCGGCTCCGGCAAGAGCGTGACGCTGAAGACGCTGCTGCGCCTCCTGCCCGAAAGCCGCACCGACATCGGCGGCGGCGTCCGGGTCGACGGCCGCGACGTCTTGGCGCTGAACCCGCAGGATCTGGCGGATTATCGCGGCGCCGTCACCTCGATGATCTTCCAGGATCCCGCGCTCGCGCTCGATCCCGTCTACACCGTCGGCCAGCAGATCGCCGAGGCGATCATCCGGCACGAGAGCATCTCGGCGAAGGCGGCGATGGCGCGCGCGCTCGAACTGCTCGAGCTGGTGCGCATTCCATCGCCGGAGCGCCGGCTGAAAGCCTATCCGCACGAGATGTC
>NZ_JAUXYO010000184.1 GCF_030694325.1 Allobosea sp. | reverse complement strand
TGCGTGATTGATGATGTGCTTGGGGATATCGAGGAGGAACCAGGCTGCGGGCAGCGTCAACAGGGACAAAAGAACCAGCAGGACTTGATAACGAGACGTGGCCCTCGCGACAAAGAGGGCTAACATCCAAGGATCACGGGTGACCGGCGCGACCTCGCTTCGGACCGTGGGTGGATTGGCTGTCCCCGGACCGGGTTGCTCTCCGTCGCCAACGTGATCCGAAGCAGGGACCGGCCTGCCAATCACGGCGGCGAGCCGGGCTCGACGCCTCCGAGCTGAGGATGCCCCCCGAAACAGCGCTCTCCCCAAATGTCCGATCGTCCATGCGGGAGCGAGAACGAAAACGACGATCGCTGCGGCAGACAGTATCCAGTGGCCGTGGGGATAATCGAGGCCAGCAATCTGATGGACAAGTTGATGCATATAGTCGTTGATGCTGACAAAGAAATTAACGAAGTTCATTGTACGACAGTTCCAGTAGTCCGCCTCAATTCATCAAGTCCCATATCCATCGACAAAATTATAACGAAACATTCATTAGCACCATTGTGTCACTTGGTATCAGAATTACCGGATAACAATTTCATTGACGCATATATCCCCGCCAGAATGCCGAAAGAACAACAGGTCTATGTGTCGCCATAGCCAGTCGGTTCAGGGGCAATAAAGCATCGTTAGAGTCTGTAATTGGGTATGTAGGATATAGAATAAGATCCGTCTTTGAAACCGCGGCCAGGGTTTCGGCATCAGGTGCCGGAACCGCTCGGGATGGATCCGCGCCTAAGAGAGCGTGAAACGGGCCAGCCAGTTAATGACCGTGGCCGAGCCGCCGACTAAGATAAAGCGCGCAGCCTGAGCGAAGAGTTCCATTCGCGACCATAACAGATCTCGACCGCTAAGGCGTCGATTTTGAGTTATCCAAGCGCTATACACTCGATCTTCAGTCTGCGTCTCAGTTCTGTTCTTCTGTATCATCGTGCCCGGCAGGCGGACGATCGGCAACGCATCGCCCTGCGATGCAGACGATCTGGATGCGCTTATGCGAGGTCCCAAAGCAATTGGCTTCGTATAGTTCACTCCGTCCAACCGCCGGAAGACGAGTAACCTTGGCGTTGGCGCAGGCCGCCTCAAGCAAGGCGCGCTGCAGATCACCATCATCAGCTCTTGATACGGCTGGCGAAAAAGAGATCAAGATTGCAAGAAGCCGTCCTAGCATGATTTGCCTTCCGCTTGAGGTGAAGGAACTGTGTATTTTCGAGACAGTGCCAAAACGATAGCGAACAAGCCTACGGTTGCAGCTGCGATGACGAACCAAAACAATGTTAGATTCAGACCTTGGACTGAATCAACGAATAACAAAATCACGCCATGCATGGTTATTAGCAGCAAACCACCCATAGGCTCTCGCTGTAGTTCTTAGAAACCCTCACCGCGGCACTATAATCTGCCGCGGCTTGGAGTTCGATCGGCGCTTAAGCAGCGCTTATTTGGTCTTCTGCAGCTTCGTCACGGTGATCTGGCCGTTGACCCGGTCGGCGTCGAACTTGATTTTGTCGCCGGCTTTCAGACCTTTGAGCATGGCCGGGTCACCGGCGCGGAAGACCATCGACATGGCGTCCATGTCGAGGTTCTTGATCGCCCCATGATCGATGGTCAGCTTGCCTGCAGCCTCGTCAACCTTCTTGACGGTGCCATTGACCTGCTGGGCGAGGGCCGGCAATGCGAACGCCACGAAGGCGAGCGTGGAGATGATTTTCAGCATGGTGTGCTCCTTGTTGAGTAGGCTGGCGCCTACTTGACGATAACCTTGCCGGTCATTCCGGCTTCACGATGGCCGGGGATCAAGCAGGAGAAGTCGAACTCGCCCGCCTTGGTGAACGCCCATACGATCTCACCGGTCTTCTTGGGCGCCAGACGCTTGGCGTTCGGGTCATCGTGTTCCATATCAGGATTCTTCTGCATCTCGATGGCGTGCTTGAGGTTGTCCTCCAGCGTGGCGACGACGATCTCGTGGTCGATCTCGCCATTGTTGCGCAGGGCGAACTTGATCTGCTCGCCGCGGCGAACCTCGATCCGGTCGGGGATGAACAGCATCTTGCCCTCACGCTCGCTCATTACGACTTGAACCAGCCTTGACGGCTTTTTCGGATCGCCGGGCTTGCCATAGGCTGTCTCATCGCCATGGCCGTGGCCGGCGCCGCCAGGCCCAGCGAGCGAAAGCGCCGTCGATGCCAGAAGGGCAAGAGCAGCCAATGTCAGCTTTGGGGATTTGAACGTCATGCGGTCGCTCCAGGTTCGGTTGTCATGCTCAATGATTGGAATGGCCACCGACCTTGGCGCCGGGTAGGGGCTTGCCGTCCGGTCCACGCCGGGGCTTCCGTGGGTCCTTCACCTGCCATTTGGCAAGTTCAGGATTGGGTTTTGGCCCTTCGACACGAGGAGCCTCGGCGAGCTTTTGACCTTTGTACTCGAACGCGACCGTCCCCTCAGGGTTCTTGTAATGGCCAGGGTCCTTGTAGTCGTTTTTGGCCAGCCCCTCGCGCACCTTCACCACCGAGAACATGCCACCCATCTCGACAGGGCCGAACTGCGAGTATCCTGTCATCATCGGAAGGGTATTCTTAGGCAGCTCCATTTCCATCGAGCCCATCTCTCCCATGCCGTTGCTGCCCATCGGCATGTAGCCGGGCGCGGCCTTACGAATGCGGCTGACCAGATCCTTCTTGGTGACGCCGATGTAAGTCTTCACCGAGTGGCCCATAGCGTTCATCGTATGATGCGACTTGTGGCAGTGGATCGCCCAGTCGCCGGGTTCGTCCGCCACGAAATCGAAGGCGCGCATCTGGCCGACCGCGACGTCGATCGAGACCTCGTCCCAGGCTGTGGCGGGATCCACCCAGCCGCCATCGGTGCAGGAGACCTTGAATTCATAGCCATGCATGTGGATCGGGTGGTTGGTCATCGTCAGGTTGCCGAACCTGATCCGGACTTTGTCGTTCTTGCCCACCACGAACGGGTCGATGCCGGGGAAAACGCGGCTGTTCCACGCCCATAGATTGAAGTCGAGCATGGTGTTGACCTTCGGCACGTATGAGCCGGCTTCGATGTCGAAGGCATTGAGCAGGAAGACGAAGTCGCGATCGACGCGGCGGAAGGCCGGGTCCTTGGGATGGACGATGAACATCCCCATCATGCCCATCGCCATCTGCACCATCTCGTCGGAATGGGGATGGTACATGTAGGTGCCCGAGCGCCTGAGGAGAAACTCGTAGACGAAGGTCTTGCCCGATGGGATGTGCGGCTGGTTCAGGCCGCCGACACCGTCCATGCCGTTGGGCAGGCGCTGGCCGTGCCAGTGGATCGTCGTGTTCTCCGGCAGCTTGTTGGTGACGTAGATGCGGACCTTGTCGCCCTCGACGGCCTCGATGGTCGGGCCGGGCGACTGGCCGTTATAGCCCCAAAGATAGGCGATCATGCCCGGCGCAAGCTCGCGCTCGACCGGCTCGGCGACGAGGTGGAACTCCTTCCAGTCGCCGTTCATGCGCCAGGGCAGCGTCCAGCCGTTCAGCGTGGCCACCGGCTGGTAGTCCGGGCCTGAGGTCGGGACGAGCGGGGCCTGCGTGGCCGCGCTCGTCATGGTGGGCGCCTCGGGCACGGCGGCAAAGGCAGTGCGGCCCGATACCGCGGCCGCGCCCGCGATCACGAGACCCGAGGATCCGATGAAACCTCTACGTGACAGATCCGTCATGGCGTCTTGCTCCTGAAAGGTTCAATGGGCCGGCGCATCGCCGCCGCCGGCGGCCGCAACGACGGCTCCGCCGCCGCCTCCAGGCGAACCGCCGCCGATGAGTGCGTGCTTGAAGTCGGTATGCGCGATCCAGGCGTCGCGACGCGCATTGATGCCCGCGACATTGGACAGGATGCGGCCCCGCGCATCGGTTATGAGCTGCGTCACGTCGATCAGCATGCCGTTGTACTGCAGCAGCGCTTCGTCCTGGATGATCTTCCGCAGAGGCAGCACATTGTTGATGTACTGCCGGGCGATGTCATAGGTGCCGCGATAGCTGACATAGGCCTCGCGTGCCTCGGAACGAACGTTCACGGCCTTTTCGGCCAGACGGTTCGCAGCCTGCATGTAGGTCTGCTCGGCCAAAGCCACCTTGCTTTGCCCGAAATCGAAAATCGGGATCTCGATCTCGAGTTCAAGGGTGCGGCTGCGGCTCGTCTCGCGCTCGACATCTCCGTCGGGCAGGACGCTGCGGCCACGGTCATAGGTGCGCCGGCCCAGCAAATCGATGTCGTTCACAAACCGGGTCGCCTGGGTCAGACCAAGCGACTTTGCCAGGAGGGCAAGTTCCCCCCGCGCGATCTGTATGTCGACGCGCTTGCGAAGCGCTTCCGCTTCGATCGCCTTGGCTGACTGCAGGCGCGGCAGCGAAGGCAGCGAGGCTGGCATACGGAATTTGAGGTCATTGCCCCAAAGGCCAAGCTGCCGAACCAGCCTTTCGCGCTCCTGGCGCTGCTGGAGACGAGCTTGGGCGAGCTGTGCGCCGAGTTCGGCGTCGAATGCGAACTCTCTAGCCTGATCGAGCTTGTTGATGCCGCCGGATTCGCCAAGGCGCTTGAACAGTTCCGTCGCAGCGTCAGTCGATGACTTTGCCTGCTCGTAAAAGCCAACCTGTGCGTTCGCTGCAACGGAGCGGTAATACTGCTTGCGCGTGTCGGCGGCGAGCTTCAGCACTGCCTCTGCCGCGCGTAGCTGCGCGTTCTGGAAGCGGTCGCGGGCAACGTCGGCGCGCGCCGGCCATGTCGCCAACGCAAACAGGCTGCCGACGATCTGCCGCTCGATCTCAACCTCGAACCGACCCGACAGCTTCGAAATCCCGAAGCGCGGGTTGGGCGGCAGGCTGGCGATCACCATCTGGGCCTCGGCGATGCCGAGTTCGTTGAAGGCCGCCTGCAGGCCGCGGTTGTTGAGAAGCGCGATCTGGACCGCGCTATCGGCGCTCAGGGGCTTTTTCAGGAGCTGATCGACGCGCGCCTTGGCGCTGCCGGCGACGGCGTCGTCTGTGATCTTGACGACATCCTTGTTCAGCTCGGTGTAGGCAATGGTTTGTGCCGTGCCGACACCGCCATCTGCCGAGAAGGTCGCGCAGCCTCCAAGAAGCACGGCAACACCAGTCAAGAGCGCGAAGCGGCGGATAGAGCCAGTAGATATTCGTTGATCGGATCGAAAAGAGGAAGCCATAGCAGTCACTGTTGAGGCCCTACTCTACGGTTCAGCTCGCGCCAATTTTTCGGGTCGGTCGGGCGCGTCGAGGTTAATCCGGCGGTGACGCTCTGGTATCCAACGGCTGGAACGCGCGCACTCGGATCGGCCGGCCGTGCCAGATGGACCGGCACTGGTGCGACTGAGCAGGCTCCCAGCACGAGCGCTGAGAAAACGGTGAGAGAAAGTTTTACGGCCATCGCGATTCGTTCGATCCCAGAGCCTCGATGGCGTTTGGTAGCAACGGCGGAGCGGCCTGTCCGTTACAAATTGTTGCAATGCAGATCGAGCCTATCCGGCGCAACGCAGCTATGTTGCCGATCTGCCGGCCGGCCGTAAGGTGCGGCAGATCCGCTTGCGCCGCTCGAAAGATGCTCGTGACAAATATCCCGACCACCTCCGCAGCTGACGACCACGGCCATGTGCTTGTGGTCGATGACGACCCGCAGATACGCGTATTGGTTGCCCGCTTCCTGCAGCGCCACGGCTACAAAGTGACGGGCGCACCCGACGGACGCGTCATGCTCGATGTCCTGAGACAGGCAGACATCGATCTCATTATTCTCGACCTGATGCTGCCTGGACGTTCAGGCTTCGATCTTTGTGGTGATGTTCGCGCCACCTCGCAGGTTCCGATCGTGATGCTGACGGCGCGCAGCGAAGAGAGCGACCGCGTTATTGGACTGGAGGCTGGCGCCGATGACTATGTAACCAAGCCATTCAGCCCGCGGGAGCTTTTGGCGCGAGTTCGCGCGGTGCTCAGACGTTCGCGCACCATGCGCAGAGCCGAAGACGGCCGCGCCAGCGAGTTCGTAGTCTTCGACGGCTGGAGAATGGATTTGCGGCGGCGCGAGTTGGTTTCGCCCTCCGGCACGCTCGTCGATCTATCGACTGGCGAGTTCGACCTGATGGTCGCCTTCATCGAACACGCCAACCGGGTTTTGTCGCGCGAGGCCTTGATGCAGTTCGCCAAGACCAGAAACAGCGATCCTTTCGACCGGGCGATCGATGTTCAGATCAGCCGCCTGCGCCGCAAGCTGGAGGCCGACGCCAATGGCGGCCAGCTGATCAAGACAATTCGCGGTGCCGGGTACATGTTCACCCCCGCTGTTCAGACGCGGGAGGGTCAGCCGGCATGACTCGCATGTTCCAGAAGGGTTTCCCTGACACCGTGGCCGGCCGCGCCATTCTCATCCTAGTCGCCGCGCTGCTGGCATTCCATCTTGTCGGCTACTGGGCCTATCGCGTCGGGGTTGAGAGCCTGGCGAGCGCGCAGCGTGATCGCGGGCTGGCAGAGCGCATCGTTTCGATCAAGCGCGCCATCGCAGGCATCCCCCAGGAGCCGGAGCGCGACCGCGCAGCGCATGATCTGACGAGCGCTAGTCTTGAGGTCCATTGGAGCAAGGTCAGCCTGGTTCTCGGCACTGCGCCCACCACCGAGCGGACAGCGGCGATGGAAGCCAAGCTCAAGGAACTCGTCCCCGATCTGGCGTCAGAATCCTTCCGCCTCGGTTTTGCCGACGACGGCGCGCTCAATTCGGGCGACGCCGATGCCTACCGGCACATGATGCTAGTCTCGGTCAGACTCGATGACGGCTCCTGGGTCAATTTCTCCTCGACCACGCTCGGCGCAACTCAGCAAGCAGACTGGAGCGTGCTTGCCGTCACAATCTGCTTCGGTGTGGCGATCATTGTCGTGGCGGTCTTGCTATTGCGCTGGGCAACGCGGCCGCTTCGCGATCTCGCCGTTGCGGCCGAGCGGTTCAGCCTGGATCAGATTCCGAAGCCGCTAGACGAAACCGGCCCGGCCGAAGTCCGGCGCGCGGCGCGCGCCTTCAACACCATGCGCGAACGCATCCAGCGCCTCGTTTCCGAGAGAATGCAGGCCTTAGCGGCCGTCTCGCACGATCTGCGCACGCCGATCACGCGGCTGCGGCTGCGCTCCGAACTGATGGAGGACGAGGCGACCCGCGACCTCATCGACGCCGACCTCGCCGAAATGGAGGGCATGATCGATTCGACCCTGGAGTTCCTGCGCGGCGGCGTTTCCAGCGAGGTGATCAGGCCCATCGACATCGTTTCGGTAATCGAGACGATCGTCGACGACCATGCCGATCAGGGACATTCGGTCAGCTTGACCGGGATTAGCCAGGCCCGGGTTCTTGGACGCCTGCTGTCGCTCAAGCGCGCGTTCTGGAATGTCATTGGCAACGCCGTGAAGTATGGCGGGCAAGCCAGGGTGGCGATTTCCGAGACACCGTCCGGTCTCGCAATCACGGTCGAAGATGACGGCCCGGGCATCCCGGATGGCGATAGGGAGCGCGTGTTTCAGCCGTTTGTTCGCCTCGAGGAATCGCGTGGGCGTGAAACCGGCGGGTCCGGCCTTGGACTGACCATCGCCCGGGCTGTCGTTGCAGCCCACGGCGGAGAAATTACCCTCGCGAACTGCCCGGAAGGTGGCCTTCGCGTGACGATCATTCTGCCCCAGCTTGCCCAATCAGAACAGTTACTGGCGCACGCTATTGCCGGAGAGGCGATATCGACGCACGAAGCCGCAGCGCGCCTGACGGCGAAACCTATCTCGACTTGAAACGCCCAACGGGTTAGAGATCACGATGAACCGCGCGTCGCTTTTTTTCCTCGCCTTCTTTCTCCCTGCTTTGCCGGCGACCGCGCAGCAAATTGAGGTCCATCTCAGTCCCACATGCGGCTGCTGCAAGGCTTGGGTCCGGCATCTCGAGCAGGCCGGCTTCACGCCACGCGTCGTCGAAAGCCAGGATATGGCCGCAACAAAACGAGCTCTTGGAGTCCCGGGCAGGATCGAGTCCTGCCACACCGGCATCGTCGATGGTTACTTCGTTGAGGGACATGTTCCGCCTTCCGATATTCGCAGGCTATTGAAAGATCGCCCAGCGGTGCTGGGCCTCGCTGTGCCTGGCATGCCGGTAGGGTCGCCGGGCATGGAAGTTCCGGGCGTAGCTGCGGAGAAATTTGACACCCTTGTGGTCGGCCCGAACGATCAGATTCGTGTTTTCGAAAAGCATTGATGTTGAAATCAACTTCTCTGCGCGGCTTTTTAATCAAATTGCGATTAATATATCTGTTAACAGAGCAGATATTTTTCTTATACAAGTCGGTATGTGTAAATTAGTAACCAAACTAGAGCTACCGTAACTCCTCCTACGACAAATGCAGTTCCGCCAACCCAAAATTGCCGCCGCAATAGAAACTGGCGTGTCAACACATTGCCTGCGATCTGGGATAGATGCATCCGCTCGCGTTTAAGCGCATCGGCCTCGTCGCGCATCAAACGCGCGGCCTCCGCGAACGCCTCGGCCCCTGCCCGCCCGATCGCCCGGCCGTGCTGCTCGGGGGTCAACTTCAACGCCGGATGATCCTGGATGGCGATGATCCGCGCCTCGACCTGGGTCAGCACCTTGACGACGGCGCCGAGCGTCGGCGTGTAGTCGGTCACCCGCGTCGCCCCTTCAACGATAGCCGGCAACGCCTCGACGGCCTGGCGCAAGGTCGCGACCTCGGCCTGCAGCGCCCCAAACGCGCGCGCCGCATCATCCTCCCCCGGCTCGTCCTGATCGCTCATCATCACGCTCACCGCTCCATGCCCTTGTCGCGCTCGCGGACGTGCTTCTCGGCCTCGGGCGCGCGGGCCGCCTTACCCTGATCCGTGTTGCCAGCACCAGCCTCCAAGCCCGGCTCGGCAGCCTCGCGCTGGACCTGCCGATGACGCTCACGATCCATACCGGCAACAAGCTGCGCCGCGCGCGCCGGCCCGCTCAGCTCCGCCATAGCGCGCTGGCTTAGACTTTCATGCTTCAGAACTGAGGCAAGTTCCCGCGTCGATCCCGGCCGGGCCTTGTCCATCGCCGCTCCGGCGTTCCGCAACGCCAGCTTCTGATGCTGAAGCACCGGCAGATCGGCCGTCTTCATCCGAGCGGCGTCCTGATAGGCTTTCGCATACCCCTCGACGGCCGCCAGAAGCTGCACGCGAGACGCGGCAGAGCCTGACGCAGGCGCCGCGGGCCTCTCGACGCCCTTCCGCTCCGACGCGGCATCATCGCGCTCCTGCGGCTCTCCACGCCCTTTCCCGAGTTTGAGCCCGGCGAACATGCTGCGCTTCGCCGACGGGTTCTCCACGCTGGCGCTGGCGCGATCACCACCCTCTCCGCCGGCGACGCGCCCCTGCGCCTGACCCCGACCACTACCACCACGCCGATCGGCAGCTTGATCCTCGGTTCCGGTAGCCCGCCCAAGATTTTCGCGCGGTTTCTCACTACCCGGCCGCTGCCGCCCGTTCCCCTCGCCGCCGCGCTCGACCTCGATCTCGCTCTTCACCCCGAACCGCTCGGAGATGCCACGCCGCTCGGCAAACCCCTCCGCGTAATCGAGCGTGGTTTCCTTCGACCCGTCACGGCCGAGCCGGGCCGACAGCGATTCCATCCCGCTCTTGAACTCGTCCTTGCCGGCATAAAGCGTCGCCTGATCGCGATGACGCGTCATCGACACATAGGTCAGATGCCGATCCATCGTGCCCGACGCCATGACGAAGGCGCGGTCAACGGTCGCGCCTTGCGTCTTGTGGATCGTGGTTGCGTAGCCATGATCGAACGCGGCATAGTGACCCGTCGAGACCGACACCGTGCGATGTTCTCCCCTGTCGCGCGCGGGTCCGTCGAGCCGGACCGTGATGACGTCCGGCTCGACGGACTGAACCGCCCCCAGCATGCCGTTCTTGACGCCAAGCTCGCGATTGTTCTCCAGGAACACAATCCGATCGCCGGGCGCGAAGGAGCGCTTGCCGTCATTGGTCTCGAACACCTGCTCGCGGCCGAGCCGACCCTGCTCCCCCTCCCCGCGCGCCCGCTCGCCGGCATCCTGACGCGCTGTACGGATATCGGCGTTGAGCGCCCGGACATCGACACGCCGATGCGCCATCGCCACGCGCGATCCCTCGGGACGCTCGGCGGTATCCGCAATATAGTCGGCGACGATCGCCGCTCGCGCAGCATCGCGCGTCTCGCTGAATCGGACGTCGCCGCGCTCCGCATAGGCAGACAGCCCCTCGCCCGTCCGATGCCGGGCAAAATCGCCTGACGCCTCGCGCTGCCAGTCCTCACGCTGGCGGCGGATGTCCTGCAGCCCGGCAAACCCGACCCGCTCCGCGATCGCGCGGAACGGCGCGCCGGCCCCGATCGCCTGCAGCTGCTCCTGGTCCCCGACCATGACGAGCTTCGCACCGGTGCTCTCCGCCTCGGCGACAAAGCGCGCAAGCTGACGCGATCCGACCATGCCGGCCTCGTCGATCACCATGACGTCCTTTGGCCCGAGCTCGCCGCGCCCGGCTTTCCAACCATGCTCCCACGACGCCAGCGTCCGCGACCCGATCCCGGACGCTTCCTCCAAGCCCTCGGCCGCCTTGCCCGATAGCGCCGCGCCATGAACGGCATATCCCTGCCGCTCCCAGGCGTCGCGTGCCGCCGCCAGCATCGTGCTCTTGCCGGCGCCAGCCAGCCCGACCACGACCGCGATCTGCTCCCCGCCGGTGACATGCTCCACCGCCCGGCGCTGCTCGTCGCTCAGACCCGCCCGGTCGATCGCAACATCCCGATCGGATTCCGACAGGACGCCGCGCGCCACCTGGCCGGCGGCATCGGCCGCCACCCCACGCCGGATCGCGACATCCTGCACGGCGATCGCCGCCTCGACATGAGCGCCATCGACACCATGCGAACGCGCCTCGCTCATCCGCATGGCCCCGTCCGCCATGCCACGCTCGAGCGCCACCATTTCCTTCGTCGAGTACCCCGCCAGCGTGATCTCGCCGTTCTGATCGACCCGCTCCGCCTGAAGCTCGACCAGGGTGTCTGACGCCATCACCTTGGCGAACGCCGCCTGGAACGCCTCAGGCTGGTCGATCGCGCGATGCAGCGCCCTCGCCACATCATGCCGATCGAACACGCTCTTCTCACCCGTGATCAGCGTCAGCACCTGATCGGGCTTTTCCGCGATCAGATCGGCATTGCGCCGCGCCGAATCCCCGTCGAGCCGGGTCCGCGACACCTCGACCCCGCGCCGTTCCATCTGGGTGGCAAAGACGCCCATATGCTCGGTCGGCTCGATCTCCAGCCCGCGCTCCTGATGCGAGCGATGATCGATCCGCACATCGAGCCCCGCACCGGCAAGCCGCTCATTGGCGACCTGCTCCCAGGACTGGCGGATTTCCCGCATCTGCATCGAGGAGGTCGGCAGCCCTTGGGAGAGAAGCCACTTGTTCTCGCGCTCGATCGAGGTCTTGTCCAGGAACCCCTCGGACCCGACAGCCCGCACCGTCATCAAGAGATGGGCATGATGGTTGCGCACATCGGTCTCGCCATGCGGAGAGTGGATCGCCACATCAACCGCCGTCCCGTAGCGATCGGCCAACCCCTGCGCAAAGCTCCGCGTGGCCTCCAGCCGCTCGTCCGCAGAAAGCTCATGCGGCAGAGCGATCTCGAACTCCCGCGCCACACGGGCGTCTTTCCGGGCCTCGGCCGCTTCGGCCGCATTCCACAATGTCGCCCGATCTTTCGCCCATTCAGCGTCCGACCCGCGGGGCAGCACGATCTCGGAATGCTCCACCCCGCCGCGCCGGGTAAAATCATGTGTGACGCCATCGCGCTCGTTGGTCAGTCGTTCGCCGGCGCGGTACGCCGCAGCCGCAACCGCGCTGCGGCCCATGCCGCGGCTGATCGGCTTCATGCTGAGATGGTAGATCGCCAACGCGCGCAACTCCGCTTCGCGAACACGGTATCAGGCGCTGAGTTGTGCAACAACTCGTAAGTGCGCACTTAAAGCATCATCCGCTACGCTTCTGACGCTTCTCGTGGTCCGCTCGCGGCACGCTTTGTGCTAGGGCGACCGGCGACGGGATTGGCATGTCGCGTCGTGCGGTCCTGCCTCGAACTGATCCAATGTTCGCGCTTGGGGTTGGCTCGTCGCGGTGTCGCCGTTAGAATCGGGCGCTCACTCTGATGGAGAC
>NZ_JAUXYO010000183.1 GCF_030694325.1 Allobosea sp. | reverse complement strand
ACGATGCAGCCCATCACCGCGACGTTCAAAGCCTCGATGCCGGGATAGCGCGTCTTCCACTCCGGCATGGACGCGGCGATCCAGTCCTGGATGTCGCGGGCGAGTTCCTGGAAGACCGTTGAGGTGGTGCGCCCGCAGCCCGGGCAGGCGGCGACCTGCGGTATGAAGGCGCGAAACCCCATGGTCTGGAGCAGTTCCTGCGCCGCCTTGACCTCGAGCGTGCGATCGCCGCCGGGCTCCGGCGTCAGCGAGAAGCGGATCGTGTCGCCGATCCCCTCCTGCAGGAGGATGCCGAGCGCTGCCGAGGAGGCGACGATGCCCTTGGAGCCCATGCCGGCCTCGGTCAGGCCGAGATGGATGGCATAGTCGGAGCGCTGCGCCAGCATGCGGTAGACGGTGATCAGGTCCTGCACGCCGGAGACCTTGGCGGAGAGGATGATCTTGTCCTTGCCGAGCCCGATCTCCTCGGCGCGCACGGCCGAAAGCAGGGCCGACTGGACCATCGCCTCGCGCATGATCGCACGCGCGTCGAGCGGGCGCGGCTGGAGCGCGTTCTCGTCCATCAGCGCGGTCAGCAGTTCCTGGTCGAGCGAGCCCCAGTTGGCGCCGATGCGAACCGCCTTGCCGTATTTGATCGCGAGTTCGACGATCTGGCCAAATTGGCGGTCCTTCTTGTCCTTGAAGCCGACATTGCCGGGGTTGATGCGGTACTTCGCCAGGGCCTGCGCGCAGGCCGGATGCTCCGCCAGCAGCTTGTGGCCGATATAGTGGAAGTCGCCGATCAGCGGCACGTCGATGCCGACGCGGTCGAGCCGCTCGCGGATCTTCGGTACGGCGGCGGCGGCCTCGTCGCGGTCGACCGTTATGCGGACCAGTTCCGAGCCCTGCCGGGCGAGTGCGGCGACCTGCGCGACGGTGCCGGGGATGTCGGCGGTGTCGGTGTTGGTCATCGACTGGACGACGATCGGCGCGCCGCCGCCAACCGCGACGTTGCCGACCATCACCGGAACGGTGAGGTGACGCGCCTGCGGGCCGGAATGCCCATCCGCCAGGCAGGGGAAGGCGCGCTCGTTCATGTCCGGTTCTCCCGGCAGTGCTCGCAGCGGCCGACGATCTCGACGACCTGATGCGAGGGCGCGAAATGCCGCGACTCGGTCATGGCCGCGACCGCCTGTTTCATCGCGGCCGAGGAGTCCTCGTCGACGCCGCCGCAGGCCTCGCAGATCAGGAAGGCGACGACGTCGCCGGCGCCATGGCCATGCAGACAGGCGACATAGGCGTTGCGCGAGGAGAGCCGGTGGACGAAGCCCTGCTCGACCAGGAAATCGAGTGCGCGATAGATCGAGATCGGTGCCAGCCTGCGCCCGCCCGCCGGTGAGATCCGGTCGGCGAGGTCGTAGGCGCCGACGGGGCGGTGATCGGCGTGGAGTGCCTGCAGCGCCTTGGCGCGGATCGGGGTCAGGCGCAGGCCGCGCTCGCGGCAGACCTGCTCGGCCCGGGCCAGCGCTTCCGCCGCATGGGTGCGATGGTCATGGGCATGGCGGCACCCGCCATCCTCGGGGGAGGCGTGGTCATGATCGCCATGGTCATGGGCGTGCGGCTGCATTTTGGTCATGTTGCGTTGCGAAGGGTCATCGGGCAACGTGCGCGCGTTTCCTGTGCGGGCGGTCGCGCCTCGGCGGCGCTGCCCTGTCCGGCCCGAACCTAAGCATTTTCGAAGCGATTGTCAGGAGCCTTGACGCCGATGTTTCTCAAAGACCGTGCGGCCGCCATCACCGGTTCGACCTCGGGCATCGGCCTCGCCTATGCGAGGGCGCTCGCCAAGGAAGGGGCCCATCTCGTCATCAACGGCATCCTGCTGGCCGACGAGGCCGAAAAGCTGCGCTCCGGGCTGGCCAACGAGTTCGGCGTCAAGGTTCTGTTCTCCGCCGCCGACATGACCAAGCCCGAGGAGATCGCCGGTTTCATCGCCCAGGCGGAGGCGGAGTTCGGCGCGGTCGACATCCTCGTCAACAATGCCGGCATCCAGCATGTCGCGCCGGTGGACGAGTTCCCTCTGGCGAAATGGGATCAGATCATCGCGATCAACCTGTCCTCGGCCTTCCACACCACCCGCGCCGCACTGCCGAAGATGAAAGAGAAGGGCTGGGGCCGGATCATCAACACGGCTAGCGCGCATGCCTTCGTCGCCTCGCCCTACAAGAGCGCCTATGTCGCGGCCAAGCACGGCATCGCCGGCTTCACCAAGACGGTGGCGCTCGAGGTCGCGACCAAGGGCATCACGGTCAACGCGATCGCGCCCGGCTATGTCTGGACGCCGCTGGTCGAGAAGCAGATCCCGGACACGATGAAGGCGCGCGGGCTGACCAAGGAGCAGGTCATCAACGACGTGCTGCTGACGGCGCAGCCGACGAAGGAATTCGTCACCGTCGAGCAGGTGGCGGCGCTCGCCGTCTTCCTCTGCACCGACGCGGCCAAGTCGATCACCGGCACGACGCTGCCGATGGATGGCGGCTGGACCGCGGCGTGAGCGGCCGCAAGACAGCCGCGACGCCCATTCTCGGACTCGCCGGTCCCAAGGCGCAGAAATCGGTTTCGCTCGCGCTCCAGGGCGGGGGGGCGCATGGCGCCTTCACCTGGGGCGTGCTCGACGCGATCCTGGAAGACGGGCGGCTCGCCATCGAGGCGCTGTCGGGCACCAGTGCGGGCGCGATGAACGCGGTCGTGCTGGCGGAAGGCTGGATCGAGGGCGGGCCCGAGGGCGCGCGAACCAAGCTCGAGGCGTTCTGGCGGGCGATCAGCGTCGACGGGAAGTATGGCGGCTCGGAGCGCTCGCTGATCGACACGATGCTGGGCGCCTGGGGCGGCTCCAACGGCGTGCCGCCGGGCATGATCTGGTTCGAGATGTTCTCGAAGGTGGCGAGCCCCTACGACATCAATCCGCTCAACATCAATCCGCTGCGCGGCGTGATCGCGGACCTGATCGATTTCGACAAGGTGCGCGCCTGCACGCAGGTGAAGCTGTTCATCGCCGCCACCAATGTCCGCACCGGGAAGATCAAGCTGTTCAACGGCCCCGAGCTGACGGCGGACCATCTCATGGCCTCGGCCTGCCTGCCGATGCTCTTCCAGGCGGTCGAGATCGGCAAGGAGGCCTATTGGGACGGCGGCTACATGGGCAATCCGGCGCTGTTCCCGCTGTTCTACGAGGCGGCCGGCGACGACATCCTGCTGGTGCAGATCAACCCGCTGCTGCGCAAGGACCTGCCGACCAAGGCGCGCGACATCCAGGACCGGCTGAACGAAATCACCTTCAACGCCTCGCTGCTGCGCGAACTGCGCGCGATCGACTTCGTCAACCGGCTGGTCGACAGTGGCAAGCTCGACAAGAACGAGTACAAGCGCGTGCTGATGCACCGCATCGACGGTGGCCCGCCGCTGGCGGAGATGACCTCGTCCTCCCGGCTCAACGCCGATTGGGACTTCCTGCTGCGGCTGCGCGACATCGGCCGCGCGGCGGCCAGGCGCTGGCTGAAGCGCAATTACGAGGCGATCGGCACGGTCGGGACGCTCGACCTGAAGGCGGCGTTCTCGTAGAGAGCGCGGGATATCTCACCAGCCCTCATCCTGAGGAGCGGGCGAAGCCCGCGTCTCGAAGGATGCTCCAGATGGTTCGCGAGCCCCCTGAAGCATCCTTCGAGACGCCGCTGCGCGGCTCCTCAGGATGAGGCTCAAGGCCCCATATCCCCCGCCTCATCCGATCCCGGAAAAGCCACGCGAAAGGTCGTCCCATGTCCCAGCTCATCGTCACCGCAGGCCCCTTCACCTTCGAAGCCAAGCTCGAACTCGAGAACGCGCCCAAGACCTGCGCCGCCTTCCTCCGGCACATGCCGTTCACCAGCAAGATCGTGCATGTGCGCTGGAGCGGCGAGGGCGTCTGGATGCCGCTGGGCGATCTCGATTTCGGCGTCGGCTACGAGAACCACACCAGCTATCCGGCCCCGGGCCAGATCATTCTCTATCCCGGCGGCATCAGCGAGACCGAGATCCTGCTCGCCTATGGCGGCGTGCATTTCGCCAGCAAGATGGGCCAGCTCGCCGGCAACCACTTCATCACCCTGACCTCGGGGCTGGAGAACCTCTACACGCTCGGCCGCAAGACGCTCTGGGAAGGCGCGCAGGACATCCGGTTCGAGATGGTCTGAGGTCAGCCTGGGCACCGGTCGCAACGGACCCTGTCATCCTGACCAGCCGCGGAGCGGCGCAGGCCGGGATCCATCATAGGGCCCTGTCGTGCTCTATGATGGATCCCGGGACGGCCTGCGGCCGCCCAGGATGACGGTCTTGGTTCCGCATCCGACGATCCTTCGCGTCACGCCGCCGGCTGCGGTTCACCCTCCGACGGCGGCGTTTCCGGGGCCCCGCACAACGCCAGCATGGCGCGGGCGATCTCGGCCTCGCCCATGATCGTCAACGTGGCGCCGCATCGCGTCAGATGCGCGACCTCCGCGTCCGAATGGGCGCGGGCGACGATCGGCAGGGCCGGATTTTCGCGTCTGGCCTGTTCGCAGACCTGTCCCGCCTCGAAGCTCTGCGGGATGGCGACGAAGAGCCGCTTGGCGCGCTCCAGGCCGGCGGCGGCCAGCACCGCCGGGTCGGCGGCGTTGCCGAGCAGGAGTTCGGCGCCGTCGCGTCGCGCGGTGGCGACCGCATCGCTTTGTTCCTCGATCACCAGCACCTTTTCGCCGCGCGCCCTCAATCCGGCGCCGAGCAGCGCGCCGACACGGCCATAGCCGACGACGACCATGTGGTCGGAGAGCGTTGTCGGCGTGATGTCGAGATCGGGTGGCTCCTCTGCCGCGGCGTCTGGCGGGCTAGCGGCGCTGTCGACCACGGCGGGCTTCGGGGACGGCTGGGGCTTGGGCTTGGCCGCGGTCTCGCCGACGAAGCGGTCGACGAGCGCGAAGAGCACCGGATTCAGCAGGATCGAGAGGATCGCTCCGGCGAGGATGAGATCGCGCCCCTGCGGCGGCAGGATCGCCAGCGAGACGCCCAGCCCCGCCAGGATGAAGGAGAACTCGCCGATCTGCGCCAGCGAGGCCGAGATCGTCAGCGCCACGCCGTTCGACTTGCCGAAGGCGCGCACGATCAGCCAGGCGGCGAGCGACTTGCCGATCAGAATGATCGCCAGTGTCGCCAGCAGCGGGCCGGGCGCCCGCAGCAGGATCGCGGGGTCGAACAGCATGCCGACGGAGACGAAGAAGAGCACCGCGAAGGCGTCCCGCAGCGGCAGCGATTCCTCCGCCGCGCGCTGGCTGAGCGGGGATTCGCTCAGGATCATGCCGGCGAAGAAGGCGCCGAGAGCAAACGACACGCCGAACAGGCTGGCGGCGAGGAAGGCGACGCCCAGCGCGACCGCCAGCACCGCGAGGCGGAAGAGCTCGCGCGAGCCGGTATGGGCGACCCAGTGCAGGATCCAGGGAATGACGCGCCGGCCGACGACGAGCATGAAGGCGATGAAGGCGACGACCTTCATCAGGGTGAAGCCGAGGACGCCCCAGAGGCCGAGATCGAACTGGCTCGACAGTGGGGACGGCATGCCGGGCTGGGAACCGCGCAGGGCGTCCGCGACGGCGGGGATCATGACCAGCGCCAGCACCATGGCGAGGTCTTCCACAATCAGCCAGCCGACCGCGATCTTGCCCTTCTCGCTCTGGACGAGGCGGCGTTCCTGCAGGGCGCGCAGCAGCACGACCGTGCTCGCCACCGAGAGCGCGAGGCCGAAGACGAGACCCGCCACCCAGGTCCAGCCCATGAGGTAGCCGAGGCCCATGCCGAGCAGCGTCGCGGTGCCGATCTGGACGATGGCGCCGGGCACGGCGATCGCCTTCACGGACAGCAGGTCCTTGAGCGAGAAATGCAGGCCGACACCGAACATCAGCAGGATGACGCCGATCTCGGCCAGTTCATTGGCGAGGTTCTGGTCGGCGACGAAGCCCGGCGTGAAGGGGCCGACGGCGACGCCCGCGACGAGATAACCCACCAGAGGGGAGATGCGCAGCTTCTGGGCGACCGCGCCGAAGACAAAGGCCAGGCCGAGGCCCGCGACGAGGATGGCGATCAGCGGGCCGTGATGCATGGTTCTCCCGGATGGTGTGCGCGGCGAAGGCGGGGTCGAGGTCGGTAGCGACCATGGCGGCCGCACCCGGCGAATTCAACCGCTGAAATGCGGTATTGCGCGATTTGCCGCGAGGCGGCGGCAGATTCGGCCAGCCTCGCGAAAGCTCCAGGCCCGCAGCATCAGGCGCGCGGCTTCTCCAGCAGGATCTGTCCCTGCTTCTCGACGCCGATCTTCAGCTTCTCGGCGAACATGGCGAGCACCCAGGGCAGCATCATCTCGACACGCACGAGCGTCTGCTCGACATCGAGCCGGCCGCGCACGGTACAGCCTAGGGCGGCGACGCCGAAATGCAGGGTGTCGCCCTCCCAGCGTTCCTCGACGAGCTGCATCTTCACCAGGCCGAGACGGTCGCGAACGCGGTCGATGCCGTCCCGCAGGCGTGCCACGGCACCTTCGCGGCCCAGTTCGTGGGAGACGGTGATGCTGACGGGCTTGGCCATGCTGCTCTCTGATTGGGGGGCGCTCTGATCGTTTCGCCTGGAGAATGGGAACGGCCCCCGGCGATGTCCAGACGGGCGTGCCCCGGCTTTGCGGGCCGTCTGCGGTCGGGGCCCGAGAAAAGGGCCGGCTCGCGCGAGGCGCGGCCGGCCCTGGATGCGGTCTCCGGCGCCCTGCCTCAGCAGGCGCGCTCGTCAAGGCGGCGCTGGCCGCTTTCCGTCACGCGCCAGCGCGGACCGGCGGTCTCGACGAGGCCGCGATCCTCGAGCAGGTGGAGCATCGAATCGTCGAAGACGAACCGCGACGTTTGCTCGCGGATGCTCTCGAGCGCGATCCATTCGGGATCGGACAGCACGCCGGGGCGGCTGATCAGGAGTTGCTGAATGTCCATGAGCGTCTCCTTCTTCGCAGGCAATGGAGCGGGCTTGTCGCAGGCAATCGCGGCCTCGTTATGGCCGCGGCCGCCGCAGGCCGGCCCCAACTGTTTCGCTGGGGTCTCTCCTGCCGGCGGCCGCGAGCTTTCTCGATAGGGAGGGAACTCTGTCGGCGATCGTCGGTTCTGTCCCCAACAGCTCACGAAGGGTCGCGGGCCGATGCGTCCGCCTCGTGTCCTGGGCCCACCGCACGATGGAGAATTTCGCCATGGCGACCATGAACAGCTTTCCGCCGGATGTTCCCAAGGACATCGACGAGGCCCGCGAGGACATTGAGGGCGTGGCCGGCACCGTGCGTGCCAAAGCGTCCGACCTCGCCGAGAAGGCGACCGAAAGCGTTCGCGACGGCTATTATCGAGCCAAGGACGCGCTGACCGACGCCGACCCGATGGAACTGGCGCGAGAGGGCGGCGAGGCGGTCAAGAGTGCCGTCGAGCGCCACCCGCTGGCGGCCTTCGGTCTCGGCGCCCTGAGCGTCGGCCTGATCGCCTGGGCGACGATGCGCGGCCAGTCGACCTCACGATACGAGCGCTATCAGCCCGATTTCGGCCGCTGGAGCCGGATGTTGCAGGGTTATGGCAGCGAAGCCGCCGACACCGGCGGGAGCCTGCTGAAGAGCGGCGAGAAGTGGCTGCGCAGCCATTCCGGCACGGCCAGCGAGCAGGCGCGCGATTATGCCGCCCAGGCGCGCGACTATGCCGATTACGGCGGGCGCGTGATCGCTCACCGCGCCGAGCGTGAGCCGATCGCGGCGATGATCGGCGTCGGCATCGCGGTCTACGTCATCGGCTCGCTGATCGCATCGGCCAGCGCGAGCGACAGCCCGCCGCCGCGCCGCCGCACCGCCAAGCGCTGACCGCCGATCCCGGCTTCGCGACATGAAAAAGCCCTGCCGCAGCAATGCGGCAGGGCTGATTTTCGTGATGCGCCCCCGAAAGGCGGCGCGCCTCGATCTCACCACCAGTAGCCGGGGCCGCCGTAGTAGTAGCCGCGACGGTAATAGCCGCGATTGGCCGAGGCCGCGATCGCGCCCCCGACGACACCGGCGGCGACGCCGGCTGCGACTGCGTTACCGGCCTCGTTCGAGGCGCGGCGGTTCTCCACGTAATTGGCGGAGCGGCACTGCTGGTAGGCACGGGTGCCGGGGCGGAAGCCCTGCGATTCGCAGGTGATCTCGGCGTCGGCGAGCGATTCCTGCGCCGTCTGGCAGCCGGCGAGCACAGCCGCCATGGCTCCGACAATCAGAATAGTACGCATTTCTTGTCCCTTTTTGCAGCCTCCCAAAGGCTTACCGGACTAAAATGCAGGACCTTCGGCAGGTCAAGCCAAACAGCGACACACCCAGCAACAGTTCGGTGGCGCTCGCCATGACTGTCGTAGCGTCCTCGATATGGCAGCCAGGGCTGCGTCAGCCGGTCTTGCGTGCCGGCTTTTCGACCGGCTTGCCCGAGCGCACCAGGCTCGCGATCTCGAGCGGCGGCACGCCCGACTTCTCGGCGATGATCCGGTCCTGCTCCATGATGGCGTCGCGAGCCGGTTCGTCGCCGTCGAGCCCGCCCAGCAATTCCGTCGGTACCCGTCGGTTGGAGCGGCGGGAGCCGTCGACATAGACCACGTCGAACATCACGAATTCGGCCTCGAGCGGCTTGGATTTTTTCCGGGCCATGGCAGGCTCCTCTGGAACGATGGGCGAGACCGGCGCCGTTCGGGAATCGAATTCGCATGGGCGCTCGGCGACGGAGCGCCGGACCGCGGCGGTGAGCGGGGCCGGAAGATGATGGCGGAGGCCTAGCCGATGAGGGCCCGCCTTGCAATCGGGCCCGCCCCGCCGATGGCGCGCAGCCCCCCGCGCATGGTGCGGCTTGCCGGACAAGCGGCGGCGTCCTTAGCTTCCGGCCGCGGGTCGTCGTGCCGAAGGGCCGGCATCCGTGTCCCCAACGCACGGCCCGGAGCCGTCCATCCCGACGAAAGGTCCATCGGTGAGAACTCTGATCTTCGGCGGGGCCGGTTTCGTCGGTTTGAACATCGCGGAGGCCCTGCTGCGCGCCGGGCACGATGTCGCAGCCTTCGATCGCTCCGCCATGCCCGAGGCGGCGCTGCGGTCCTTTGCCGTGCTGCCGGGTGCTTTCACGGCGATCCGAGGCGACGTCACCGACGAGGCCGCGGTGGCTTCGGCGATGTCGGCGGGTGCCGATCTCGTGGTGATGGGCGCGGCGATCACGGCCGGGCGCGAGCGGGACGCCCGCGACCCGGCGACGACGCTGAAGGTCAATCTCCTGGCGCAGGTGCCGGTCCTGGCGGCGGCGCGGGCGGCGGGCGTGCGGCGGGTGATCAATCTCAGTTCCGCCGCCGCCTATGGCGCAGCCGGCGAGCGCCTGCCCGAACTCGACGAGACGACGCCGGGAGATCCGGTCGGGCTCTATGCCATCACCAAATGGGCGAGCGAGAGGGTCGGCGCGCGGCTCGGCGATCTCTGGGGGCTCGACGTCGTCAGCCTGCGGCTGAGCGGCGTCTTCGGCCCCTGGGAGCATGCGACCGGCGTGCGCGACACGCTGAGCCCGCACTGCCAGATCCTGGCGGCAGCGGTGGCGGAGCAGCCGGCGATCCTGCCGCGGCCGGGGCTTCGCGATTGGATCTACGCGCCCGACGTGGCGGATGCCGTCCTCGCGGTCGCGGGGGCCGGCACACTCGGCCATGGCATCTATAATGTCTCGACCGGAAAGCGCTTCACGATGCTCGACTGGGGCCAGCGGCTGGCGCAGGCCTTCCCCGGCTCCGTCTGCCGGCTGGCGGAGCCCGGCGAGGCGGCGACGATCGATTTCCACGGCCCCTCCGACCGTGCCCCGATGGCCGTGGCCCGGATCGCGCAAGACCTCGGCTGGGTGGCAAAGACCGATGGCCTGGACTCGGCCGACCAACTCGCCGCCTGGTGGCACACCGACGGCCGGACCATGGAGACGGGACGATGAAACTCGCCGGAAAGACGGCCCTCGTGACGGGCGCAGGCTCCGGCATCGGCCAGGCGATCGCGCTTCTCTTTGCGGCCGAGGGCGCGCAGCTCGCGCTGATCGACCGTGACGAGGCCGGGCTCGTGGAGACGCAGGCGCAGATCGCGGCGGCGGGTGGCCAGGCCATCATCCAGTGCGGCGATGTCGGCGCTCCCGGGTTCGCCGAGGCGGCGGTCGCGGTCTGCGCCGGGCGCTTCGGCGGGCCCGACGTGCTGGTGACGGCGGCGGGTTTCTCCTGCGGCGGCACGGTGACGACCACTGCGCCCGAGGATTGGGACGCGGTGTTTCGCGCCAATGTCGGCGGCACCTTCCTGTTCGCGCGCGCCGCGATCCCGCGGATGCAGGCCCGCGGCGGCGGGGCGATCGTCACCTTCGCCTCGCAGCTCGCGCTCGCCGGCGGGCGCGGCAACAGCGCCTATATCGCCGCCAAGGGCGCGATCCTCTCGCTGACGCGGACGATGGCGCTCGATTACGCGGCGGACGCCATCCGCGTGACCGCGATCGCGCCCGGCGCCATCGACACGCCGATGCTGCGGCGCAGCTTCGCCCGCCATGCCGATCCGGAGCCGGTGCGGGAGGCCTCACGCAGCCGCCACGCGATGAAGCGCTTCGGCCGCGCGGAGGAGGTGGCGCAGGCCGCCCTCTATCTCGCCAGCGATGCCTCATCCTTCAGCACCGGCACCACCATGGTGGTCGATGGCGGCTGGCTGGCGGCCTGAGGGGGGACAGGGAGGGAGGCGCGATGGACGGCATGAACGCTGCATCGGGAGACGCCATGAAACATGACGGTCTCTCCCTGCTCGAAAGCCGCGTCGCGGCCGATCTCGCCCGCACCGCCCATCCGCGCGCGCCCTGGCTGAAGCCGGTGACCGGCCCGGACGGACAGCCGGCTCACGACGTCATCATCGTCGGCGGCGGCCAGTCCGGCCTCGCCACGGCCTTCGGGCTGCTGCGCTCGCGGGTCGACAACATCCTGGTGCTGGACAAGGCGCCGGCCGGGCAGGAGGGGCCCTGGCGGACCTATGCGCGCATGCACACGCTGCGCAGCCCGAAGGACTTCACCGGCCCCGACCTCGACATGCCCTGCCTGACCTACCAGTCCTGGCACGAAGCGAAGTTCGGCGCCGACAGCTGGGACGAACTCGCCCTGATCCCGAAGGGGCACTGGGCGGATTATCTCGACTGGTTCAGGCACGTCACGGGCCTGCCGGTGCGCAACGAGGCCGAGGTCGTCGACATCGCGCCGGTGGACGGGCTTCTGGCGGTGACGGTCCGGAGCCGCGGCGTCGAGAGCCGGCTCTACGCGCGCAAGGTCGTGCTCGCCACGGGTCAGGAGAGCATGGGCGACTGGAGCCTGCCGGCGCCGATCGCAGCGCTGCCGTCGCAGCGCCGGGCGCATTGTGCCGAAGCCATCGACTTTGCGGCGCTGGCGGGCAGGCGGGTGGCGGTGATCGGCGCCGGCGCCTCGGCCTTCGACAATGCCGCCACCGCGCTCGAAGCCGGGGCGGCGGAGGTTCACCTGTTCTGCCGGCGCAAGGAGATCCAGGTGGTGCAGCCCTATCGCTGGCTGACCTTCCGCGGCTTCCTGCGCCATCTCGGCGATCTCGACGATCCCTGGCGCTGGCGCTTCATGAGCGCGGTGCTGGGCCTGCGCGAGGGTTTCCCGCAGGCGACCTATGACCGCTGTGCGATCCACGACGCCTTCCGGCTGCATCTGGGATCGCCCGTCGTCAGCGCCATCGACGGTCCGGGCGGGGTCGAGCTGGCGACGCCGTGCGGCTCCGTCACGGTGGATTTCGTGATCTGCGCGTCGGGCATCGAGATCGACCCCTCCACACGGCCGGAACTCGCGCGCTTCGCCGGCAACATCGCCTCCTGGGGCGACCGCTATACGCCTCCGCCGGCGGAGCGTGACGAGCGGCTGGCGCGCTTTCCCTATCTCGGCGACGATTATGCGCTGGCCGAGCGCGTGCCGGGCGCGACGCCCTGGATCTCGGACATCCATCTGTTCAGCATCGCCTCGACGATGAGCTTCGGCGCCTCGGGCTCCTCGATCAACGCCATGACCACCGCGGTGCCGAAGCTGGTCGCGGGGCTGACGCGCGGGCTGTTCCGGGCCGATATCGAGACGCTCTGGGCGGAGTTCCAGGCCTATGACGTGCCGCAGGCGGTCGTGCGGCCGCCGGCAGCTGTGGGCTGACCCACCGCTCGCATGGCACCCCGCTTGCATCCTGTTCCGTTCGGAACCAACCTGTCGCCTGCAACCATAAAAACGAGGGGATCAAACATGAGCATCCTGAGGACCGCCGGCCTGGTGGCGGCGCTGCTGGCATCCACGGCCCTGCCGGCGCTGGCGCAGACGCGCGCGGAGACGCTGCGCCATGTCACCGGCGCCGCGATCAACACGCTTGATCCGAACATTCCAGGCTCGACCCGCGAAGCCTTCGGCCTTTCTCTCCTGACCTATGACCGCCTGCTCTCCTTCGGGAAGAAACAGCTCGACGGCAAATGGGTCTTCGACCTCGACAAGTTCCAGCCCGAACTGGCCGAGAGCTACACGGTCAGCCCCGATGGGCTGAAGATCACATTCAAGCTGCGCCAGGACGCCAAGTTCCACGACGGCACGCCGGTGACGGCGGAGGATGTGAAGTGGTCGCTCGACCGCGCCGTGACCGCCAATGTGCTCGGCAAGGGCCAGCTCCTGACGGGCTCGCTGACCAGCGCCGACCAGTTCAAGGTCGTCGACGCCCACACCTTCGAGGTGACGCTGCCCAAGCCCGACAAGCTGGCGCTGGCCAACCTCGCCGTGGTCTATCCGGTGATCTTCAATTCCAAGCTCGCCAAGTCGAAGGCGACCGCCGAAGACCCCTGGGCGCTGGCCTGGCTGAAGGAGAACACCGCGGGCTCGGGCGCCTACATCATCGAGAGCTTCAAGCCGGGCGAGACCACGATCCTGCGCCGCAACCCGGACTGGAACCGCGGCTCGGCCGACAAGCCCGCCGCCTTCAAGCGCATCATCACCCAGACGATCCCCGAGGCCGCGACCCGCGCCAACCTCGTCGAGAAGGGCGATGCCGACATCGCCATCGACCTGCAGGCGACCGACGCCGCCGATCTCGAAAAGAAGGGCAAGCTCAAGGTCATCTCGACCCCGCAGTACAACGCCATCACCTTCGTCTCGTTCAACAACCAGATGCCGCCCTTCGACAAGCTCGAGGTGCGCAAGGCGATCGCCGCCGCGCTGCCCTATGAGGACATGTTCAAGGCGGCGCTGTTCGGCCGCGGCAAGCCGCTCTATGGCGCGACCTGGGCGGACGGCAAGGCGCCGACGGGCGAGACCTTCCCGATCCCGCAGCCGGTGAAGACCGACCTCGCGGAGGCCAAGAAGCTGATGACCGCGGCGGGCTTCCCCGACGGGTTCTCGACGACCTTCTCCTTCAATGTCGGCCAGGCCGGCACGGCCGAGCCGATGGCGGCGCTGCTGAAGGAGGCGCTCGCCAAGATCGGCATCAAGGTCGAGATCCAGAAGCTGCCGGACGCGCAGATGTCGACCCTGATCAACGAGAAGAAGGTGCCGTTCTTCACCGAGGGCATCGTCGCCTGGCTGCCCTCGATGGATTACTTCTACCGCAACTTCTACATCGGCCCGATCCGCTGGAACTACTCCTCGATCAACGACGAGAAGATCACGGAATGGGCCCAGACCGCCCGCTTCGAGCCGGACATGGCCAAGTACGCGGCGCTGGGCAAGGAGCTGAACACCCGGCATTTCGAGCTGATGCCGCAGATCCCGCTCTGGCAGCCCTCGCAGGACGCGGTGATGGCGCCGTCCGTCGAAGGCTATGTCTACCAGTTCCACCGTCAGATCGACTTCCGGGATCTGAGCCGGAAGTGACCACCAGCGTCATTCCGGGGCTTCGCGAAGCGAAGAGCCCGGAACCCATATCCGCGCGGGTTGCAGGATTTGACGAGAGAGTCGGTGCCTTCTGTTCGAAACGGGTGTTCATGGGTTCCGGGCTCGACCCTGCGGGTCGCCCCGGAATGACGGCGCGGTTGCGTCGCGTACCGATCGAGGCCTGACATGTCGCAACTCTCCACCACCGCCAAACGGGCCGGCTGGCGCTTCGCCTCGTCGCTGCCGGCGCTGTTTGGCGTGCTGGTCTTCACCTTCCTGCTGATGCGAGTGCTGCCGGGCGATCCGGCGGTGTTCTTCGCGTCGGGCCCCAGCGCCGGGAAGGAGGAGATCGAGATGATCCGCAAGCAGATGGGCCTCGACAAGCCGGTGCCCGAGCAGCTGCTGCGCTATCTCGGCGATATCGGCTCGGGCAATCTCGGCCGCTCGCTCACGACGGGGCAGCCGGTGCTGGCGGATCTGAAATCGCGTTTGCCGGCCTCGCTAGAGCTGACCTTTTCGGCGCTGCTGATCGCGCTGCTGACGGCGATCCCACTCGGCGTCGCGGCGGCGCTGCGGCAGGGCTCCTGGGTCGACCATCTCGTGCGCTTCATCTGCGCGCTCGGCGTCTGCGTGCCGACCTTCGTCTCCGGCCTGCTGCTGATCTACGCCTTCTATTATCTGCTCGGGCTCGCGCCCGATCCGACGGGGCGGGTCGACATCTTCACCTCGCTGCCGCCGCGCGCCACCGGCTTCCTGCTGATCGATTTCGCGCTGGCGGGCGACTGGGAGGGCTGGCGCGCCGCAGCGGCGCAGCTCGTGCTGCCGGCAATGACGATGGCGCTGTTCGTGGTGGCACCGCTGGCGCGCATCACACGCGCGGCGATGCTGGCCTCGCTCGGCAGCGATTTCGTCCGCACCGCGCGCTCGCTCGGCCTGCCGCCGCGCAAGGTCATCGTCACCTATGCGCTGCGGAACGCGCTTTTACCGGTGCTGACCATCGCCGGCATCGTGTTCTCGACCATGCTCGGCGCCAACGTGCTGGTCGAAAAGGTGTTCTCCTGGCCTGGCGTCGCCTCCTACGCGCTCGATGCGCTGCTCTCCTCCGACTATGCACCGGTGCAGGGCTTCGTGTTGCTGATGGCCTCGATCTTCGTCGTGGTGAACCTGACCGTGGACGTGCTCTACGGCATCGCCGATCCCCGGGTGTCGGTGGAATGAGGGGATTTTCAGTACGCGTCATGGTCGGGCTTGACCCGACCATCTCGGAAACGAGCCTCTCCTGCTTGAGATTCTCGGGTCTGCGCTTCGCTTCGCCCGAGAATGACGGCGGAGGCTTGACGCCATGACCTCCTCCACCCTCCGCCACACCGTCTGGATCCTGCGCGGCAACCCGGTCACGGCGGTCGCCGCCGCCGGCGCCTTCATTCTCTGCGTCCTCGCCGTGATCGGCCCCTGGATCGTGCCCTTCGACCCGATCGCGTCGGATGTCGCCAATGCGTTGCAGCCGCCGAGCGCCAAATACTGGGCGGGGACAGACCAGCTCGGCCGCGACGTGTTCAGCCGGCTGATTGTCGCGGCGCGGCTCGATCTCGCCATCGCGGCGTCCGCCGTGAGCCTGTCCTTCGTGCTCGGCGCGGTGGTCGGCGCGCTGTGCGGCTATACTGGCGGGCGGCTCGACCGCTATGTCGGGCGCTTCGTCGACGTGCTGATGGCCTTCCCGCTCTTCGTGCTGGCGATGGCGATGGTGGCCGCGCTCGGCAACCGGGTCGAAAACATCGTCATCGCGACCGCGATCATCAACCTGCCCTTCTACATCCGCTTCGCGCGGGCCGAGGTGAATGTCCGGCGCAATGCCGGCTGGGTCGAGGCGGCGCGCGCCAGCGGCGACAGCCATGTCTCGGTGGTCCTGCGCTTCCTCCTGCCGAACGTGCTGCCGGCGATGGCGGTGCAGGTCTCGCTGAATCTCGGCTGGGCGATCCTCAACGCGGCGGGGCTCTCCTTCATTGGGCTCGGTGTCTCCGCCCCGACCCCGGAATGGGGCATCATGGTCGCGGAGGGCGCACGCTTCATCTCCACCGGCAAATGGTGGCTCGTCGCCTTTCCGGGGCTGGCGCTGATGCTGACGGTGCTGTGCTTCAATCTGCTCGGCGACGGCCTGCGCGACATCCTCGACCCGCGGATGCGGACGTGACGATGGCAATGCCCATCGGACACACCGCGTCATTCCGGACGCAGCGAAGCGGAGCTCCGGAATCCATCATAGAGCGACAGCGCCCTTCGATGGATCCCGGAGCTGCGCGGCTGCGCCGCTTGTCCGGGATGACGGAGTGGTTCGGGCGGCAGGCGGCAGAGTTTTGACAGTGACCCCTCCGCAAAGCTTGCCCCTCCTCGCCATCGACGACCTGCACGTTACCTTCTCGACCCGGCGCGGGCTGGTCGAGGCGGTGCGCGGCGTTTCGTTTTCGGTGGCCGCGGGCGAGACGCTCGGCGTCGTCGGCGAGAGCGGCTCGGGCAAATCGGTGACGGCGTTTGCCGTGACGCGGCTGCTCGATGCGTCGGGCCGGGTCAGCCAGGGCCGCATCCGCTTCGCCGGCGAGGACATCACCAAGGCCTCCTCGAAGCAGCTGCGCCGCCTGCATGGCGCGGCGATCTCGATGATCTTCCAGAACCCGCGCGGCGCGCTGAACCCCATCCGCACGGTGGGCCAGCAGATCGCCGACGCGATCATGGCCCACGAGCCGATCTCTTCGGCCGAGGGCCGGGCGCGGGCGCTCGAGCTGCTCAAGGCGGTACTGATCCGCGAGCCCGAGAAGCGGCTCGACGCCTATCCGCACGAGCTCTCGGGCGGCATGTGCCAGCGCGTCATGATCGCGATGGCGATCGCCTGCGCGCCCAAGCTGCTGATCGCCGACGAGCCGACGACGGGGCTCGACGTCACCACGCAGAAGACGGTGATGGACCTGCTGTCGAAGATCACCGCCGAGCGCGGGATGGCGATGATCCTGATCACGCATGATCTCGGCCTCGCCTCGCGCTACTGCCAGCGCGTCTGCGTGATGGAGCAGGGCAAGGTCGTCGAGGAGGCGCAGCCGCTTGCGCTCTTCAGCGCGCCGCAGCACCCCTACACCAAGCGCCTCGTCGCGGCCTCGCCGACGGCGACCTCGACGATTGCGGATCTGGCGCCAGAGGCGTTGGCGCCGTCTGCCGTCTCCCACAGCCCTCATCCTGAGGAGGCCGCGCCAGCGGCCGTCTCGAAGGATGGTTTAGTGGTCTCGGAGCCTCCTGGAGCCTCCTTCGAGCCGAAGCCTGCGGCTTCTCCTCAGGATGAGGGCTCAGGAAAAACCAAGCCCGCCCCCGGCACGCCGCTTCTGCTCGAAGTCCAGAACCTCGTGAAGCGCTATGACCGCGGCGTGGTCGCGGTGAACGACGTCTCCTTCGCGATCCGGGCCGGGGAGAGCCTCGGCCTCGTCGGCGAATCCGGCTCGGGCAAGAGCACGATTTCGCGGCTGGTCTGCCGGCTGATCGACGCCAGCGAGGGCGAGATCCTGTTCGACGGCCAAGCAATCGGAACGCTGCCGGCGCGCGATTTTCACCGTTCGCCGCTGCGCAAGGACATCCAGATCGTCTTCCAGGACCCGACCGACAGCCTCAATCCGCGCTTCAACGCCTTCGACTGCATCGCCCATCCGCTGCGGCGCCTGTTGAACATGAAGGACGGCGCGGCGCTGACCGCGCGCGTCAGCGAATGTGCGGAGCGCGCCGGTCTGCCGAGCAGCCTGCTGGAACGCTTCCCGCACCAGCTCTCGGGCGGACAGAAGGCGCGTGTCGGCATCGCGCGCGCCATCGCCTGCCGGCCGCGGCTCCTGATCCTCGACGAGCCGACGGCGGCGCTCGATGTCTCCGTCCAGGCCGTGATCCTGCAGCTGCTCGACCGCCTGCGGCGCGAGGACGATCTGGCGCTGCTCTTCGTCAGCCATGATCTCAACGTCGTCCGGATGATGTGCGAGCGCACGGTGGTGATGCAGAACGGGCAGATCGTCGAGCAGGGCGAGAGCCTGGCGCTGTTTGCCGCGCCGCAGACGGAGTATGCGCGCACGCTGCTGGAGGCGGTGTTGCATCTCGGCGGACCGACCGCCCGCTAGCCGGCCCGCGATCGCGCCTTGAATTTGCGGCAAAGCGGCGGATCATGGCGCCCGATGTTTCGCCACCGCCCGAGGACAGCCTTCATGCCCCGTCTCCCGCTGCTGCCCGCTCTGGCGCTGCCCGTCCTGCTCGGCGCCTGCGCCATCCCGACCGCGCGCTCCAACATCGTCGTGCTGACGGACAACAAGGCGGTGGTCGAGCCCTGCACGAAGCTTGGCGAGATCGACGGCGCCTCGGAGCTGCATGCCGTGCTGATCCTCGACAAGGCGCGGGACGCCGCGCTGGCGCGGCTCAAGAGCCGAGCCGCCGATATGGGCGGCACCCATGTCCTCAGCAGCGTCGCCGACATCAAGTGGAAGGGGCCGTCGACGACCGGGACGGTCTATAAATGCGGGGCGTGAGGGGATTCGTCTCTGACTGTCTCGCCTCAGGCCGTCATCCTGGACCAGCGGCGCAGCCGCGCAGGCCGGGATCCATCATAGGGCATCGGCCTGCCCTTCGATGGATCCCGGTCGGCCTTCGGCCGCCCAGGATGACGCATCACCCTGTTGGGCTCACAGCTTCGTCAGCCACTCGTGCTCGGCGGCGTTGTGGAATTTCCAGGTCCGCTTCGGGCCGGCCATAACGTTGAGATAATAGAGATCGTAGCCGTGGCAGGTGGCGCAGGGATGGTAGCCCTTGGGCACCAGCACGACGTCGCCATCCTCGATCGCCATGGCTTCGTCCAGGCTGCGGTCGTCGGTGTAGACGCGCTGGAAGCCGAAGCCCTGCGGCGGGTTGAGGCGGTGGTAGTAGGTCTCCTCGAGATGGGACTCGCGCGGCAGGTCGTCCTGGTCGTGCTTGTGCGGGGGGTAGCTCGAGGTGTTGCCAGCCGGCGTGATGACCTCGACGACAAGCAGCGAATCCGCCGGCTGGTTCTCCGGCAGGATGTTGGTGACGTGCCGGGTGTTGCTGCCCTTGCCGCGGACCTCCTGGCCGAGATCGTCGGGGCCGATGACACGAACGGGCAGGCCGCCGCCCAGGCCCGGCGCGGTGCAGATGGCGAGTTCGAGATCGGTCGTGGCCGTGACCGACCAGTCGGAGCCCTGCGGGACATAGACCGACCAGGGCTTGCCCTCGAAGGGCGACATGCGCTGGCCGAGTTCGCCCAGAGCTTGCCCGCCGGCGGCAACCCGGCCCTTGCCGGTGACGAAGACGAGGCAGGCTTCGCGATCGCCGGTCTTGGCGGAGACCGTCTCGCCCGGCTTCAGGCGATGCAGGTCGAAGCCGACATAGGTCCAGCCGGCGCTTTGCGGCGTGACGCGGGTCATGAGCCCTTGGCGGTCGGAGGGGCGGATCTTGAGGTGGGACATGGGGGTGCTCCTATCCGGGTTCGTCATGCTCGGGCTCGACCCGAGCATCTCCTGCAAGAGATTCTCGGGTCTGCGCTTCGCTTCGCCCGAGAATGACGCTGGCTTCACGCCAATCCGGCTTCCTTGATGAAGCGGCTGAGGTTGGCGTGGCCGAGTTTCGCGTAAGCTGCGGGCTCTGCCTTTTTCGGGTCCTGCTCGGCCTCGACGACGATCCAGCCGGAATAGCCCTGCAACTCCTTGAGCACGCGGACATAGTCGATCAGCCCGTCGCCCGGCACCGTATAGACGCCGGCCAGCACCGACTGCAGGAAGGACCAGTCCTCCTTGTTGGACTGCCACATCACAGCCTCGCGGATGTCCTTGCAGTGAACATGGTGGATGCGGGGCTTCCAGTGGCGGGCGATGCGCGCGGGATCGCCGCCGCCCCAGGTGGCGTGGCCGGTGTCGAGCAGGAGCCCGACGGTCTCGCCGGTGACGGCCATGAAGCGGTCGATCTCGGATTCGGTCTGCACCACCGTGCCCATATGGTGGTGGTAGACGAGCTGGAGGCCATGTTCGGCTTTCAGGCCTTCAGCAAAATTCGTGTAGCGCGCGCCGAACGGCGCCCAGCCGTCCTTCGCCAGCACGGGGCGGGCCGAGAGCGGCTTGGCCATGTCGGAATGGATCGCGTTCGAGGTCTCGGCCGCAATCAGCACGGTGCAGCCCATCTCGCGCAGCAGCGTGGCGTGAGCCTTCACCGCCTCCATCTCGGCGGCGACGTCGCGGATCAGCAGCTCGGTCGAGTACCAGCCGGAGACGAGCGCATGGCCGTGGGCGTCGAGGATCGGCTTCAGCGCCGCGGCATTGCGCGGGAACTTGTTGCCGAGCTCCATGCCGGTGAAGCCGGCGGCGCGGGCCTCGCTCAGGCAGGTCTCCAGCGGGATGTCGCCACCGATCTCCAGCATGTCGTCATTCGACCAGCCGATGGGGTTTGCGCCGATGCGGATCATTTGTGGGGTCTTTCGCAAACTGTTGTTGATCGAAAAACGCGGTCATCCCGGACAAGCCGCGTGAGCGGCGCCGATCCGGGGTCCATGCCTGAAGCGTTCCGGCATGGATCCCGGGTCTCCGCTGCGCTGCGCCCGGGATGACGGCGCGCTTAATTCCCGACACGCTGGTGCTGCCGTTTGATGTCGTACTGCGCCCGCGCGGCGCGGACCTCCGCCCGCTCGCTGACCTCCGGCACCGCGACATCCCACCAGGCGCCGCCAGCGCCGGTCGAGACCAGCGGGTCGGTGTCGATGACGACGACGGTGGTGCGGGTGTTCGCCTTGGCCTGGGCGAGCGCGGTTTCGAGCTCGGCGATCGAGGCGGCTGTCACTGCGATCGCGCCGAGGCTGGCGGCGTGCTGGACGAAGTCGATCTCGGGCAGGGTCTCGTGGCGGGCGTCCTTCAGCAGGTTGTTGAAGGAGGCGCTGCCGGTTGCGTTCTGAAGGCGGTTGATGCAGCCGAAGCCGCGGTTGTCGAGCAGCACGATGGTGAGCTTGAGGCCGAGCATGACCGAGGTCGCGATCTCGGAGTTCATCATCAGATAGGAGCCGTCGCCGACCATGACGACGACCTCCCGCTCGGGCCGCGCCATCTTGGCGCCGAGGCCGCCGGCGATCTCGTAGCCCATGCAGGAGAAGCCGTATTCGGCGTGGTAGGAGCCTGGCGGGCCCGCCTGCCAGAGCTTGTGCAACTCGCCCGGCAGCCCGCCGGCCGCATGCAGCAGGATGACCTCCGAGCCCAAGCTGCGCTGGACGGCGCCGATGACCTGGGCGTCCGAAGGGAGCGCCGCGTTGGTCGCGGCGGTGACGGCCTCAGCCTCCTTGCGCCACGCCGCCTTGCCGGCCTTTGCGTCGGTGGTCCAGCTGGCGGGTGCCTGCCAGTTGCCGATCGCGTCGCGCAGTTCGGCGAGGCCCTCGCGGGCGTCTGCCACCAGCGGCAAGGCACGGTGCTTGCCGGCGTCGAAGGCCTGGACGTTGAGGCCGATGACGCTCTTGCCGGCGGCGAAGAGGGCCCAGGAGCCGGTGGTGAAATCCTGCAGCCGCGTGCCCACCGCGAGGATGAGATCGGCCTCCGCCGCGAGGCGGTTGGCTGCGCCCGTGCCGGTGACGCCGATGGCGGCCATGTTCAGCGGCGCGTCATCGGGCAGGGCCGACTTGCCGCCCTGCGTCTCGCAGACGGGGATGCCGGTCTGCGTCGCAAAGCGGGCCAGTTCGTCGCTGGCGCCGGAATAGAGCACGCCGCCGCCCGCCACGATCAGCGGCTTCTTCGCCGCCTTCAGCGCGGCGGCGGCCGCTGCGAGTTCGGCCCGGTCGGGCCGCGGGCGGCGCGGCGTCCAGAGGCGCTCCTCGAAGAAGCTCTCGGGATAGTCATAGGCCTCCGCCTGGACGTCCTGGCAGAGCGCAAGCGTCACGGGTCCGCATTCGGCAGGGTCGGTCAGCACCTGCATGGCGCGCTGGAGCGCCGGGATGATCTGCTCGGGGCGGGTGATGCGGTCGAAATAGCGCGAGACGGGCTTGAAGCAGTCATTGGCCGAGACCGTGCCGTCCCCGAAATGCTCGACCTGCTGGAGGACGGGGTCGGGAATGCGGTTGGCGAAGACGTCGCCTGGCAGCAGCAGTACCGGCAGGCGGTTGACATGGGCGAGCGCGGCGGCGGTTACGAGATTGGTCGCGCCGGGGCCGATCGATGTCGTCGCGGCCATGAAGCGGCGGCGCATGTTCGTCTTGGCATAGGCGATGGCGGCGTGGGCCATGGCCTGCTCGTTATGGGCGCGGAAGGTCGGCAGGCGCTCGCGCTCCTGCCACAGCGCCTCGCCCAGGCCCGCGACATTGCCATGGCCGAAGATCGCCCAGACGCCTCCGAAGATCGGCAGGCGCTCTCCGTCGATCTCGGTCATCTGGCGGCTGAGATAGCGCGTCAGCGCCTGGGCCATGGTGAGGCGGATGGTGGCGGTCATGTCGGGTTTCGATTCTCTGTACGATAACCAGCTGTCATTCCGGGCGACGGGAGGGAGACCCAGGATCCATTCCGGGACCTAACCCGCAAAGGCTCCGGAATGGATCCCGGATCTCCGCTGCGCTCCGTCCGGGATGACCCGCGCGGGTGGGATGTCGGCATGAAGCCTACGCCGCCTTGCGGTCGCGGGTCGAAAGCCAGAGCTCGGTCAGCGCGCCGAAGCGGCGGGCCATGTCGGTGATGGCGGCTTCGTCGTCGATGCGGCCGGCGAGCCAGGCCTCCGCGGCCGCCATGAAGATGGTGCGGCCGACGGCGAAGCCCTTGACGATGGGGGTGGCGGCCGTGGCGGCGAAGCCCGCCTCCAGCTCCTCGGCGGGCGCGTCGAGCCCGAGCAGCAGCACGCCGCGGCACCAGGGGTCGTTGCGCGCGATGGTCTGTTCGATGGCGGCCCAGGCGGCGGGCGAGGCCTGCGGCTCGAGCTTCCACCAGTCGGGCTTGATGCCGAGGTCGTAGAGCTCCTGCATCGCCCGGGCGATGGTGTCGGGGCCGAGCGGGCCGTGCTTGCCGGCAATGATCTCGACCAGCAATTCGCGGCCGACCTTGCGGGCCGCCTCGAACAGGCCGCGCAGCTTCTCCTGCTGGGCCTGCTTGAGCGCGGGCTCGTCGTCGGGATGGTAGAAGCAGAGCGCCTTGATGCAGTGATCGACCGGCCATTCCGGCAGAGCTGAGCCGATGTCCTGGCTGCCCTCGAAGCGCAGCGGCCGCGAGCCCGGCTGCTCGACCGGGCGGCCGAGCCAGGAGAAGGGATGGCGGGCGAATTCGAACATCGCCTCGCGGCCATGCTTCTCGTCGAGCAGCATGCCGTAGCCCGGCCGGCCGTTGGCGACGCGCGCGGCGGCCTTGACGGCGAGAACCTTGAAGTCGCGGATGCGGGCGGGGTCGGCGTCGAGCTTCTGCGCGACCTCCTCGAGCTGGGCACGGTGGTCGCAGGCGAGCGCCATCAGTGAGGGAATGTCGCCGCGCCGCGTCGTCGCCCAGTGGATATGGTTGATCGCCTCGTCCTTGCGGAGCGCCCGGTGCGGGCTGCCGTTCTTGAGGAAGTACTGCAGCTCCGCGAAGGTCGGGCTTTCGGGCGAGCAGAGCAGCCGCGAGACGGCGAAGGCGCCGCAGGCATTGGCCCAGGTCGCCGCCGTCTGCAGGCTCTCGCCGCCGAGCCAGCCGCGCAGGAAGCCGGACATGAAGGCATCGCCCGCGCCGAGCACATTATAGACCTCGATGGGGAAGCCCTTGCCGATGATGCCGTCCTCGAGATCCTCGGAGATCGCGCCCTCATAGACGATGCAGCCCATCGGGCCGCGCTTGAGCACGATGGTGGCGGGGGTGAGCGCGCGGATGGTCTTCAGGGCCGGCAGAAGCTCGTTCTCGCCGGAGGCGATCAGCACCTCCTCCTCCGTGCCGACGACGAGGTCGCAGCCGGGCAGGACGCTCTTCATCCGCTCCGAAACGGCGGCTGAGGCAATGTAGCGGTTGTCGCCCGCGGCATGGCCGGCGAGCCCCCAGAGATTGGGGCGGTAGTCGATGTCGAGGATGACCTTGCCGCCTTGGGCGCGCATCAGCCGCATCGCCTTGCGCTGGGCGGCCTCGGTGTTGGGGCGGGCGAAATGGGTGCCGGTGACGACGACGGCGCGGGCTGTGGCGAGGAAGGCCGCGTCGACATCCGCCTCCTCCAGCGCCATGTCGGCGCAGTTCTCGCGGTAGAACAGGAGCGGGAAGGACTTGTCGCTCTCGACCGAGAGGATGGCGAGCGCCGTCAGCCGCGTCGGGTCGGTCTTCAGCCCGCCGAGAGCGACGCCCTCGCGGGCGAGCTGCTCGCGCAGGAAGCGGCCGAACTGCTCGTCGCCGACGCGCGTCAGGAGCGCCGAGCGCAGGCCGAGCCGGGCCGTGCCGATGGCGATGTTGGCCGGGCAGCCGCCGACCGATTTGGCGAAGCTGCCGACATCCTCCAGCCGCGAGCCGATCTGCTGGCCGTAGAGGTCGACCGATGCGCGCCCGATGGTGATGACGTCGAGCGACGGGGCGGGTGCGCCCTGCGATGCCGCCATGTCGTTCTCCCGGCTCGTCCTGCCCCTGGTCCCGGCTGCGTCACGCGCTCCGGCGATCCGTCGTTTACGAAATAACAGTTCTACTTTCCAGTCAATCCGGAATGGATGTTCCCGATTGGGAGGGCTGGGCTCGGGCGCGTCAGGAGGGGCTGCGTGCCTGCCCGCGCGGCTTGGCGGACTTGCGGTCCCGGCGCGCGTCGCCGATGCCGACAGCCAGCGCCATCGACAGCGCCATGGTGGCCGAGAGCGTGCGGAAGCCGCCGAAATCGGCCTCCGCGACCTCGAACCAGAGCGTCGCGAACTGGACGAGCGGCGAGAAGGCGCTGTCGGTGATGGCGACGACCGGCACGCCGCGCTCCGAGAGCTGGCGGGCCTCGTCGATCGTCTCGGCCGCATATGGCGAGAAACTGACGGCGAGCGCGACGTCGCGCGGCGTCGCGAAGGAGAGGATTTCCGGGCTGAGGCCCGCGGCCGATTCGACGAGCTGGTTGCGCACGCCGAGCTTGCCGAGCGCATAGGCCATGTAGCTCGCCACCGGATAGGAGCGGCGGCGCGCCAGGATGAAGACCGTCTCCGCGCCCGCCAGCGTGGCGATGGCGCGGTCGAGCAGGGCCTCGTCGAGCGAGCGGGCCATGACGTCGAGCGAGGTGCCGGACGCGCTGAGAAAGCCCTCGAGGATGCGGTGGTTGGCGCCGTTGCCGCCGACATTGGCGCGCAGCGCGCTGAGCCGCTCCTCATAGCTCGAATTGCGCTCGCGCAGCCGCTCGCGGAAGACGCTCTGCAGGCTGGTGAACCCGTCGAAGCCGAGATGCTGGGCGAAGCGCACCAGCGTCGAGGGCTGCACGCTCGCAGCGTCGGCGATGCTGGCCGCCGTGCCGAAGGCGATCTCGTCGGGATTGTCGAGCGCATAGGCGGCGACCTGGGCGATGCGCTTGGGCAGCGACTGGCGGCGGGCGAGGATCAGCGATCTCAGGCCGTCGAAATCGCGAGGGGCCGAAAGGGCCGTCTCGTCGGTCATGCCATCTCTCTCCCGGCCGCGCTGCGCGCGTCAGCCCTTCTGGCAGCGCGCGCGGAATGGATCAAGTGTTCCAGCGATGGAACGCCCTGCGCCGCGGACCGGCGCGGGGCTGGCTCTCGTGCCCGCGCCATGGCACGCAGCCTGCAGGCGCGGGACGCGCCGAGAGAGAGTTTTGTCGATGAAGATCCTGTTGCTGAACCCCAACACCAGCGAGAGCCTGACGACGCGGCTGTTCGACGCCGCGGTGCAGGTCGTCGGGGCGGAGACGCAAATCCTGCCCGCGACCGCGCCGCGCGGCGTGCCCTACATCTCGACGCGGGCGGAGGCGCAGATCGGCGGGGCGATCGCGCTCGAGATGCTGGCGGAGCGGGCGGGAACCTACGACGCGGCGGTGATCGCGGCCTTCGGCGACCCCGGCCTGTTTGCAGCGCGCGAATTGTTCGAGGTGCCGGTGGTCGGCATGGCGGAGGCAGCGATGCTGACGGCCTGCATGCTGGGCCGACGCTTCGCCATCGTCACCTTCGCGAGTGCGCTCGGCCCCTGGTACCAAGAATGCGTCGAGATGCATGGCATGGTCGATCGCTGCGCCGGCATCCGCATGCTCGACGGCGCCTTCCGCTCGATCTCCGACGTGCAGGAGGAGAAGGAGGAGCTGCTGGTCGCGCTCGCCAACGAGGCGGTTGCAAGCACGCAGGCCGATGTCGTGATCCTGGCCGGGGCGCCGCTGGCGGGGCTAGCGGCAACGGTGCGCGAGCGGATCCCCGTGCCGGTGATCGACCAGGTCCAGGCGGCGGTGAAGCAGGCGCAGACGCTGGCGCTGCTGCGCCCGCTGAAGGCGCGCACGGGCAGCTTCGCGCGCCCGGCCGGCAAGGAGAGCGTGGGGCTGGCGGGACCGCTGGCGGACTGGATCGCAAGGCGGGGGTGAGCGCGCCGTCATTCCGGGGCGCCCCGCAGGGGCGAGCCTGGAACCCAGCACCGATGCGCGTCACGAGAGAGCGCTGCGATCATGCGCGCTTAATGTTTGAAGTCCATCGTTTCTGGGTTCCGGGCTCTTCGCTGCGCGAAGCCCCGGAATGACGGCAGCGCCTCACCCCACCCCGCTCGCGCCGCAGGTCTGGCCGCCATCGACGGGCAGGCAGACGCCGGTGATGAACTTGGCCTCGTCGGAGGCGAGGAAGACGGCGGCGTTGGCGATGTCCCAGGCGGTGCCCATCTTGCCCATCGGCACGAGCGCGTCGCGGGCGGCGACCATTTCCTCAGACGAGGCGTATTGTGCAGAGATCTGCTTGTAGATCATCGGCGTGTCGATCAGCCCGGGCATGATGCAGTTCGCGCGGATGCCCTGCCTTGCGTATTGCATGGCGAGCGCCACCGTCGCCTGGTTCACGGCGGCCTTGGTCGCGTAATAGGCGAAATAGGGATAGCCGACCCAGCGGATCGCGGCGATCGAGGAGATGTTGACGATGGCGCCGCCGCCGCCGGCCAGCATATGCGGAATCACGGCCTTGGAGCAGCGATAGACCGGGCCGAGATTGAGGTCGATCGCGGCCTGGAACTGCTCCTCCGACAATTCGACCGGCCCGCCCATATGGGTCACGCCGACATTGTTGTGCAGGATGTTGATGCGCCCGAAGCGCGTCATCGTCGCGGCGACGGCAGCCTCGATCGAGGCCTGCCGGGTGACGTCGGCGGCCAGCGCGATGGCGACGCCGCCCTCATCGGCGATGATCTGCGCGGTCTCGTCCGCCGCCACCTGGCTGATGTCGATGCAGGCGACGCGCGCGCCCTCGCGGGCGAAGGCGACGGCCGCCGCCTTGCCATTGCCCCAGCCCTCGCCGGAGGAGCCGGCGCCGAAGACGACGGCGATCTTGCCCTTGAGCCGGTCGGCCATGGTGGTCTTCTTTCGTCTCGCGGTCGAACCGCGCCGTCATGCTCGGGCTCGACCCGAGCATCTCCTGCATGAGATTCTCGGGTCTGCGCTGCGCTTCGCCCGAGAATGACGGGCGCGGTCGAAGGCTCTCAGCTCAGCGAGCCGCCGACGGCCTTCTCGAGGATGGCCCAGGCCTCGTCGCCATACTTCTTCTTCCAGTCGGCGTAGAAGCCGGCCTTGCGCAGGGCGTCGCGGAAGGCCTCCGCCTTGGTCTCGTTGAAGACCATGCCCTTGGAGGTCAGATCCTCGCGCAGGCCGGCATTGAGCTTGGCGACGTCGGCGCGCTCCAGTTCGGCGGCGGCGTTGAGGTTCTTGGCGACGATGGCGCGCAGATCCTCCGGCAGGCGCTCCCAGGCGCGGCGGTTGCCGAGGAACCAGAAGCCGTCCCACATATGGTTGGTGACGGAGAGGTACTTCTGCACCTCGAACAGCTTGGCGGTGGAGATGATCGCCAGCGGGTTCTCCTGCGCGTCGACGATCTTGGTCTGCAGCGCGGTGTAGACCTCGGCGAAGTTGATGCTCGCCGGAGCCGACTGGAAAGCGGTGAACATCGAGGTCCAGAGCGGCGAGACCGGCACGCGGATCTTCAGGCCCTTGAGGTCGTCGGGGCTGTTGATCGGGCCCTTGGACGAGGTGATCTGGCGGAAGCCGTTGTCCCAGATCTTGTCCATGACGACGAGGTTGGCCTTGCTGATCTGGCCGCGGACATAGGCGCCGAGCTCGCCGTCCATCGCCTTCCAGACGGCGTCGTAGTTCGGGAAGGCGAAGCCGATCCCGGAGACCGAGGCGTTCGGCACCAGGGTCGAGAGGATCAGCGGCGAGAGCGTGAAGAACTCCACGCCGCCCGAGCGGACCTGGCTCAGCATGTCGGTGTCGGAGCCGAGCTGGTTGTTCGGGAAGATCTGGATGGCGACGCGGCCCTTGGTCTCGGCCTTGATCTTCTCGACCGCCTCGTTGGCGCGCACGTTCATGGGGTGCGCCAGCGGCAGGTTGTTGGCGTATTTGTACGAGAATTCGGGGGTCTGCGCGGAAGCCGTGCCGATATGGAAGGTCCCGATCGCGGAAGCGGCGGCTGTGCCCTGAAGCAGGATGCGGCGTGAGATGGTCATGGTCGTTTCTCCCTGTGGTGGTGTTGTTTTTGGTCGTGCCTAGATTCTTGAGATGGACGTCATTCCGTCAGCCACGCCGTCATTCCGGACAAGCCGCGTCAGCGGCGCCGCTCCGGAATCCATCGTAAGGCACTGTCGCCGCCCTATGATGGATTCCGGGTCTGCGCTGCGCTTGCCCGGAATGACCGAGAGGGTGAGCATAAAAAGAAGCGTCCATCGTTCACAGCACCCAGGTCGAGAGGCCCGGCACGAAGGCGATGACGACCAGGCCCACGAGCAGGGCGATGAGATAGGGCCAGATCGCGCCCATCGCCTCGTCGGGCGAGACGTTGCCGATCTTGCAGGCGATGTAGAAGCCGATGCCGATCGGCGGGGTCATCAGGCCGATATTCATCGCGGTGACCACCACCATCGAATAATGCACGTCGTTGATGCCGAGGCTCTTGGCGATCGGGAACATCAGCGGCGCCATCAGCACGATGGCCGGCAGCCCCTCGAGCACGCAGCCCAGCACGATGAACACGACGATCGTCACGAGCATGAAGGTCAGCCAGCCGCCGGGCAGGCCGGTCATCACCGCGGCGAGATCACGGGCGAAGCCGGTCTGGGTCAGGGCCCAGGCCATGGCGAGCGCGGTGCCGAGGATCATCAGGATGGCGCCCGAGAGGGCCGCCGTCTCGACGAACATGGCGTAGAACTTCTTCGGGCTGATGCCGCCATAGAGGATCATGCCGATGATCAGCGCGTAGAGCACCGCGATCGTCGAGACTTCCGTGGCGGTGGCGACGCCGCCGCCGACCGCGCCGCGGATGATGAAGGGCAGCACCAGGGCCGGGCCGGCGATCAGCGCGGTCTTGCCGATGATCGAGAGCGAGACGCGGCGGACGCCCTGCATATCCTCGTGGCGCGCCTTCCAGCGGGCGAGGATGGCGAGCGCCAGCAGCAGCACCATGGCGATGGCGAAGCCGGCATTGAACAGGCCGGCGATCGAGACGCCGGCGACCGAGCCGAGCACGATCAGCACGATCGAGGGCGGCACCGTGTCGGCCATGGCGGCGCCGGTCGAGAGCAGCGCGATCAGTTCCTTGGGCTTGTAGCCGCGCCGCTTCATCTCCGGAAACAGGGCTGGCGCGACGGTGGCCATGTCCGAGACCTTGGAGCCCGAGATGCCCGAGACCAGGAAGAGCGAGCCGAGCAGGACATAGGACATGCCGGCGCGGACATGGCCGAGCATGGAGGCGAGGAAATCGACGATCGCCTTGCCCATGCCGGTGGCGTCGAGAATGCAGCCGAGCAGCACGAAGATGGGCACCGAGAGCAGGATGATGCTCGACATGCCCTCGTCCATGCGGCCGATCATCACCAGCATCGGCACATTGGTCGAGAAGACGAGGAAGCAGAGCGTGCCCATACCGAAGCAGAAGGCGATCGGCACGCCGGCCGCGAGGCAGAGCGCCACGACGATCACCAGGAAGATCAGGATGTTGCCGTAGCCCAGCCCCTTGAAGGCCGGCGTCAGCAGCCAGAACGCGACGCCGATGGCGACGACCAATGCCGTCGCCAGCACGAAGTCGCGCAGCGTCGAGGTCTTCCAGGCGTGGCGCAGCGCCAGCAGCGCCATCAGCACGATGCCGGTTGCGAGCGCCGAGACGCGCCAGCTGTTGGGGATGTTGAGCGCCGCCGAGGTGACGAAGCTCTCCTCGATCGCATAGTCGATCGCCGGGTAGATCATCGCCAGCAGGAAGGCGGCGACGACGAGCAGCGCGAAGCTGTTGGCGAAGCCGCGCAGGCGCTCCGGCATCATGCCGACGAAGAGCGTCAGCCGCAGGTGCTCGTTGCGGTCGATCGCGATGGCGGCCCCGAGCATGGCGAGCCACAAAAACGAGATCGAGGCGACCTCGTCGATCCAGATCACCGGCAGCGAGAAGACGTAGCGCGAGGTCACGCCGAGCAGCAGCACGCCGATGATGAGCGCGACGAGCACGGCGGCGATCGCCTCGACCGGGCGCATGAAGGGCGAGCCCGGGCGGACATCCTCGAGTTCCGCGATGGCCTCGGGCAGGGCGATCCTGTCGGCGACGTCGACCATGGCAGCGCTCAGCCCGCGCAGCGCGCGGCGCAGGGGCGCAGCGTGGCGGATAGGGGGCGGCTGCCCGCGATGGGGGGCGGCATCGGCATCTCGTCGTCCTCCCGTTCGCATCGCCTTCGTTGTGGCTTGTCCGGCAGCCGGCGATGCGGTCCACATCGTGATCGCGATCACCGTGGAGCGGCGCGGAGATTACACGAGGCCTTCCGCATTGCAATCGACAAAAGCTCGCTCTAGGCTCTGATGACAACAATAAGGTCCATATCGTGGACCAATGGTGAGGATGCCCGTGGGAGCCAGCGAGCAGGCGCGTGCCGGACTATCCGGTTCGCAGAGCGTCGATCGCGCTCTGCAACTGCTCGCGCTCGTCGGCCGCGAGCCGGCGGGTGGGCTGCCCCTGGCCGAGATCGTCGTCGGCAGCGGGCTCAACAAGCCGACCGCGCGGCGGCTGCTGCTGGCGCTGATG
>NZ_JAUXYO010000287.1 GCF_030694325.1 Allobosea sp. | reverse complement strand
GCGCGGCCTGACTCACCCGCGCGATGGCGATCTGCGCCTCCGCCGCCTTCGGCCCGCAACGGCCGCAAGCGACGAAACCCGCAAACCCCGCCCGGCCGCACGATGCCTCGCGACAGCCCCCTTGGTCGGGCGGAGCGAGGGCAGGATAGGCGTGGGTTTTGAGCGCGGGGATAAGTCCGGATCGTTATCCCCGTCGCGGCGCTGGCAAGACGGGGCGTGTCACTCCGCGAACGGCTCGACCACCATCTCCATGCGCTCGCCGGCAAAGACGCTGCTGACGAGATGGATCGGCGTGAGATCCGGCAGGGCATCGACCGCCAGCGACACCATCACCGCCGCGCCGGGCTCGATCCGCAGCAGCGCCGCCTCGCGTTCGCTGGCGAGACGGGCGGTGAGGCGCGTCGAGAGACGGACATAATCGGTGATGCCATAGGCCTTCAGCGCGGCCGTCATCGAGCCCTCGGCCGCGCGATAGGCTTCCTCGAAAGCCGGAAAGCGCGCCACTGCAAGCCAATGCGTACCGGTGCCCATCGGCGTGCCATCGGCAAGGCTCCGCCCCTCGACGCGCCAAAGCCGGGCTCCCGCGTCCAACCCGAGCGGCGCGCAGACATCGCCCTCGCCCTCGACGATCTCGGCCGACAACATCTCACTCGACCCCACCATGCCGATCCGGCCGAGATTGGCGCGCATGCTGACCCGGCGGCCGAGCGGATAGGGCACGCGCCGGGCGCTGACCTGCGTGCCGCGCCCGCGCGAGACCGTGACCAACCCCTGCTCCGCCAGATGCCGGAAGGCCTGCCTCACCGTATGGCGATGCACGCCGTAGCGCTCGGCCAGCGCGGTGGCGGCCGGCAGCGTGTCGCCCGCCGCGTAGTCGCCCCTGCCGATGGCGCCGGCCAGTTCGTCGGCGATCCGGCGCCAAGCCGTGGCGGCGTCGGGCGGACCGGCATCGTCGGAAGCAGTCACCAAAGCGTCATGCAAAATGTATAGACCTTTCACCGCAGCCGGACTATCATAGTCTAGACATTAGCGAACCACCAGACGGCGGATGACGATGACCCCAGAGCAGACCCCAAGGCAGCGCTGGATGGCAATCCTCGCCCGTGCCAGCCGCACCGAGATCGCCGATCTCGTCGGGCCGGACCTGCCAGGACACGAGGTTCTGAAGGCGCCCGAGACCGGCACCGTGATGGTTGAGGGACGCGCCGGGGGCGCCGGCCGCCGCTTCAATCTCGGCGAGGCGACCGTGACGCGTTGCGTCGTGCGGCTCGATGGCGGTGCGATGGGGTTCTCCTATGCGCTGGGCCGCGACGCCCGCAAGGCGCGCCTGGCCGCCATCCTCGATGCGAGATTGCAGATCGAGGGGCCGGACGGCGCCTTGCATGGCGCCATCGATGTTCTGGCCGACCGCCAGCACACGGCACGCGACTTAGCCTCGCGCAAGGCCGCGGCCACCAAGGTCGATTTCTTCACTCTGGTTAGAGGCGCGTGATGACGACCGACACCCTGATCGGCCCGGGCTTCTCCGACCCGGTCTTCCAGTCGCAAGGCGCCTTCCGCGCGCTTCTCGCCGCGCTGGCCGAGCCCGGCACGCGCCAGGGTGTCGCTGGCGGCATCACCCCGCCGGACGGCCTCCATGCCGCGACCGCCACCGCCCTGCTGACGCTGGCCGATTACGAGACGCCGATCTGGCTGCCATCTGTGCTGCGCGACGGCGCGGCCGGCGCCTGGCTGCGCTTCCATTGCGGCTCGGTCCTGGTTTCGGAACCGGGCGATGCCGCCTTCGCCGTGATCGACGGCGCAACGATTGACCCTGCGCTGTCGGCTTTCGACGCCGGCACCGACCAGTTTCCCGACCGCTCCACGACCATCATCGTGCAATGCGCTGCACTCGACGGCGGCGAGACTGTCACGCTGACGGGGCCCGGCATCGCGCGCTCGCGCCAAATCGCGCCCGCCGGCCTGCGACCCGGCTTCTGGGCCGAGGTCGCCGCCAACAATGACGCCTATCCGCTGGGCGTCGATCTCCTGCTCAGCCATGGCGACGCCGTCCTCGGACTGCCGCGCTCGACCCGGATCGGGGAGGCCCTCTGATGTATGTCGCCGTCAAGGGCGGCGAGGCCGCGATCCTCGCCACGCATGATCTGGTCGCGGAGGCCCGCCGCGGCGATGCAGGCGTGCCGGAGATCTCGGTCGCGCAGATCCGCGAACAACAGGGCCTCGCCTGTGCCCGCGTCATGAACGAAGGCTCGCTCTATGACGCCGATCTCGCGGCTCTGGCGCTGAAGCAGGCGCAGGGCGACGTCATCGAGGCCGCCTTCCTGATGCGCGCCTATCGCACCACCCTGCCGCGCTTCGGCTCGTCGGAGCCGGTCGACACCGCGCAGATGGCGATCCGCCGGCGCGTCTCGGCGACCTACAAGGATCTCCCCGGCGGGCAGGTTCTGGGCCCGACCTACGACTACACGCACCGGCTGTTCGATTTCGCGCTGATGGATGAGCCTCGACCGGCCTCCTCTCCCCTCGGGGGAGAGGGTTGGGGTGAGGGAAGGCAAAACGGCGAAGGTTTGACCGAAACGGCATCCCTTCTCTCATCCGACCCGGCTGCGCCGGGCCACCTTCTCCCCCACGGGGAGAAGGAAAGCGCCCCCCTCGACGCTCACATGCCCCGCGTGCCCGACATTCTCGGCGCCGAGGGCCTGATGGAGCCGGAGATCGCACCCGAGGGCGATCCGCGCCCCTTCGACCTCACCCGCGAGCCGGTCTCCTTCCCGGCCGACCGCGACGTCCGCCTGCAGGCGATGGCGCGCGGCGACGAGGGTTTCCTGCTCGGGCTCGGCTATTCCGTCCAGCGCGGCTTCGGCGGCAACCATCCCTTCGTCGGCGAGATCCGCGTCGGCGAGGTCTCGGTCGAGTTCATTCCCGAGGAGTTGGGCTTCGCGGTCGATCTCGGCGAGATCACCCTGACCGAATGCCAGATGGTCAACCAGTTTGCCGGCTCGAAGGACGTTCCGCCGCAATTCACGCGGGGCTACGGTCTCGCCTTCGGCCATAGCGAGCGCAAGGCGATGTCGATGTCGCTCGTCGACCGCGCCCTCAAGGCCCGCGAATTCGGCGAGGCCGCCGAGTACCCGGCCCAGCAGGACGAGTTCGTCCTCTACCACTCCGACAATGTCGAGGCGGCCGGCTTCGTCGAGCATCTGAAGCTGCCGCATTATGTCGATTTCCAGGGCGAGCTCGAACTGATCCGCCGCATCCGCCGCGAGCGCGAGGCGCGCCTTGCAGCCGAACCCGAGACGCTGCCGGAGGCCGCGGAATGAACGCCCATCAATCCAACCTCAACCCTCATCCTGAGGAGGCCCGCAGGGCCGTCTCGTAGGATGCTCCAGCGCGCACGGACACCTCCTCCGAGACGAAGCCTACGGCTTCTCCTCAGGATGAGGGTGGGAGGGATACCAACCCCGCCTACAACTACGCCTATCTCGACGAGCAGACGAAGCGGATGATCCGCCGTGCCCTCCTCAAGGCCGTGGCCGTGCCGGGCTACCAGGTCCCGTTCGGCTCGCGCGAGATGCCCCTCGCCCGCGGCTGGGGGACCGGCGGAATCCAGGTCACCGCGGCGATCATCGGGCCCGCCGACACGCTGAAGGTCATCGACCAGGGCGCCGACGACACGACGAATGCCGTCTCGATCCGCGCCTTCTTCGCCAAGGTGGCGGAGGTCGCGACCACCACGCACACGGCCGAAGCCACCATCATCCAGACCCGCCACCGCATCCCGGAAGCCAAGCTGACCGAGGGCCAGGTGCTGGTCTACCAGGTGCCGATCCCCGAACCCCTGCGCTTCCTCGAGCCGCGCGAGACCGAGACGCGCAAGATGCACGCGCTCGAGGAATACGGGCTGATGCATGTGAAACTCTACGAGGACATCGCCAGGCACGGCCGCATCGCCACCACTTACGCCTACCCGGTGAAGGTGGAGGGCCGCTACGTCATGGATCCCTCGCCGACGCCGAAGTTCGACAACCCAAAGATGCATATGAGCGAGGCGCTGCAGCTGTTCGGCGCCGGCCGCGAAAAGCGCATCTACGCCGTGCCGCCCTATACCGAGGTGGTGAGCCTCGATTTCGAGGACCAACCCTTCGAGATCCAGCACTTCGAGGACCCCTGTGCACTGTGCGGCGCCGAGGGCGTCTACCTCGACGAGGTGATCCTCGACGACCATGGCGGGCACATGTTCGTCTGTTCGGACACCGACAACTGCGAGGACCGCCGCGCCCACGGCCACCGTGGCACGCTCGCTGGCCACGCCCTGGAGGCTGCGGAATGAGCACCGAACCCCTCCTCCGCGTCCACAACCTCGCCAAGTACTACGGCAGCCGTCTCGGCTGCGCCGACGTCTCCTTCGAGCTCTGGCCGGGCGAAGTCCTCGCCATCGTCGGCGAGTCCGGCTCGGGCAAGACCACGCTGCTCAACATCCTCTCGACCCGCCTCGAGCCGAGCTCCGGCGTCGCCGAATACCGCATGCGCGACGAGCGCTGGCGCAACCTCTACGACCTCAGTGAGGCCGAACGCCGCTTCCTGATGCGCACCGACTGGGGCGTCGTGCACCAGAATCCGGCCGATGGCCTGCGCATGACCGTCTCCGCCGGCGCCAATGTCGGCGAGCGCATGATGGCCGTCGGCAACCGGCACTACGGCAACATCCGGTCGACCGCCATCGAGTGGCTGGGCCGTGTCGAGATCGCCGAGGACCGCATCGACGACGAGCCGCGCAGCTTTTCGGGCGGCATGCGGCAGCGCCTGCAGATCGCCCGCAACCTCGTCACCCACGACCTCGCCGTGGCACGCCTGCTCAGCCACCGCATGATGGTGATGAAGGACGGCCACGTCATCGAGGCCGGTCTCACCGACCGCGTGCTCGACGACCCGCGCGAACCCTACACCCAGCTCCTCGTCAGCTCGATCCTGCAGGTGTGATGATGACCGCCCTCCTCACTGTCCGCGATGTCGCGAAATCCTTCACCATGCACCTGCGCGATGGGATCATCCTTCCCGTCGTGTCGGGCGTCGCCTTCGAGGTCAGTGCCGGCGAATGCGTCGTGCTCGGCGGCCCGTCGGGCGCCGGCAAGTCGAGCCTGCTGAAGATGGTCTATGGCAATTATGGCGTCGACCAGGGTTCGATCAGCCTGATCCACCACGGCCAACCCGTCGATCTGGCCACTGCCAGCCCCCGCACCGTGCTGGAGCTGCGGCGCGACACCATCGGCTATGTCAGCCAGTTCCTCCGCACCGTCCCCCGTGTCACCACGCTCGACGTCGTGGCCGAACCGCTGGTCAGCCGCGGCACCGACCGTGACGAGGCGACCGAACGCGCCCGCACCCTCCTCGCCCGGCTCAACCTGCCCGAACGCCTGTGGTCGCTACCCCCGGCCACATTCTCGGGCGGCGAGCAGCAGCGCGTGAACATCGCGCGCGGCTTCATCACCGACCATCCGGTGCTGCTGCTCGATGAGCCCACCGCCTCGCTCGATGCCACCAACCGCGCCGTCGTCGTCGAAATGATCGCCGAGAAGAAAGCAGCGGGCACCGCGCTGCTCGGCATTTTCCACGACGAGGACGTCCGCTCCCAGGTGGCCGACCGCATCGTCGACGTGACCGCATTTGCGCCAAGGAGGGCTGCATGACCCGACTGTCGGACACCCCGTTCATCCACCCCACGGCGCGGGTGAAGGACTCCGTCCTCGGCCGCTACACCGAGGTCGGCGAGGGCTGCCACATCGCCCACACCACCATGGGCGACTACTCCTACTGCGTCGGCAGCACCCAGATCGCCTACGCCACGATCGGCAAGTTCGCCAACATCGCCGCGCATGTCCGCATCTATGCGAGCAAGCACCCGATGCAACGCGCCTCGCTGCACCACTTCACCTACCGCTCCGCCTGGTACTTCGAGGGCGAGGCCGACGACCAGGCGTTCTTCGACTGGCGCGCCGAGCAGGCCATCGAGATCGGCCACGACACCTGGATCGGCCACGGCGCTGTGATCATGCCGGGCGTCACGGTCGGCCATGGCGCCATCATCGGCTCGAACGCCGTGGTCACCAGGGACGTTGCCGACTTCGCCATCGCGGTCGGCGTGCCCGCCAAGCCCATCCGGCAGCGCTTCGAAGCCCCCATCGCCGACCGGCTGCTGGCGCTCGGCTGGTGGGACTGGAGCCACGAAAAACTGCACGTTGCGCTGCCCGATTTCCGCGCTCTGCCGATCGAAGCCTTCCTCGAGAAGTACGAATAGCTCCGAACCAACCCTCCTAACCCGCTGGAACTGCGTCCGTTTCCGCCTCCGAGCCCAAGCTTTTTGCACTGTCGCAAACCCGTCATCGAACCTTCATCCGGCCGTAGCGTGACGGCCATAGGAGTCGGTCCCGTTGCAACAGGCGGGGTCGTCGGGATGCTGAAGCTCAACGGGGTGACGCGACGATTTGGCGTCAAGACGGCTGTCGACAATGTCTCCCTCGAGTTTGCCAAAGGGCAGATGGTCGGGATCATCGGCCGCTCGGGCGCCGGCAAGTCCACCCTGCTGCGCATGATCAACCGGCTGACCGACGTCAGCGAAGGCCGGATCGCCTTCTCCGGTATCGAGGTGTCGTCGCTCAAGGGCAAGGCCCTGCGCGACTGGCAGCGCGACTGCGCCATGATCTTCCAGCAGTTCAACCTCGTGCCGCGCCTCGACGTCATCACCAACGTGATGCTCGGCCGGCTGAACCAGCGCGGCACGCTGCAGACCATGCTCAACCTCTTCCCGCGCGAGGACATCCTGCGCGCCATCGATATCCTCGAGCGCCTGGATATTGCCGAGCACGGCCCCAAGCGCGCCGAGGCGCTCTCCGGCGGCCAGCAGCAGCGCGTCGGCATTGCCCGCGCCCTGATGCAGGACCCGCAGATCATCCTCGCCGACGAGCCGATCGCCTCGCTCGATCCGATGAACGCCCAGGTGGTCATGGATACGCTCAGGCGCATCCACGACGAGGATGGCCGGCTGGTCATCTGCAACCTCCACACCCTCGATACCGCCCGGCGCTACTGCGACCGCGTCATCGGCATGCGCGGCGGCCGTGTCGTGTTCGACGGCACCGCCGATAGACTGACCACCGACGTGGCGCGTGACATCTACGGTGCCGACGCCGATTTTTCGGAGGAAGCCACCTCCACCAGCATCGAGACGCTGAACCGGCCGCGCGGCGTCATCGCCGCCGAGGCTGCGGTCGCCGTCTGACCCCAATCCCCGGCGCGTCGCCGGGGCGAACTGCTCTACCGGAGAAACCCAATGAAGAAGCTTGTTGCAGCCCTGCTGCTCGCGTCCACGCTGGTCGCGCCCGCCGTCTCGCCGGCCTTCGCCCAGGACATCACCGAATTCCGCATCTGCATCCTCGGCGGCGAGAACGCCCAGGACCGCCTGACCTCGAACGAGTGCGTCCGCGCCTACACCGAGGAACTGCTCGGCGTACCGACGAAGATCTTCACGCCCGCCGACTATGACGGCGTGATCCAGGGCCTGCTCGGCGGCACCATCGACATGGCCTGGCTCGGCGCTTCCGCCTATGCCAAGACCTACCTCACCGATCCCGAGGCCGTTGACGTCGTGCTGGTCAAGACCAACCTCGACGGCTCGTTCGCCTACCACTCGATCGGCATCGCGCGTGCCGATTCGGGCATCAAGTCGCTGGCCGACATGAAGGGCAAGGTCTTCGGCTTCGGCGATCCGAACTCGACTTCCGGCTACCTGATCCCGTCGGTGGAAATCCCCATGGAAACCGGCGCCAGCATGGAAAACGGCGCCTATTTCGGTGAAGTCCGCTTCACCGGCGGCCACGAGCAGACCATCGTCGCCGTCGCCAACGGCGATGTCGACGCTGGCGTCACCTGGGCCGATGGCCAGGGCGACTGGGCCGATGGCTACAACTCGGGTGCCCTGCGCAAGGCCGTGGACTCGGGCCTCGTCGACATGAACGACCTGGTCGAGATCTGGAAGTCGAAGCCGATCCCGGAAGGCCCGATCGTGCTGCGCCGCGCCCTCCCCGCAGAGGTCAAGACCAAGATGGTCGAGTTCCTCTCGGGTCTGCATGCCAAGGACCAGCAGTGCGCCTACAACATGGCCGCTGGTGAGACCGCCGGCTTCGCGCCGATCACCCACGACGCCTACCAGACCATGATCGACCTGCGGAAGTCGCAGGAAAACTAAGACTAGACAGTCCAGCCGGCCGGGCCCTGCCAGGGGTCCGGCCGTCATGGCGCATCCGGGAACCGTCACAAATGCCTGAAGTCGCTTATGGCGGTCCGCCCCGCAACCGGCCCCCGGACCTTCGCACGTCATATCTGCGCGACGTGCAGCAGCGGCGGCTCTATTCTGGCCTGCTGTTCGCCATCCTCGCCCTGCTGCTGATCTCGGGCTTCAGCCTCGCCGACGAGCGCAATGCCGGCGGCTTCTGGGACGGATTGCCCAAGCTCTTCGACTTCCCGACCGAGCTGATCGCCG
>NZ_JAUXYO010000278.1 GCF_030694325.1 Allobosea sp. | reverse complement strand
GCGCCCGGCCGGCGCGTCGCCCGCACGAGGGGCTTGATGGCGTCGACCATCGCGTTGCCGGCGTCGATGTCGACACCGGCCTGCGCATAGGTCAGTCCGTTCGCGCCGGGCTTGCTCATGGGGGTATCGCCTCGCTTCCGTTCGCGCGAGCGATAGGCAAGCGGGCGGCACCTTGCAAGGGAGAGGGGCGCTCTGCCGTCGGAAACCCGCGGAAAACCCGCGCGTACCGGGCCTCAGCGCAGGCCGGCGAGCTTGCCGCCTGCGCGCAGGAAGCGCGTCGGGTCGACCGGCTCGTCATCGATGCGGGTCTCGTAGTGCAGATGTGGCCCGGTCGAGCGCCCGGTGCTGCCGACACGGCCGATCACGGTGCCGGTCGTCACGCTCTGCCCGACCGATGCTAGGATCGCCGACATGTGGGCGTAGCGGGTGGTGATGCCGTTGGCGTGCTCGATCTCGACCATGTTGCCGTAGCCGCCGGAGTATTCGGCCGCGATGACCTTGCCGGGCGCCGTCGCGCGGATCGGAGAGCCCGTCTCGGCGCGGAAATCGACGCCGGTATGCATCGCGGGGCCGCGGGTGAAGGGATCGACGCGGTAGCCGAAATTCGACGAGAAATCGGCCTCTCCGGTCATCGGTTTGGCGAGTGGCAGCTGTTCGGCGAGGCTGCGCAGGCGCATGACGGCGGCGATGCGCGGCTGCAGCGCACTCAGCGTGGCCTCGAAGGGGCCGGCCGAGGGATCGATCTTAAGCGGCACGAACGGGCCGCCGACGCCGCCGGCGACGCTGCCCTGGGCGGCGAGCCGGTCGGTGTCGAGGCCCGTCTCCGAGAGGGCGCCGCGCAGACGCTTCTGCGAATCCCGCAGCGTTTCATCCATGTCGCGCAGCGCCGCGATCTGCGCGCCGGCCGTGTTGGCAAGAGCCCGGTCGAGCCGGGTCAGCGCGGTCTCGACCCGCTGCGCCGGCGGCTGCGGCTCGGCCATGCCGGAGCGCCAGGGCGCATTCTGTGTGTCGCCCGCGCCACGCAGGCCCGGCGAGTCGGGCGCCGGCGTCGGCTTCGTCGGCATGATCGGCGCGAAGCTGGTCACGCCCGACGCGCGGATCGGCTCCTCGGGCTTCACCAGGCGGGGCCGCAGCGGCGCCTTGCTCGCGCCGACGATCCCGCCGGCCTGAAGCGTGTCGGCGAGGGCTGCCACGAGCGAATGACGCGATTCCAGCTCCGCCTGCCGGGTCGCCAGTTCATCGACCCGCGCCTCGACCCCGTCCTGGTCGAGCAGGGCCCGGCTGGCGAGCCGGTCGACATCGGCCCGCAGCGTGGCGATCCGGTCCTCATAGGCGTATTGCCGCGTCGTCTCGCGGGCGATCAGGCGGGCCGCGAGATCGTCCTTGCTCAGTACGTACCAGCCCGAGAGCCCGCAGCCCGCCGTGGTCATCCCGAGCCAGGCCAGTCCCAGGAGAACCGTCGAGCGCCGGATCGTATAGGTCTTCTGGGTGACGAGCCCGGAGACGGGAAGAACGGGAGCTGACGAAGCGGAATGGGACATTTACGCGGGACCGGAAAGTGACGCTGCCGATACCGCCATCAGACCCCGTTAAGGTTAATCTTTCGCAAATCGGGGCCGAGTGCCGTCATAACACCTGTGCGGCGGCGAGAACCTCCTCGGCATGGCCCGCCACTTTCACCTTCCGCCAGATCCGCGCGATCCTGCCTTCCGCGTCGATCAGGAAGGTCGTGCGTTCGACGCCCATATAGCTCCGGCCGTACATGCTCTTCTCGACCCAGATTCCATAGGCCTGCAGCGCCTGCTGGGCCTCGTCGGCGACGAGCGCGAAGTCGAGCTTGTGCTTGGCCTTGAACTTGTCGTGGCTCTTCACCGGATCGGGCGAAATGCCGAGGATCTGGGAGCCGGCGGCGGCGAAGGCGGCCCGCAGACCGTTGAAGGCGATCGCTTCCTGCGTGCAGCCCGGCGTGTCATCCTTGGGGTAGGCATACAGCACGAGCTTTTGCCCCTTGAAGTCGGCCAGCGACACCATGCCGCCCCCGTCCCGCATGAGCGTGAACGCCGGGGCCAGGTCACCTTCGTTGAGAGCCATCGAACCGCCTTCCTTTCGTCGCCTTCGCGGGGCATGGCGCAACCCATGTCCGCCCGCCATGATAGGGTGCGGCAAGGCGCGGGGAAATGGTGCGTCTTGCCGAATCGCTTCGCCCGGCGGCATCGACGGGCAGGGTCGATTCAGCCGGCCTGACGCGCCTACGACAGGGAAGCCGCGGCGGATCATCCGCCCGAGAGGATCGAACAGACCTTGCTGGACCAGGACGCGAACAGGCCGACGGGCGATTCGGCAGCGGCCGCGGCGCAGGCCGGGGCCGATTGCGACGTCGCCGAGGTCAAGCGGCGCGCCAAGGCCGGGCTGCTGACGATCGCGGTGGCCGTCGTCGTCGCGCTGCTGACGCTCGCCGGCGCCGCTGCGACACTTCTCGTCACGGGCCTCGTGCCGCTGTCGGGGCTCGAAGGGCGCATCGCCGGGGCGATCGAGGAGCGGCTGGGCAAGGACTGGACGGTCGAGGCGGCGAGCGCCGAACTGAGCCGCACCGACGGGCGCTCGCAATTACGGGTCCGGCAGGTCTCCTTCCGCCACAAGAGCGGCGCGGCGATCCGGGCGCCCGAAGCCATCCTCGGCTATGAGCCGCTGGCGCTGCTGCGCGGCGACATCCGGCTGACCTCGGTCGATCTGCGGGGCGTCAATGTCCGCCTCGGCGTCAACAGGGACGGCGCGCTGATCGTCAGTGCGGATTCCGCGCCGGCCGAGCCGGCGCCGCCGGCGAGCCTGCCCGACACGACGCAGTGGAACGCCTTCACCGGCATCATCGCGGCCGTCACGACCCTCGCCCAGGGAGACGGCCTGCTCGGCGCGTTGGAGACGGCGGGCATCAATGGCGCGCGCCTCGCGCTGGTCGATCCCGAGGGACGCCAGAAGGCCGGATTCGAGGATGTCGAGATCCGCCTGATGCGGACGGAGAACCGCGGCACGCGCCTGACGGTCAAGGGCCGCACCGGCCAGCGCTGGAAGGAACTGGCGATCGACCTGACCAGCCAGCCGGACGGAACGCAGCGCGCCGATCTCGATATCATGCGCTTCGAGCCCGCCGAGGTCGTCGCGCTGGCGCTCGGCACGGGCGGCGTGACGCTCGAGGGCCTGCCCCTGCGCGGCAAGGCCAGCCTCGTCCAGACGTCCGACGGGCGCCGGTCCATCGATGCGCGCCTCGACGTCCTCCCGGGCGTGATCCGGTTTCCCGACGGGCCGATGCCGCCGATCAAGGTCGATGCCGCGCATTTCGAGGTGGCCAGCAGCGGCGATTTCTCGACCATCGAGATCCGCTCGATGGCGCTCTCCGCCGGGCCGACGCAACTCGAGGCGCATGGCAGCATCCGCGCCGAAGACGGTGCCTGGCGCGCCGCGCTCGAAGCCAAGGGCCAACTCGCCGGCGTCGACAGTGATCCGCCCGTCGCCATCGACGCCGCCCGCGCCGATCTGCGCATCGACCCGCGCCAGAACGAGGTGCGGATCGAATCCATGTCGGTCCAGGGACCGGCGATCCAGGCCCAGGGCTCGGGGCTGGTCCAGCAGGTCGGGCCGTCGCCCCTGCAGCGCTTCTCGATCCTGGCGACCGAATCCGATCCGCGCGCGGCGCTGGCGCTCTGGCCCCGCTGGACCTCGCCGGAGGTCCACACCACCCTGTCGCGCCAGTTCATCAGTGGGCGGCTCGCCTCGCTGCGGGTCGAGATGGACCTGCCGCCGGAGGATCACGCCCGGCTGCTGCAGGGAGCCGGCATCCCCGACCAGGCGCTGACCGTCACGGTCGATGCCTCGCAGGTCCGGTTCGAGCCCGGCCCCGGCCTGCCGCCCCTCGTCGACGGCCGGGTCAGCGGCCGGGCCACGGGACGGACCGTCAGGCTCGCGATCGACTCGGCGACGGCCGAGCTCGGCAATGGCCGCCAGTTGCAGATGAGCGAAGGCAGCTTCGAGATCCCCGAGACCTGGATGCCGAGGGCCCGGGCTCGTGCGGCCTTCCGGACCACCGGATCGATGGAGGCCCTCGCCGCCCTCTTCGCCTTTCCCGCCCTGAAGGATTTCGCGCCCGGCGACATCGACCCGGCCAGCCTGCGCGGGACCTCGGATCTCAGGAGCGTGGTCGCGCTCACGCTCGTCGACGATCCGCGCCCGGGCGAGATCGCGATCACCAGTGCGGGGACGCTGTCGGGTGTCGCCTCCGACACGCTGCTGGGCACCGAGAAGCTGGAAGGCGGCACGCTGTCGGTCCAGTTCGACAAGGCGGGCCTCGCCGTCAAAGGGGACGCGCGCGTGGGCGGGGACCGGGCGCAGGTCGAGATCCGGCAGGATCCCAAGGGCAGGGGCGAGGCGACGCTGGCGCTGACGCTCGACAACGCAGCCCGTCAGAAGCGCGGCCTCGGGCCCGAAGCGGGGATCAACGGGCCTGTTGCGGTACGGGTCACCAAGGCTCTCGGCAAGGGCGTCGCCGCGACGCCGCGCGTGGAGGCCGATCTGACCAAGGCTGCGCTCGACGGCGTCATCCCGGGGCTGAGCAAGCCGGCCGGACGGGCCGCGAAACTGTCCTTCCTCTATCTCGCCGATGCCGATGGTCCCGACCTCGACGACCTCGTCTTCGAGGCGAATCCCGTCCTGATCCGCGGCAAGGTCGAACTCAACCGGCAGAATGCCTTCGACGCCGCCAGCCTGTCGCAGGTCCGTCTGTCCGCCGGCGACAACCTCAAGGTCGAGGCCCGGCGCGAGGGCAGCCTGATGCGACTGGTCGTCCGCGGCGCCGTGGCCGATGCGCGTCCTTTCATCCGTGACCTCCAGAGTGCCTCGGGCCCGGCGGCGCGCACCGGCAAGCCCGGCAAGAGCGGCGATCTCGACCTCGATCTCGACGTGCCGATCCTCACCGGCTTCAACAACGAGGCGATCACCAACGCCACGCTGAAGCTGCAGAAGCGTAGCGGCGATCTGCGGACGGTTGCGTTCCAGGGCCGGATCGGCCGGGCCGAGGTCGCGGCGCGGCAGAGCTCGAAGATCGGTGAGCCGGCCGGTGGCCTCGTGGTTCAGTCCGAGAATGGCGGCGCGCTGCTGCGCTTCGTCGATCTCTACCGCCGCGCCCATGGCGGCGACCTGATCCTCAATCTCGGCCCCGGCGAAACGCGCCAGAGCGGCGAACTGCTTTTCCGCAATTTCGTCGTGCGCGACGAGCCGGCTCTGCGCCGCGTCGTCGGCGGGCAGGCGGGCCAGGGGGTTGCCGGCGACCGCGCCGACAATGCCGCACCGCCCCTGCCGATCAATGTCAGCGAGGTGGCCTTCATCAAGCTGCGGGCGGAGTTCACGCGCTCCGCCAGCCGCCTCGACGTCTCCGACATGGTGATCTGGGGCCAGCAGGTCGGCTTCACGCTGCAGGGCAATGTCGATTACGCACGCGACCGCGTCGATATCGGCGGCACCTTCGTGCCAGGCTACGCCTTCAACAACGCCTTCGCCCAGGTGCCGGTCGTCGGCGCGCTGCTCGGCGGCGGCAGCCAGTATGGCGGGCTCTTCGCGGTCAATTTCCGCATCGCCGGGGCGGCGAGTGCCCCGACCATGACGATCAACCCGCTGTCCGCCATCGCGCCCGGCATTCTGCGCCGCTTCGTCGATCCCCTCGGCGGCGCGCCGGCCCAGCAGCCGATCCAGCCGAATCCGCCACCGTTGCGCTGAGCCCGGCTATTCCGCGCGCAGCAGGATGTGCTTCTTCTTGCCGAAGGAGAGCTTGATCGCGCCCTCGGCCAGATCGGCCGGCCCGAGCGTGGCGCGCTCATCGGTGACGAGCGTGTCGTTGACCCGCAGGCCACCGGCCTTGACCTGACGCCTGGCCTCGCCGGTCGAGGGCACGAGCCCGGCCTTGACGAAGGCGGTCAGCACGCCGAGCCCCGGCTCCAGCTCCGCCCGCGGGATGGCGACGCTCGGCAGGTCGGCGGCCGTCTCGCCCTGCTCGAAGGTCTTGCGCGCCGTCTCGGCAGCGGCCTCGGCCGCCTCCCGCCCATGGACGATGGCGGTGATCTCGGTCGCCAGGATCTTCTTGGCTTCGTTGATCTCCGAGCCGCCGAGCGCGGCGAGCTTCGCGATCTCGTCGAGCGGCAGGCGCGTGAACACCTTGAGGAAGCGGCCGACATCGGCGTCCTCGGTGTTGCGGAAATACTGCCAGAAATCATAGGGGCTGAAGACGTCGGCGTTGAGCCAGACGGCGCCGTTGGCGGTCTTGCCCATCTTGGCGCCCGAGGCGGTCGTCAGGAGCGGCGTGGTCACGCAGTAGAGCTGCGGCCCGCCCATCCGGTGCGAGAGGTCGACGCCGTTGATGATGTTGCCCCACTGGTCGGAGCCGCCCATCTGCAGCCGGCAGCCATGGCGCCGGTTGAGCTCGACGAAGTCGTAGCCCTGCATGATCATGTAGTTGAATTCGAGGAAGGACAGCGACTGCTCGCGGTCGAGCCGCAGCTTCACCGAGTCGAAGGAGAGCATCCGGTTGACCGAGAAATGCCGGCCGACCTCGCGCAGGAACTCGACATAGTTCAGCTTCAGGAGCCAGTCGGCATTGTTGGCCATCAGCGCGTCGGTCGGGCCGTCGCCATAGCGCAGGATGCGGCCGAAGACCCGCTTGATGCTCTCGATATTGGTCGCGATCTCCTCGACGGTGAGCAGCTTGCGCTGGTCGTCGCGGAAGGAGGGGTCGCCCACCATCGAGGTGCCGCCGCCCATCAGCGTGATCGGCCGGTGCCCGGTCTCCTGGAACCAGTACAGCATGGTCAGCGAGATCAGGTTGCCGATATGGATCGAGGTCGCGGTGGCGTCATAGCCGACATAGGCCGTCTGCACGCCCTGCCGGCAGAGCGCGTCGAGGCCCTCCGGATCGGAAACCTGGTGGATCAGGCCGCGCTCGTCGAGCACGCGCAGGAAGTCGGACTTGTAGGTGGTCATGGTTTCGGTCCCGGGTGGGAAGGTCGATCGCGATGTCGGTGGCGCTGCACGTCATTGCGGGAAGGCGCAGCCGACGAAGCAATCCAGGAAGACGTAGAGTGCTGCCGCCTGGATTGCTTCGCTTCGCTCGCAATGACGGGAGAGCGCGGCAGAGGCGTCGCGCTCAGACGCTTTCCTGCTCGCTCTTGATGATCTCGGGCCCGACCATGCGGTCGAGATAGGCGCCGACCTGGCTCATCAGCACGTCGACCTTGCCGTCGAAGAAGTGGTTGGCGCCTTCCACGACCGTGTGCTCGATCTGGATGCCCTTCTGGGTCTTCACCTTCTCGATGACGGCCATCACCTCCTTGACCGGCGCGACGCGGTCCTCGGAGCCGTGGACGAACAGGCCCGAGGAAGGGCAGGGCGCCAGGAAGGAGAAGTCGTAGCGGTTGGCCATCGCCGCGATCGAGAGGAAGCCCTCGATCTCGGGGCGGCGCATCAAAAGCTGCATGCCGATCCAGGCGCCGAAGGAGACGCCGGTGATCCAGCAGCTCTTCGCCTCGGGGTTCAGCGCCTGCATCCAGTCGAGGGCGGCGGCGGCATCCGACAGCTCGCCGGCGCCATGGTCGAAGTGGCCCTGGCTGCGGCCGACGCCGCGGAAGTTGAAGCGCAGCGCCGAGAAGCCGCGATTCACGAAGGTGTAGAACAGGTTGTAGACGATCTGGTTGTTCATCGTCCCGCCGAATTGCGGGTGCGGATGCAGGATGATCGCGAGCGGCGCCCCCCGCTTCTTGGCGGGCTGGTAGCGTCCCTCGATCCGTCCGGCCGGGCCGTTGAAAATCACCTCTGGCATCGTCTCGTCGCCTTTGTGTTGGGCCCGGGCCTCCAAAGGTGGGCCCTGCGGCGGCAGAAAGCCGCCGGAATGGCCCGGTCGCCCTTGACGGCCCCGCCGCTCGCGCCCTACATCAGGGCTTAGAATGGTTCTAACGGCCGTGAACAAGTCGGGAACATCGGCGCGGCCCTCCCACTTGAGGCAGCGCCGCTCCCGGCGAGGGCCGGTTCGGACGGGCGGCTATAGCACGGCGCAGGGGTGCGAATTCAAGCCTTTCATGCCGGCGGCCCGGTGAAGCAGGAGCATCCGAGACCTTGTCCGTCGCGACGCGCGCCTATCTCGACCACAATGCCACGACCCCGGTCCGGCCCGAGGTCGTGCAGGCGATGGTGCGCGCTCTGGAACTCGCGGGCAACCCGTCTTCCATCCATGCCGAGGGCAGGGCGGCGCGCAGCGCCGTCGAACATGCGCGTGAGCAGGTGGCTGGGCTGGTCGGCGCCAAGGCCGCCAACGTCGTCTTCACTGGCGGCGGCACCGAGGCGAATGCCACCCTGCTGTCGCCCGGCCTGATGGACTGCGACGGCGGGCGTGACTGCGTCCGGATCCCGACCTCGCTGCTTTTGCACGGCGCGACCGAACATCCTTGCGTCCGCGACGGCCACCGTTTCCCGGCGCAGGCGGTCGAATTCATCCCGGTCGATGCCGAGGGGATCGTCGACGCGGCTTGGCTCGCGGCGCGACTGGAGCGTTTTGCCGTTGAGCGTCCGGGCGCACGGGCGCTGGTCTCGGCCCATCTCGCCAACAACGAGACCGGCGTGATCCAGCCGCTCGCCGAGATCGCATCGATCGCGAAGCGCTTCGGCGCGCTCCTTCACAGCGATGCTGTCCAGGCGGCCGGCAAGATCGACGTCGACATCGAGTCGCTTGGCATGGACGTGCTCACCCTCTCGGCCCACAAGCTCGGCGGGCCGAAGGGTGTCGGTGCCATCGTCTTCCGGACAGGGGCGCTCGAACTCGCCGACAAGCCGCTGCGGGGCGGCGGGCAGGAGCGCGGCTGGCGCGCCGGCACCGAAAACGTGCCGGGCATCGTCGGCTTCGGCGTTGCCGCTGCCATGGCCGCTCAGGCTCTCGCCACCGAAGGCCCGCGTCTTGCCACCCTGCGCGACAGGCTGGAGGCCGGGCTTCTGGCGCTGGCGCCGCAGAGCGCGATCTTCGGCCGTGGCGCCCCGCGCCTGCCCAACACCTCCGCTTTCGCGACACCGGGGCTGAGCGCTGAGACGACGCTGATCAAGCTCGACCTCGCCGGCGTCGCGCTGTCCTCGGGCTCGGCCTGTTCCTCCGGCAAGGTCCGGCGCTCCCATGTGCTGACCGCCATGGGGGTCGACCCCGCCATGAGCGCAGGGGCCTTGCGGGCGTCGCTCGGATGGACCACCTGCGAGGCGGAGATCGACCTTTTTCTCGCGGCCTATGCGAAGGCGCTGGCCGCGATCCCTGATCGGAGCGCCCGGGCTGCCGCCTGACGCGTTCCGCACGACGAAGACCAAACCGGCGGGCCTTGAACCCGCGACAGGAGCATAGACATGGCAGCGGTCCAGGAGACCATCGATCAGGTCAAGTCGATCGACGTGACCGAATACAAATACGGCTTCGTCACCGAACTCGAGGTCGAGAAGCCCGCCAAGGGCCTGACCGAGGACACGGTCCGCTACATCTCCGCGCGCAAGAACGAGCCGGAATGGATGCTCGAATGGCGGCTGGACGCCTTCCGCCGCTGGAAGACGATGACCGAGCCGGCCTGGTCGCGCGTGCAGTACCCGCCGATCAACTACCAGGACATCTACTACTACGCCGCCCCCAAGGGCCCGGCCCCGCAGTCGCTCGACGAGGTCGATCCCGCGATCCTGGAGACCTACAAGAAGCTCGGCATCCCGCTCAGCGAGCAGGAGATCCTGGCCGGCGTCGCCCCTGAGAACCGCGTCGCGGTCGATGCGGTGTTCGACTCGGTCTCGGTGGTGACGACCTTCAAGAAGGAGCTGGCCCAGGCCGGCGTGATCTTCTGCTCGATCTCGGATGCGATCCACGAGCATCCGGAGCTGGTGAAGAAGTACCTCGCCACCGTCGTGCCGGTAACCGACAACTATTTCGCGACGCTGAACTGCGCCGTCTTCACCGACGGCTCCTTCGTCTACATCCCCAAGGGCGTGCGCTGCCCGATGGAGCTGTCGACTTACTTTCGCATCAACGAGCAGAACACCGGCCAGTTCGAGCGCACGCTGATCATCGCCGACGAGGGCTCCTATGTCAGCTATCTCGAAGGCTGCACGGCGCCCAAGCGCGACGAGAACCAGCTCCATGCCGCGGTGGTCGAGCTGATCGCGCTCGACGATGCCGAGATCAAGTACTCGACCGTCCAGAACTGGTATCCGGGCGATGCCGACGGCAAGGGCGGCATCTACAACTTCGTCACCAAGCGCGGCGACTGCCGGGGCAAGAACTCCAAGATCTCCTGGACGCAGGTCGAGACCGGTTCGGCGATCACCTGGAAGTACCCGTCCTGCATCCTGCGCGGTGATGGCTCGCGCGGCGAGTTCTACTCGATCGCGGTCTCGAACGGCGCCCAGCAGGTCGATTCCGGCACCAAGATGATCCATCTCGGCAAGAACACGACCTCGAAGATCATCGCCAAGGGCATCGCGGCCGGCAAATCCGACTCGACCTATCGGGGCATGGTCTCGGCCCACCGCAAGGCGACCGGCGCGCGCAATTTCACCAATTGCGACTCGCTCCTGATCGGCGATCAGTGCGGCGCCCACACCATCCCCTATATCGAGGCCAAGACTGCGACCGCGATCTTCGAGCACGAGGCCACCACCTCGAAGATCGGCGAGGACCAGATGTTCTACTGCCAGCAGCGCGGCCTCTCCGAGGAGGAGGCGGTGGCGCTGATCGTCAACGGCTTCGTCAAGGAGGTGCTGCAGCAGCTCCCGATGGAGTTCGCCGTCGAGGCGCAGAAGCTGATCACCATCTCGCTGGAAGGCTCGGTCGGCTGATATTCACCAGCCCTCATCCTGAGGAGCCGCCAGAGGCGGCGTCTCGAAGGATGCTGGGTTCGCTACTTGAAAGCATCCTTCGAGACGCGCTGCGCGCTCCTCAGGATGAGGGCTCACGAAAGAACGAAACCATGCTCGAAATTCGCAACCTCGTCGTCAAGATCGCCGACGAAGACAAGCAGATCCTCAACGGCCTCAACCTTACCGTGAATGACGGCGAGGTCGCGGCCATCATGGGCCCCAACGGCTCCGGCAAGTCGACGCTGAGCTACGTCATCGCAGGCAAGGAGGACTATGAGGTCCTCGACGGCGAGATCCTGCTCAATGGCGAGAACGTGCTGGAGATGGAGGCCGACGCCCGCGCGGCGGCGGGCATCTTCCTCGCCTTCCAGTACCCGCTGGAGATCCCCGGCGTCGCCACCATGACCTTCCTGAAGGCGGCGATGAACGCCCAGCGCCGCGCCCGCGGCGAGGCCGAGCTGCTGACGCCCGACTTCATCAAGGCCGTTAACGGCGCCGCCGACAAGCTCGGCATCGCCAAGGACATGCTGCGCCGGCCGCTCAATGTCGGCTTCTCCGGCGGCGAGAAGAAGCGCATGGAAATCCTGCAGATGGCGCTGCTCTCGCCCTCCATGTGCATCCTCGACGAGACCGATTCCGGCCTCGACATCGACGCGCTGCGCATCGTCGCCGAGGGCGTCAACGCGCTGCGCGACAAGAGCCGCGGCTTCCTCGTCATCACCCACTACCAGCGCCTGCTCGACCACATCGTCCCCGACACCGTCCACGTCATGTCGAAGGGCCGCATCGTGAAGACCGGCGGCAAGGAGCTCGCGCTCGAACTCGAGAAGTCGGGCTATGCGGCCTATGGGGAGGCGGCCTGATGTCCGTCGTCACCCCGCTGAAGACAGCGGCCGAGCAGGCGCTGAGCGCCCAGTTCGCCGCCGCCAAGGCCGAGCTGCCCGGCGCCCTGCCGGTCCGCAAGCTGCGCGAGGACGCTTTCGCCGGCTTCGAGGTCCGCGGCCTGCCGCATCGCCGGCTCGAGACCTGGCGCTACACCGATCTGCGCGGCCTGCTGCGTGAGGCACGGCCGCTGGCCGAGAGCGCGACGATCAGCACGGCGGTGCGCGCCCGCGTCGCGGCGTTGCCCGCCGGCGGCGTCCGGCTGGTCCTGGTCGACGGCGTCTTCGTGCCGGAGCTGTCGACGCTGGAGGGCCTGCCCGAGGGTCTCATCGTCCACAGCCTGGCCGACGCTTTGGTCTCTGGCCGAGACGATCTCGCCCGCATTCTCACCGGGCCCGGCGTCGCCACGACCGATGCCGGGTTGATGCTCAACACTGCCTTGATGCGCGACGGCGTCTTCGTCGAGATCGAAGCCGGCACGGAGCTGGCCCAGCCGCTGACCATCCTCTCCCTCGCCTCGGGCGAGGACGAGCGCGCGATCTTCCACCGCTCGGTCGTGCTGGCGGGTGCCGGCGCCAAGGCGACGATCGTCGAGATCGGCGAGAGCGTTGGTGGTGCTGCCTCGCAGATCAACGGCGCCATCGTCTTCGAGACCGGCGACGAGAGCGACGTCCAGCATGTTCGCATGATCACGCGCCATGCTCCTGCGACCGTGCAGGTCCAGAGCCTGCTCGCGACCGTCGGCGCTCAGGCGAAGTTCGACTCCTTCGCGCTGGTCTGCAATGCCGGCACGCTGCGCCAGCAGCATTTCGTCCGCTATGCCGGCGAGCACACCGAGATCGGCCTGCGCGGGGTGAACCTGCTCGGCGGCAGCGAGCATTCCGACGTGACCCTGGTGATGGATCATGAGGTGCCGCACGGCACCAGCCGCGAGATGTTCAAGTCGATCATCGGCGGCGAGGCCACCGGCGTCTTCCAGGGCAAGGTCGTCGTGCGCCAGCACGCCCAGAAGACCGACGGCAACATGAAGAGCAACGCGCTCTTGCTGAACGACGGCGCGACCATGTTCAACAAGCCCGAACTCGAGATCTTCGCCGACGACGTCGTCTGCGGCCATGGTGCGACCGTCGCCCAGATCGACGGCGAGCAGCTCTTCTACCTGATGGCGCGCGGCCTGCCGCGTCCGCAGGCCGAGGCGCTGGTGCTGCAGGCCTTCGCCGGCGAGGCGGTCGAGTTCGTGCAGGACGA
>NZ_JAUXYO010000258.1 GCF_030694325.1 Allobosea sp. | reverse complement strand
CTGATGGTCGGCCATTGCGGGGGCCTGCGCCAGACACAGATCATCGGCGACTACGTTCTCGCCCATGCCTATCTGCGACAGGACGGCATCCTCGACGAGCTGGTGCCGCCCGACGTGCCCGTGCCGGCGCTGGCCGAGGTTCAGGTCGCGCTGCAGGAGGCGGCGGCCGAAGTCACCGGCGAGAAGGGCGACCAGCTCAAGAACCGGCTGCGCACCGGGACCGTGGTGACGCAGGACGACCGCAACTGGGAGCTGCGCTGGACCAAGGAACGGCGCCGGATCAACCTGTCGCGCGCCATCGCGGTCGACATGGAATCGGGCACGATCGCGGCCCAGGGCTACCGCTTACGGGTGCCCTATGGCACGCTTCTGTGCGTCTCCGACAAGCCGCTGCATGGCGAGATCAAGCTGCCGGGAGCGGCCAACGCCTTCTATGAGCGCGCCGTCGGCGAGCATCTGCGCATCGGGCTGGCGGCGCTCGAGAAGCTCAAGAAGGCCGGCTCGACGATCCATTCGCGCAAGCTGCGCAGCTTCGACGAGCCGCCGTTCCGGTAGAGCACTCGCGTTTTCCGGAAACCACGACGTCATCCCGGGCTTGCCCCGGGATCCATCGGAGGGCTCCGGATCTCTAGGATGGATCCCGGAGCGGCGCTGCTGCGCAGCTTGTCCGGGATGACGGTGTGGTTCCGACGAAACCTAGACCGTGATGCGGTCGATCTCGGCGAGCTCATCCGCCGTCAGTGTCCAGTCGGCCGCTTTCACATTGGCGGCGATCTGCTCCGGCCGGGTGGCGCCGGCGATGACGCTGGAGACGACCGGCTGGGCGGCGAGCCAGGAGAAGGCGAGCTCGACCGGTGTCCTGCCGCGCGCCTCGCAGAAGTCGGTCAGCGCCTCGATCCTGGCCCAGTTGGCATCGCTGAAGATCTGGCCGGCACGCTCGGGCAGCTTGGTCAGGCGCGCGCCGTCGGGCATCGGGGCGTTGCGCTTGTACTTGCCAGTCAGCGCGCCGTTGGCGAGCGGGAAATAGGGCAGCAGGCCCATGCCGTAATGCTTGAGCGCCGGGATCAGGTCCTTCTCGGCGCCGCGCTTGAGCAGGCTGTATTCGTCCTGCGCCGAGGCGAAGCCGGGCAGGCGCAGATCGCGCGCCGTCCATTGCGCATCCGCGACCTGCCAGGCCGGCATGTTGGAGCAGCCGGTGTAGCGGACCTTGCCTTGTGTCACGAGATCCTCGAGGGCGCGCAGCGTCTCGTCGATCGGGGTGAGCGGGTCGGGCGTGTGGAATTGGTAGAGATCGATCCAATCCGTCTTCAACCGCGTCAGGGACTCCTCGACGGCGCTCATGATGTAGCGGCGCGAGCCGCCCTGGCCGCCATGAAACATCTTCATGCCGAACTTCGAGGCCAGGACGATGTCCTTGCGACGCGCGCCCAGCACCTCGCCGAGCACACGCTCGGAGCCCGCTTTCTCGCCATAGATGTCGGCGGTGTCGAACAGGGTGATGCCGTGCTCGATCGCGGCATTGACCACCTTGCGCGTGGCCTCGTCGTCGATACGGCCGCCGAAATTGTTGCAGCCGAGGCCGACGAGAGAGACGCGCAGGCCGGAACGGCCGAGATTGCGGAACTGCATGGGGCTCTCCTGATCGGGGACAGCCCAGAGGACCAGAGCCAGGTTGCCGTCGCAAGGCCGCCTGTGGCCTGTGCCGCTGCGCCAGACGCAAGGCGGTCGGCTCAGTGGGACATCAGGCAGCAGACCGGTGTGGCCTGAATGAGTTCCTGAGTGACGCCGCCGAAGATCCATTCGCGCAGGCGGCTATGGCCATAAGCTCCCGCCACGATCAGATCCGCACCCTGATGCCGGACCAGATCCGTGATCTCCCCGACGATCGAGCCCCCGCCCTTCGGCCGCAGCACCGGGCGGGCGGCGATGCCATATTTCGCGAGATAGCTGCAGACATCCTGGGCGGCGGCGTCATCCTGATCGGTGCCGACGGAGAGTACGCAGACCATCTCCGCCCGGACCAGGAAGGGCAGCGCATCCTGCAGGGCGCGACGCGATTCGCGCGTATCCTTCCAGGCCACCACCACGCTGCGCGCCGCGAGGGCGTCGATTCCGGGCGGAACGACCAGGATCGGCCGCCCCAGTTCCATGACGATGTCGCCGGGTGCGATGCCCATCCGCCCCAGCGCCGGGTCACCCGGTCCCTGACGCCCGAGGACGACGAGATCGGCCGCGCGCGACTGGGTCAGGAGGAACTGGCGGGTCTGCTCGATCGCGCTGCGCCATTCGAGCGCGACGCCGTCGGCCGCGCTGCGGAAGAGCGCCTCCGCCTTGGCCAGATCCTCGAGCAGGACCGCGCGGCCGTTCTCCACCACCACGGCATCGACCATGCCCGCGCTGTCCCCGTAATAGGGCAGTTCAATCTGGTCGGCACCGAGACCGATCAGGCGACAGGAAAGAGACTTCGCCAGCCTGGCCGCGAAGTGGATCGTGTGTTCGCACCCGGCCCCGAGATGCACCGGCACGAGCAGCGTGCCAATGCCCAGGGGCTGGGCGGTCATCGTGAGGGTCGACATGGCTTTCGGTCTCCGTCGCGCGGGCTTCAGGAGGCGTCAACGGCTGCCGACACCCCGGCGGGCCTGATGGTGACGACCCTGTAGGGCAGGAAATCGCCGTCCTGCTCGCGGATCGAGACATACTCCCCGATCTGGAAGCGATGCCGGTCCAGCTTGTAGCCGAACTCGTCATCCTCGCTCGAGGCATCGTCGTAATCGATGCCCCAGTTCGCCCCGCCTTCGCCGCCGGGCCGGTGCACGAGCCAGCCATGGCGGTCGGGCTCGCCGGGGCGAAAGCGCCGCACGCGGCATTTGTCGCGGGACGCCTGCCATTCCTGCGCGACGAGCCTGCCCTCGGCATTGAGCGGGGCGGTGATCTCGTAGCCGTCGCGGCTGCTGCCTTCGGGCTGCGCCGGGTTGCGCCCCAGATGAAGCGAGATGCGCTGAAGCATGGTGCCGTTCCTCCGTCGATCGCCGACAACGGCACTGTTCCACCAATCGGAGCGCGAAGGATTGATCCAGCGCAAGGGGTCGGCCGCGCATTCGGGCAAGCTGTCGGCAACAGCAACCCCTTGGAGGATCGCCATGCCCCTCTCGATCAAGAGCGTTCTCGTCGGTTTCACCGAGGATGGACGCGGCAACCACAGCTCAGCCGTTGCCTATGCGATCTCGCTCTCGCAGGCGGCCGACGCCCATCTCACCCTGGAAGCCGCCTCGATGCGCTATGCGGTGCCGGGATCGCTGGTCGGTGCCTTCGGCGCCGAGCTCATCGCCCATGAGAACCGCCGCATCGCGGAGCTGGCCGAGGCCTTCGCCGAACAGTCCAAGGGCCGGGCCGATCTCGCCGGCGTCGTCTGCACAGTGGAGACCCCGTCCCTCGTCTTCGCCAGCCTCTGCGACCGGCTGCTCGCCCATGCCCGCGTGCACGACGTCACCGTACTGGACATGGAGACCGATCCGGTCCAGCGCGACCGCGGGCTGATCGAGGCGGCCCTGTTCGACAGTGGCCGCCCGGTCCTGATCGTGCCGCCCGGCAGCGAGCGCTACGCCGCCCGGCGCATCGTGATCGCCTGGGACGGCGGCGCCTCCGCGGCGCGCGCCGTCGCCGATGCGCTGCCCTTCCTCAAGGAGGCGGAGGAGGTCGAGATCGTCACCGTCACCGGCGAGAAGGATCTCGCCGGACGGCTTCCCGGCACCGACCTCGCCCCGCATCTGGCGCGGCACGGCATCAAGGTGAGCGTGCGCAACGTCGCGCTCGGCGAGGCGGACGTCGCCAGCGAAATCCGCCAGGCGGCTACCGGCTTCGCGGCCGATCTCATCGTCTGCGGCGCCTACAAGCACTCTCGCCTGCGCGAGTGGCTTCTCGGCGGCGTGACGCAGTCGCTGCTGCGCGCGTGCAAACTGCCGATCCTGATGAGCCATTGAGCGCGGCGGCTCTCAGCCGAAACGACGAAGGGCGGGCCTTCCGGCCCGCCCTTCGAACATCGGTCAGGACCGTCCGCCGTCAGGCGACGTCCTGCTTCATCTTCTGCGAGCGCTTGCGCTCGTTGGGGTCGAGGATCGCCTTGCGCAGACGGATCGACTTCGGCGTCACCTCGACCAGCTCGTCGTCGTCGATCCAGGCCAGCGAGCGCTCCAGCGTCATCCGGATCGGCGGGGTCAGGCGCACGGCCTCGTCCTTCGAGGTGGTGCGAATGTTGGTGAGCTTCTTGCCCTTGAGGACGTTCACCTCGAGATCGTTCTCGCGGGTGTGCTCGCCCACGATCATGCCCTGATAGACCTTCCAGCCGGGCTCGATCATCATCGGGCCACGGTCTTCCAGGTTCCAGAGTGCGTAGGCGACGGCCTCGCCGGTCTCCATCGCGATCAGCACGCCGTTGCGGCGGCCGCCGATCTCGCCCTTGTAGGGCATGTAGGCATGGAACAGGCGGTTCATGATCGCGGTGCCGCGGGTGTCGGTCAGGAGTTCGCCCTGATAGCCGATCAGGCCGCGCGTCGGGGCGTGGAAGACCAGGCGCAGGCGATTGCCGCCGGACGGGCGCATCTCCAGCATGTCGGCCTTGCGCTCGGACATCTTCTGGATGACGACGCCGGAATGCTCCTCGTCGACGTCGATGATGACCTCTTCGATCGGCTCCAGCAGGCTGCCGGCCTCGTCGCGTCGCAGCACGACGCGCGGACGCGAGACGCCGAGCTCGAAGCCCTCGCGGCGCATCTGCTCGATCAGGATGGCGAGCTGCAGTTCGCCTCGGCCCGAGACGATATAGCTGTCCTTGTCAGTGGATTCATCGATCTTCAGCGCGACATTGCCCTCGGCCTCCTTGAAGAGGCGGTCGCGGATGACGCGGGTCGTGACCTTGTCGCCCTCGGTGCCGGCCAGCGGCGAATCGTTGACCATGAAGGTCATCGACACGGTCGGCGGATCGATCGGCTGGGCCTTGATCGGGGTCTCGACGGTGGGGTCGCAGAAGGTGTCGGCGACCGAACCCTTCACCAGGCCGGCGATCGAGACGATGTCGCCGGGAATGGCTTCCTCGATCGGGGTGCGCTCGAGGCCACGGAAAGCCAGGATCTTGGTGATGCGGCCGGTCTCGACCAGCGTGCCGTCGCCCGACAGCACCTTGATCTGCTGGTTCGGCTTGGCCGAGCCGGAGACGACGCGGCCGGTGATGATGCGGCCGAGATAGGGGATGGCCTCCAGCAGCGTGCCGAGCATGCGGAACGGGCCTTCCTCGACCGTCGGCTCCGGCACATGGCTGAGGATGAGGTCGTACATCGGGGCCAGGCCCTGGTCCTGCGGACCGGCCGGGTCATGCGCCATCCAGCCCTGCTTGCCCGAACCGTAGAGGATCGGGAAGTCGAGCTGCTCGTCATTGGCATCGAGCGCGGCGAAGAGGTCGAAGACCTCGTTGATGACTTCGGTGACGCGGGCGTCGGGCTTGTCGACCTTGTTGATCGCCACGATCGGTCTGAGGCCGAGCTTGAGGGCCTTGGAGACCACGAACTTGGTCTGCGGCATCGGTCCCTCGGCGGCATCGACCAGCACGATGGCCGAATCGACCATGTTCAGGATGCGCTCGACCTCGCCGCCGAAATCGGCGTGGCCGGGGGTGTCGACGATGTTGATGCGGGTATCCTTCCAGACGACCGAGGTCGCCTTGGCGAGGATGGTGATGCCGCGCTCTTTCTCGAGCTCGTTGGAATCCATCACGCGCTCGATGACGCGCTGGTTGTCGCGGTAGGTGCCCGACTGCTGCAGGAGCTTGTCGACGAGCGTGGTTTTGCCGTGGTCGACGTGGGCGATGATCGCGATATTGCGCATGGACATGCGGGCAGGGCCTTTTTCATGGCCACAAGCCGGCGAGGATCGATGCCCTGCCGGCGCAGCCCGTCTCGAGGAAACTGGAATTCGCTGCGCTGCACATAAACGTTGACGGGCGTTTGAGCAACCACGAACGGCCCGGTCGCCGGGCGCAAGGTGAATCGGGGCTGCGCGCGACGTGGTCAGATCTGGACGGAGGCCGCCCTGATCTTGGCCTCGACCACGGCGCGGCTGACCTGGTCGAAGACCAGGCGATAGGCGGCGATGGCGGAGGAATCGAGATTGCCCTCCCCGAAATCGCCGAGGACCTCGAGCAGGATCGCATCGGCCTGGGCCCGATACGCGTCGAGCGCCTCGACATCCGTGGCGACGCGAATCTGCGGCAGGATCGCCAGCAGCCGGTCGAGCCCCAGCATGGCCTGGCGGCGCCGGGCGGCGCTCTCGCGCCCGAGCAGGCCGGCCGCGCCGGTGCCAAACAGCGACAGCGCCATGACGCCGAGATAGAACCAGTCGCCATAGCGCTCGAAGAAGGTCTTCTGCTCGCCATCGATGAAAGCGGCGGCACCGGGATGGACGGGCAGCGGCGCGTCCTTGTCGGTCGCGGGCGTCTCGAGCCCCTGAATCTGCGGCAACTCCGCCGCCAGCGTCACGCGCAACCCGAGCAGCGAACTGACCAGATTGCCGACGACGTCCTCGTCGAGATCCTGGGAGGCGACGAGACGCGAGGTGATGGCGATGGTCGGCAGGTTCTCCGACGGGCGCGGCGGGTCGCCGCCGAGCGCGCCGCGCACGATCTCGCCGGTCTCGATGGTGCGGATACGGGCCGCCAGCGCGTCCGCCTCGCGGATCGGGATCAGGACGGGATCCTCCCCCCAGGCCGAGCGCAGGCGCCCGGCCCCGTCTCCGCCGGCCCTGGCCCCCACCGCATTGATGCTGAAAAAGGCGTCGATGCGCCGCTGCTTCGCCGCGGGCACGATCTCGTCGGGAGTCAGCCCGACGATCTGCACGTCCTCCGGACCGACCTCGTACTGGGCCAGCACGAGCTTGAGCAGGGCGATGTTGCCCTGCGGGTTGCGCACGACGCCGACGCGCCTGCCGCGGAGATCGGCGATGCGGCCGATCGCGCTATCCTTGTCCGTGATCAGGAAGGGGAAGGAGCGACGGGTGATGAGCGCCGTATCAGCCTTGGCCGGCAGCGCGATGTCGGGCCGGACGATGGCGAGCTCGGCGTCGCCGGCATCGACCTTGCGCGCACTTTCCTCCGAGCCCTCGGTGAGAATGAGCCTGAGGCGGATCTGGGATTTCTCGCGGTTCAGCCCCTGGACGAAGCCCGCCGCCATGCGGGCATCCTCGGAGCCCAGTGGCCCCACGGCGAGACGCAGCGTCCGCGGCTGGCTGGCGACGTAGAAGCCCGCCGCGGTGATGCCGGCCAGCGCCAGCAGCCCCGCGAGAATGGTGAAACCGCGCCGCCCCTTGCCGAACAATCGAGTCCGCCCGCCCTGTCGCCGCTTCGCTTCGCCGGCATCGCCTGGCTGCGCCAGCATTGCTTCGTCCGTCATCATGTCGCAAGTGCGGCTGCGATCACCTTCGTGTAAAGCCGGGCGGATGTCCGTCCCCGCGCAGCCCCTCGCCATCAAGATCTGCGGCCTCTCGACGCCCGAGACGCTGGAGGCCGCGCTGGCGGCCGGGGTCGAGATGATCGGCCTCGTCTTCCATCCCAAGAGCCCGCGCTTCGTGCAGCCGAAAGAGGCGGCGGCGCTGGCCGCACTGGCGCGCGGTCGTGCCGAGATCGTGGCCCTGATCGTCGACCGGGCCATCGGCGAGGTGACGGAACTCGTTGAGGCCGTCCGGCCGGACTGGCTGCAATTGCATGGTCGCGAAACGCCGGAGGCGGTGCGCGCCGTCAAGGCCGCGACCGGGCTGCGTGCGATCAAGGCGCTCGGCGTCGCGGACCGGCACGATCTCGCCGCGTTGGCCGCCTATGACGGTATCGCGGACCGCATCCTGCTCGACGCCAAGCCGCCGAAGGACGCCGCCTATCCCGGCGGGCACGGGCGCGCTTTCGACTGGTCGATCCTGGCGGCGCTCGACCGGGCTTCGCCCTTCATGCTATCGGGCGGGCTCGATCCGGCGAATGTCGCGCAGGCCATCACGATGGCACGGCCCTGGGGTGTCGACGTCTCCTCCGGGGTGGAGCGGGCGCCCGGCGTCAAGGATGTCGACCGGATCAGGGATTTCGTCGTCGCGGCCCGCGCCGCGGCGGCCGCAGCAACAGAGGCAGGCCGGACATGAACGCCCCCCAGAACCCGAACACCTACCGCTCCGGCCCCGACGAGAACGGCCGCTTCGGCCTGTTCGGCGGGCGCTTCGTCGCCGAGACGCTGATGCCGCTCGTGCTCTCGCTGGAGCAGGCCTATGAGGCCGCCAAGGTCGATCCCGGCTTCCAGGCCGACATGGCCAATTATCTCAAGCACTATGTCGGGCGGCCTTCGCCGCTCTATTTCGCCGAGCGCATGACGGACCATCTCGGCGGCGCGAAGATCTATTTCAAGCGCGACGAGCTCAACCACACCGGCGCGCACAAGGTCAACAACGTGCTCGGCCAGATCCTGCTGGCGCGGCGCATGGGCAAGAAGCGCATCATCGCCGAGACCGGCGCCGGCCAGCACGGTGTCGCCACTGCGACGCTCTGCGCCCGCTTCGGCCTGGAGTGCATCGTCTACATGGGCGCCGTCGACGTCGCCCGGCAGGCCAGCAACGTCTTCCGCATGAAGATGCTCGGCGCCAGCGTCGTGCCCGTCCAGTCCGGCACCAAGACGCTCAAGGACGCGATGAACGAGGCGCTGCGCGACTGGGTGACCAATGTCGAGACGACCTTCTACTGCATCGGCACGGCGGCGGGTCCGCACCCCTATCCCGCCATGGTGCGCGACTTCCAGTCGGTGATCGGCAGCGAAACCCGCGAGCAGATGCTGGAGGCGGAAGGCCGCCTGCCGGATTCGCTGATCGCGGCGATCGGCGGCGGTTCGAATGCGATCGGCCTGTTCCACCCCTTCCTCGACGACCCGAGCGTCAGGATGTGGGGCGTCGAGGCGGCCGGCCACGGCCTCTCGACCGCGCAGCACGCGGCATCGCTGACCGGCGGCAAGCCCGGCGTCCTCCACGGCAACCGAACCTATCTGCTGATGGACGAGGACGGGCAGATCAAGGACGCGCATTCGATCTCGGCGGGGCTCGACTACCCCGGCATCGGCCCCGAGCATGCGTGGCTGCACGACACCGGGCGCGTCACCTATATCTCCGCCACCGATGACGAGGCGCTCTCGGCCTTCCAGCTCTGCTCGAAGCTCGAGGGCATCATCCCGGCGCTGGAGCCGGCGCATGCGCTGGCCAAGGTGATCGAACTCGCCCCGACCCTGCCGAAGGACCACCTGATGGTGATGAATCTCTGCGGGCGCGGCGACAAGGACATCCCGCAGGTGGCGGAAATCCTCGGCGGCATGTGAGCAAACATTCCCGCTCCGGCGGAAAAATCGCGACGCCCCCCTCGACTCATCGCCCCGATCCGGCAACCATGAGTTGTCCCGGCCCATCTGGCCCGGGACAGACGCAGCGTTGCGTGGGGCGGAACCGGGCCGGTGGGGGGCAGCGGTCACGACAGGCATCCGGATCGTCCGGCGCCGGCCTCGGCCGGCCTGCCGGTCGAGATCGTTTTTCTCGCACGCCAGGGCATCGCGCCGGCCGATCTCGCCGAGGCGGCTCGACACGCCGAACGTAACCGGATCGAGCCCGCCCGCGAGGTGCTCGCGCGCGGGCTGATCGACGAGGAGGACTTCTACAGAGCGCTGGCCGCGGAGCTCGGCCTGCCCTTCCAGGCGGGCCCCTTCGCCCTGCGCCCTGGTGGCGAGCACGCGGCGATCCTGCGTGGCGGCATCGCACCCGTTTCGTCCGAGCGTGTCGGCCGCCTGCGCTTCGTCCTGGCTCCGGAAGGCCCGGCGCTGCGCAGGATGCTGGAGGCCGGGCCGCGGCGGCGCGACGATATCGCCGTCGTGACGCCGCGACGCTTCGCGGCCGCGCTCCGCGAGGCCAATGGCGAGAAGCTCGCGCTGCGCGCCGCCAATCGCGATGCGCCCGGCCTCGCCCGCGTCAGCGCCCGAACCGGCTCCAGCCGCGGCCAGCGCATCACGGCCGCCCTGCTCGCCACGGCTTTCGCGATGGGCGGCGTGCTGGCGCCGCTCGAGACCTTCTTCGCGGTGGCGCTGCTGCTCGGACCGCTGTTCCTCGGGCTGATCCTGCTGCGCCTCGGGGCCGCGATCGAGCAGCCTCTGCCCGATCTCTGGCGCCGGCATCGCTGGCGCGTCGACGACAGCCGGCTGCCCGTCTATACCGTCGCCATTCCGCTCTACCGCGAGGAGGCGGTGCTGGAACAGATGCTCGGCGCTCTCCGGCAGCTCGACTATCCGCCGGCGAAGCTCGACATCCGCCTGCTGATCGAGGCAGACGACCCCGGCATGCAGCGCGCACTGTCACTCATCCCGCTGCCGCCCGAGATCCAGGTCACGATCGTGCCGCCCGGCGAACCGCGGACCAAGCCGCGGGCGCTGAACCTCGCCTTGATCGAGGCCCGCGGCGAGCTGTTCACGATCTACGACGCCGAGGACATCCCCGACCCGCAGCAGCTGCGCATGGCGGCGGCGCGCTTCCTGCGCGCGCCGGAGGATCTCGCCTGCCTGCAGGCGCGCCTCGTGATCGACCATCCGGGCGAAGGGCTGCTCCCGGCCCTGTTCGCGCTGGAATATGCCGGGCTGTTCGAGGTGCTGAACCCCGGCCTGCTGAGAGCGGGCCTGCCGATCATGCTGGGAGGCACCTCCAACCATTTCCGCACGGGCGCGCTGCGGGCGGTCGGTGGCTGGGATGCGTGGAACGTCACGGAGGATGCCGATCTCGGCGTCAGGCTGGCGCGCGCCGGCTACCGCATGGGCGACCTGCCCTCGCAGACGCGGGAAGAAGCCCCGCTGACGCTGCGGGCCTGGCTGAAACAGCGCGCTCGCTGGATCAAGGGCTACATGCAGACGCTGGTGACGCATTCGCGCGCGCCGCTGACGGTGCTGCGCGAAGCGGGGCTGCCGGCCGCCTTCGCCTTCCTCTCGCTCGGGCTCGGCACGGTCGTCACCGCGCTGGCCTATCCGGTCTTCGCCGTCGCCGCCTTCCTGGCCTGGCGCGAGGGCTCGCTCCTGGCGCCCACGCATGTCTTCGGCAGCGTCGCCTCGGCGCTGGCGGTCAGCGTCTGGCTGTTCGGCACGGTGGCGCTGTTCCTGCCGCCGGCGCTGGGGGCGCTGCGCCGCGGCTCACCGAAGCTCCTCCTGCTGCTGCCGTTGCTGCCGCTCTATTACGGGCTGGTCTGCATCGCGGCCTGGATGGCGCTGCACGAGTACAGGACCCGGCGCTTTGCCTGGAACAAGACGGCGCATGGGCTGGCGCGGCAGCGGGCGCCGCTCGCCGAGGAGGGCGTGCCTACTGGTGACGCAGCCATTCCTGCGCCGCCTGGGCCGGCGGCTGCTCGATGTTGAAGGCGCCGATGAAGCCGCCATCCTTGCCCATGAGATAGACGAGCGCGGTGTGGTCCATGGTGTAGTCGTCGCCCTGGAGCGGGACCTTGCGGGCATAGGCGCGGTAGGCCTTGATCATCGCGTCGATGGCGGGACGATCCCCGCTCAGGCCGACGATGCGCGGATCGAAGGAGCCGAGATAGCTCTTCATGATCTCGGGCGTGTCGCGCTCGGGGTCGACTGTCACGAAGAGTGCGCGCAGCTTCTCGCCCTTCGGCCCGGCCGCGCGCAGCACCTCGGAAATCTCGAAGAGCTTTGTCGGGCAGATGTCCGGGCAATGGGTGAAGCCAAAGAAGACCAGGAAGGGTGCGCCGCGCAGATCCTGGTCGGTCAGCGTCCTGCCCTCCTGCGTCGTCAGGGCGAAGGGCCCGCCGACGCTCGCCGTGCCCGTGCCGGACTGGCCCTGTCGCCCCGGCGCGAAGGTGACGATGGCCGCGGCGGCGAGCACGAGCGCGCCGGCGAGGAAGACGACGAGGGGCAGGATGAGACGGCGGTTCACGGGAGCGGTCCTGTCGGGAGCCTGAGAGCGGCGCGGCGATGCGCGTCAGAAACAGGCGACGATGGCGGCGATGAGGCCATCGGTGAAAAGACGGTCGCCCTCGCGCCACCACAGCATGAGCCCGGCCAGCAGCAGCGTCAGGGCGGCACCGCACAGGAGCAGGATGCCGAGCCGCGAGGCGGCCACGTCCTGCGCCCGGTCGACCTCCGACATCCCGGCTTCGTCACGACTGGTCATGTGGACGAGCATACAGACAGGCGGCGCTATCCGGAAGCGGCATCCGTGACGCAGACCCCCGCCCCACCAGGCCAGAGCCATTCGAACCGCCCGTCTCGAACCGCGGACATGACGAGGCCCGCCGCGTGCCGCGCGGCGGGCCTCACCTGGACGTCCGCGATCAGGCTGCCTTGGCGACGGCCGCCTTGTTCGCCGGGCCGCCGAGCTGGGTCAGCGCCTTGTCGGTCTTGGTTTCCTCGGCCAGCGTCTCGTCGAGCAGCTTGACCGCGTCCTTGTGCCCGAGCTGGGCGGCCCAGGCCTTCAGCGTGCCGTAGCGCGCGATCTCGTAATGCTCCACGGCCTGAGCGGAGGCGACGAGGCCGGCATCGAGCGCCGGGCTGCCGGCATAATCTTCCATCACGGCCTTGCCCTCGTCGAGGATGCCGAGGATGGCGTCGCAGGTCTTGCCGCGAGGCGCCTTGCCGATCAGCTCGAAGACATCGCCGAGGCGCTCGATCTGGCCTTCCGTCTCGGCCTTGTGGGTCTCGAAGGCCTTCTTCAGCTCGGGTGACGTCGCCGCCTTCGCCATTTTCGGCAGAGCCTTCAGGATCTGCTTCTCGGCGTAATAGACGTCCTTGAGCATGTCGTGGAACAGCTCGTCGAGCGGTTTGGGATCGGACTGCTTGGTGTTGGTGGCCATCAATATTCTCCGGGGGTTGCCTGGTCGCCCAACCGCAGAGAACCGGCTCTGTTCCACTCCCGTTCGCAGGTTTATTTCGGGAACTCTTTCGAGCACTCTGCCGTTTCCTTGAGCATCAGCGGCCACGCCGCCCCGCCTCACGGAGACTCCCCATGAAGAAGCTGCTCATCGCGACGATGCTCGTCTCGGCGACCTCGTTCGGCGCCCTGGCGCAGACCTCGACCACCTCGCCGATGCCCGCGCCCCAGGCCGACACCGACAAGAACGCTCCCCTGCCCGGCGCCAACAGCTTCACCGAGGGTCAGGCCAAGAGCCGGCTCGAGGCGAACGGCTATTCCAACGTGACCGAACTCAAGAAGGACGAGAACGGCGTCTGGAAGGGCATGGCGATGCATGCCGGTGCCCGGGTCAACGTCTCCGTCGATTATCGCGGCAACATCGTCCGCAACTGACCCGTCCTGTCCAAAACCAGCTACCGGAGGTCACCATGACCCGCACCATCACCCGTTCCTATGACAGCTACACGATCGCCGCCGACGTGGTCGAGCGGCTCGAGACGGCCGGAATCCCGGCATCCGACATCAGTCTGGTCGGGCGCAACGAGCGCGGCGAGGAGAGCAACGCGGCCGAGGGCGCCGGCATCGGTGCC
>NZ_JAUXYO010000181.1 GCF_030694325.1 Allobosea sp. | reverse complement strand
CGCGCAGCGCCTCGATCGGCGCGGCCGCCGCCTCGAGCACCGTGCGCTCGACCGCACGGTAATGCGCCAGGACCTCGTGGCCGAGCGGGGTCAGGCGCGCGCCGCCGCCCTGGGCGCCGCCGGGCTGGGCCTCGACCAGTGGCTGGCGGAACATGCGGTTGAGATCGTCGACCAGCAGCCAGGCTCGGCGATAGGACATGGTCATGGCGCGCCCCGCGCCCGAGATCGAGCCTGTGCTGGCGATCGCTTCCAGCAGATCGGCCTTGCCGGGTCCGAGCCGGCCGCCGGGCGCGAAATCGAGCCGCAGGCCGAGCTTCAGCGCGGGGCGGGTTTCGGGCGGCTGGGGCATGGCGGCGTCCTCGGGCATGGTGAGATCATAGGCATCCGTGTCTCGGTGCCCAAGGCGGCGGTGCAAAGAGGGGTCAGAGTGTTTCGACCGAGACGCTCTTCACGATCGCCACGACCGGGCAGCCGAGGCCGAGCCCGAGCGCCGCGAGCGATTTGCGGGTCAGGCGCGCCACCAGCCGCTCTCCGCCGCAATCGATCCCCAGATCGACGGCTCCATCGCCGGGGCGCCCGGTCGAGCCGATCTCCGCCACCGTACCGTGCCATTGGTTGAGTGCGCTGACGCCGGTGACGGGCGAAAGAGCGACCAAGACGTCGCTGGCGAGGATGCGGATGCGGATCGTCCCGCCGGGGCGCAGCCCCGTCCGGGCGACCTCGACGGCCCCGGCGCGCGTCTCGATCCGTGTCAGCCCGAACGCGCGATCGACCGCGCCGACGGAGCCCTCGATCAGCGAACTCGGCTCGGTCGGCCACGGCTGAAGCGCGAGATCGAGTCGCGAAAGCGTCGTCGCGGCGGGTCCGCAGGCCGTGACCCTGCCGCCCTCGATGATCGCGACCGTCGTTGCCAGCCGCGCGACCTCCGCCAGCGCATGCGAGACATAGACGATGGGGATGCCCGCCTCGTCGCGCAGGCGCTCGATATAGGGGAGGATTTCCGCTTTGCGGGCCTCGTCGAGCGAGGCGAGCGGCTCATCCATCAGCAGCAGGCGGGGGCGCGCCAGCAGCGCCCGGCCGATCGCCACCCGCTGCCTCTCTCCGCCGGAGAGATCGCCCGGACGGCGCGCCAGCAGGTGGCCAATTCCGAGCAGGTCCAGAACCGCCGGGAGATCGGTGCGTTCGGCGCCGCCGCGCGGCGCAAACCAGCGGCCGAAGAGCAGGTTGAGGCGCACGCTGAGATGCGGGAACAGCCGCGCCTCCTGGAAGACATAGCCGATCCGGCGGCGATGCGGCGGCACGAAGACGCCGCCCGCCCGATCGAACAGCGCCTCACCATCGAGCCGGACATGGCCGGATTCGGGGCGGATAAGCCCCGCGATCACGTTGACGAGCGAGGTCTTGCCGGAGCCGGAGGGGCCGTAGAGCGCAGTCAGGCCGCCCTGCGAGCGCAGGGTCGCGTCGAGCGTGAAGGCCCCGAGCCGGTGCCGGACGACGATGTCGAGCCCAGCGGTCACGTGGCGCCCACCCGTCTCGAGGCCAGCCGCGCCAGGGCTTCGGAGGCAAAGAGCGCCGAAACCGAGATCGCGATCGAGATCAGCGTCAGCCGCATCGCGCCGGCCTCGCCGCCCGGCACCTGGGTGAAGGTGTAGATGGCAGAGGGCAGGGTCTGCGTCTCGCCGGGAATATTCGAGACGAAGGTGATGGTGGCGCCGAACTCGCCCATCGCCTTGGCGAAGCAAAGGATCATGCCGGCGAGGATGCCAGGCAGACAGAGCGGCAGGGTCACGGTCACGAAGACCCAGGCGGGGTTCGCGCCGAGTGTGCCGGCGGCGTCCTCGAGCTTGCGGTCGACCGCCTCGATCGAGAGCCGGATCGCCCGCACCATCAACGGGAAGCCCATCACCGCGCTCGCCAGCACGGCGCCCGTCCAGCGGAAGGACAGCACGATGCCGAACCAGTCGTCCAGAAACTGGCCCACCGGCCCGCGCCGGCCGAACCAGATCAGCAGCAGATAGCCGGTGACGACGGGCGGCAGGATCAGCGGCAGATGCACCGCCGCATCGAGGATCGACTTGCCCCAGAAGCGCCCGCGCGCCAGCAGCCAGGCGACGCCGAGGCCGAGGGGTAGGCTCGCGAGCATGGCCGTGCTGGCGACGAGCAGGCTCAGGCGGACCGCCGTCCATTCTTCCGGGGAGAGCCAATCGGTCACGTGGCGTTGGCGGCCTTGTTCAGAACCGTGAAGCCCTGCTTCTCGAAGGCGGCCTTGGGACCGGAACTGCGCAGATGGGCGAGGAAGCCGGCCGCGTCAGGATGGGTCGAATCCCGCGTGACCGCGACCGGATAGAGAATTGGCGGATGCGAATCCTGCGGGAAGGTCGCCAGCACTTTGACCTTGGGGTCGGCAGCTGCGTCCGTGGTGTAGACGATGCCGAGCGGCGCCTCGCCGCGCGAGACCAAGAGCAGTGCTGCGCGGACATTGTCGGCCTGGGCGACCCTGTCCTTCACCTTGTCCCAGGCGCCGAGCCTCTCCAGCGCCGCCTTGCCGTATTTGCCGGCCGGCACGGAGTCGACATTGGCCATGGCAAGCCGGCCTGGCCCGAGAGCGGCCGCCAGATCGACGCCGGCCGTCAAGGTGAGGCTCAGCCTCGAGTCCGAGGGCGCGATCAGGGCGATGCGGTTTGCGAGGAGGGTGACGCGGGTGTCCGGCCGGATCAGGCCCTTGCCGGCGGCATAATCCATCCAGTTGAGATCGGCCGAGAGGAAGAGATCGGCCGGGGCGCCGGCCTCGAGCTGCTTGGCGAGCGCGCTGCTCGCGGCATAGGAGATTTTCGGCGCCGGCTTGCCGGTCTCGCGGGCCCAGCCGGCGGCGGCCTCGTCGAGCGCATTCTTGAGGCTGGCGGCTGCGAAGATCACCAAGTCCTTCGGTTGGGCGAGCACCGGCTGCGGGGCCGCGACCAGCCCGAACGTGGCGGCCATGGCCAGTCCCAAAATCGTCCGCCGCCCGACCATCGCCGCATCCCCCCGTGACATCGCTGTGTTCCACCGTATATAGCGATGCTGACAGAGGCGGACGCAGCGAGTCAAGGCGTTGCCTGCGCCATCGCGACAGGAGGAATGCGATGAAGATCAGTGCCCGCAACCAGCTCAAGGGGCGGATTGTCGAGATCACCCGTGGGGCCACGACGGCGCATGTGCGCCTCGACATCGCCGGAACGATCGTGACCTCGGCGATCACCAATGAGGCGGTCGACGCGCTGAAGCTCGCCGTGGGGCAGGAGGCCTATGCCGTGGTGAAGGCCTCGGACGTGATGATCGCGATCGACTGAGCCCTGACCGGCCTGCTCAGCCCGGCGGATGCTTGTGGATCGGGTCGACCCAGTAGACCGATTCCGGCGCCTCGACCGGGTCGACACCGGTGATGTTGACCACGACCGCCTCGTTGTCGGAGCGGACTAGTACACATTCGAGCGGGTTGTCCGGGTCGGCGTTGATCTCCTGATGCGGCACGAAGGGCGGCACATAGATGAAGTCGCCCGGGCCGGCCTCGGCGACGTATTCGAGCCGCTCGCCCCAGCGCAGCCGCGCCCTGCCGCGCACGACATAGATCACGCTTTCGAGCTCGCCATGATGGTGCACGCCGGTCTTGGCATTGGGCTGGATCGAGACCGTGCCCGCCCAGATCTTCTGCGCACCGACTCGGGCATGGTTGATCGCCGCCTGCCGGAACATGCCCGGCGTCTGGGCGGTGTTGGGGTCGAGCCTGTCGCCGGTGATGACGCGGACGCCGTCATGCTTCCAGCGCGGCTCGCCGTCCTGGCCCTGGCCATGCGGGTGATCGTGCGAATGGTCGTGGTCGTGGTTGCTCATCGGTCGGCTCCTCCGCTGCGAGGGTAGGGCAGGCGGGGCACGAGGGGAACCGTCCTCCGCTCAGGCGTGATGCGCGGCGACGCTGGCCTTGCGCAGGAGGATGAGGGCTGTCAGCGCGGTGACGACGAGGCCGGCCATGGCCACCAGCGACGAGAGCTGCATCCCCGCGACGAAGGCCGTGCGCGCCGCCGCGAGCAGGCTCGCCGCCAGATCGGCCGGCAGGCGCGCTGCCTCCGCGACGGCGCCGCCGAGGGTCGCCGTCGCATTGCCGGCGGCCTCGGGCGCGAGACCGCCCGGCAGCGTCTGCGCCATCCGGCCGCGATAGACGGCGGTGACGATGCTGCCGAGGACGGCGATGCCGACCGCGCCACCGAACTCCAGGCTGGTCTCGGAAATCGCCGCGGCCGAGCCGGCCCGCTCCGGCGGGGCGCTGCCGACGACGAGCTCCGTCGTCAGCGCCACGACCGGGGTGAAGCCGAGCGAGAAGATCACCGAGGCGACGACGACCAGGCCGACGCCGGTTTCGGTGCCGATCCGCGAGAGCAGGGCGAAGCCCAGCGCCGCCATCGTCAGGCCCACCGCCATGATCGTGGCGGGACGGAAGCGATGCGCCAGTGCCGGGACGATCGGCGTGCCCAGAATGAAAGCCAGCGCCGAAGGCAGGCTCCAGAGCCCGGCTTCGAGCGGGGAAAAGCCCTTCACCAGCTGGAGATACTGGCCGATGAAGAGGAAGCTGCCGAACAGGAAGAGGAAGCCGAGCACGTTGATCGCCAGCGCCGCGCTGATGACCGGGTTGCGGAACAGGCGCAAATCGAGGAACGGATCGGCAAGATGGCGCTGCCGGCGCAGGAACAGGCTGCCGATGGCCAGCCCCGCGAGGATGGGCAGCGCGGCGCGCCAGCCGGCGCCGTGCTCCGCCATGTGCTTGATGCCGTAGATCACCGCCAGGACCGCCGCGAGCGAGAGCGCCGCGCTGGCGAGATCGATCCGGCCGGCATCGGGGTCCTTGAACTCCGGCAGCAGGAAAGGGCCGAGCACCAGCAGCAAAATCATCACGGGCACGCCGACCAGGAAGACCGAGCCCCACCAGTAATGCTGCAACAGAAGACCGCCGACGAGCGGGCCGATCGCGCCGCCGGCCGAGAAGCTCGCAATCCAGATGCCGATGGCGAAGCTGCGCTCTTGCGGATCGAGGAACATGTTGCGGATCAGCGACAGCGTCGAAGGTGCCAGCGTCGCGCCGGCGATGCCGAGCAAGGCGCGGGTCGCGATCAGCATCTCGGCGCTGGTCGAGAAGGCCGCGAGGATCGACGCCAATCCGAAGGCGGCGGCGCCGATCAGCAGGAGCTTGCGACGCCCGATCTTGTCGCCGAGGGTGCCCATGGTGATCAGCGAGCCCGCGACCATGAAGCCGTAGATGTCGACGATCCAAAGCAACTGCGCCGCGCTCGGCTTGAGATCGACGCTGAGCTGGGGGATGGCCAGATTGAGGACGGTGAGGTCCATCGAATAGAGCAGGCAGGGCAGCGCGATCACGGCCAGCCCGAGCCAGTCCCGGCGCGTCGCCTTGGCCGGGGTTGAGGTCATGTCGGTGGCGGGCGTCATCGTCTTGGTCCGTGCTGCTGTCCGCGACGGTCGCAGCCGCCTCTCGGTTGGTGTCGGCGAGGAGCCTTATGACGGGCTCGACGACCTGCCTGTGACAGCAGGTCGTGTCGCCTGCCATCCAAGATGGTTATCTCATCGGTTTAGTATCGTCCGGTGCCGCGCCGGTCAACGGACGATGGGGGCCGCGTGGTCAGCCGCGTTTGGCCGGCCCGGTCGCGATGGGGCGGTCGCTCGCGCCCCATTCGGCCCAGGAGCCGTCATAGAGCGCGCGGGCCGGCTTGCCGATCGTCTCCAGCGCCGTCGACAGGATCGCCGCCGAGACTCCCGAACCGCAGCTCGTGATCAGCGGCCGGTCGAGATCGACGCCGGCCTCCGCGAAGGCGGCGGCGATGGCGTCGGGCGCCTTGAGCTGTCCGTTCTCGACGATCGCCGGGAAGGGCAGGTTGAGCGATCCGGGCATGTGCCCGGAGCGGACGCCGGCGCGCGGCTCCGGCGCCTCGCCGCGGAAACGGTCGCCCGGGCGGGCATCGACGACCTGCGTCGTTCCCTCCGTCAGCGCCCGGGCGACATCGCCGGCATCGGCGACGGCGGAATGGTCGAGACGGGCGGTGAAGCTGCGCGCGGCGCGGCTGCGCGGTGGGCCATGCTCGATCGGGCGGTTTTCGGCCTGCCATTTCGGGAAGCCGCCTTCGAGGATCACGACGTCCTTGGCGCCGAAGGTGCGGAAGGTCCAGCGCACGCGCGGCGCCGAGAAGAGGCCGAGCCCGTCATAGACGACGATGCGCATGCCGTCGCCGATGCCCATCGCGCCGACCGCGGCGGCGAAGACCTCCGGGCGCGGCAACATGTGCGGCAGGTCGGAGCCCGTATCTTTGACCGCGTCGATATCGAAGCGCAGCGCGCCGGGAATATGCCGCTCGGCATACTCCGCATGCGGATCGCGGGCATGGACCGGCAGATACCAGGAGCCGTCGACCACGACGATGTCGGGCGCGTCGAGGCGCTGCGCGAGCCAGTCGGTCGAGACGAAAACGGTGTCGCGGGGCATGTGCGTTTCCCTGAACTTCGATTGTGTCGCCGTCGGCGGTCGGGCGCGCCGTCAGGCGAGCGCGATCCGCACGCGGCGGTTCTGCTTGCCCTTCTTCTCGATATCCGTGACCGCGACAAGGCCGATCTCGGCGGTGTTGCGGACATGAGTGCCGCCGCAGGGCTGGAGATCGATGTCTCCGATCGCGACGAGCCGGATCCGGCCCGAGCCGCGCGGCGGCTGAACCGACATCGTCTTGACCAGGCCTGGATTGGCGTCGAGCTCGGCATCGGTGATCCAGCGCTCGGTCACGGCAGCGTTGCGCGCGACCAGCGCGTTCAGCTTCTCGGCGATCTCGGCCTTGTCGAGCCCGCCCTCGGGAATGTCGAAATCGAGCCGGCCGTCGCCATCGCCGATCGCCCCGCCGGTGACGGGGAAGGGCAGGACGACGCTGAGCAGATGCAGCGCGGTGTGGATGCGCATGCGCTTCATCCGCCGCTCCCAGTCGAGCACGGCCGTCACCGGCTCGCCGATCTCGGGCACGGGCTGATCCTCCAGCGGCACATGCAACACGCGGCTGCGATCCTCCGGGTCATAGACCGCGCTGCCGATCGCGATCGTCGAGCCGTCGGCCCGGCGCAGCAGGCCGGCATCGCCGGGCTGGCCGCCGCCGGTGGCGTAGAAAACGGTCTTGTCCAACTCGATGGCGCCGCGCTCGTTGACCGCCAGCACGGTGGCCGGGGTCTCGGCGAGATAGGCGTCGTCGCGGAAGAGCAGGGCGGTGGTCATGGGGATCGCACTCTCGAGATTCGTCCCGGCGGTCGCGCCGGGGGCATCGGCCTGGGATTGCGAGACTGCACCGATCCCGGCGCCCGCGCTACGGCGCCGCCGCATGGGTGGCCCGTATGCGTCGAGACGGAGGAGGGCTTCCGTCCGCCGGGTGCAGAGCCTAGATAGGCGGTCTTCCCCGTCAGCGAGGTCCCATGTCCCTGCCGCGCATGCAGCCGAGCGACGGTATCGCCTGGATCACCGGCGCGAGCACCGGCATCGGGGAGGCGCTTGCGCTCGAACTGGCGCGGCGCGGCTGGATCGTCGCGATCACGGCGCGCCGGCTCGACCTGCTCGAGGATGTGGCGCGACGGGCGGAAGGGTTGCCCGGCCGGATCGTCGCCCATGCCGGCGACGTCACCGAGCCCGCAGCGATGCAGGCGGTCGTCGACGGGATCGAGAGCGTGCATGGTCCGATCGCGCTCGCCGTGCTGAATGCCGGCATCGCGCCGAAGTCGGACCGCCCTCTCGACATGGAGGCCTTCGAGCGGATCATCGCGGTCAATCTGGTCGGCGTCGCCCGCGGCGTGTCGGCGGTCCTGGAGCGGATGGTCGCGCGGGGGCGCGGGCAGATCGCGGTCAACGCCTCCGTCGCCGGCTATGGCGGCCTGCCGGGCGCCTCCGCCTATGGCGTCTCCAAGGCGGCGGTGATCCATCTCTGCGAGACGCTGAAGTTCGACTGCGACCGGGCGGGGATTTCCCTCCAGCTGGTCAATCCGGGCTGGGTCGACACGCCGATGACGCGCGCCAAGACGGTTCCGATGCCGTGGATCATCACGCCGGAGGCCGCCGCCCGGCGAATCGCAGACGGTCTGGCTGGCGGTGGATTCGAGATCACCTTCCCCCGCCGCCTGTCCTGGCTGCTCAAGGCGGTGAACCTGCTGCCCTACCCGGTCTATTTCTGGCTGCTGCGGCAGGCCGCACGGCGGGGCGGCGCCCGGCCGCTTTGAGCCAGGGGCGTCAGTCCCGCGTCGCCGCCAGAGCCGCCAGCGCGCGTTCGCGGCCGGCATCGAGATCGACGATCGGCTTCGGATAGGTCTCGCCGAGCGCAACGTCGGCGCGACGCAGGGTGCCGGCATCGGCCTTCCAGGGCTCGTGGATCAGTGCATCCGGCAGGGCCGCGATCTCGGGCACCCAGCGACGGACATAAAGGCCGTCGGGATCGAATTTCAGCCCCTGCGTCACCGGATTGAAGATCCGGAAATAGGGCGCGGCATCGGCGCCCGAGCCCGCGACCCATTGCCAGCTGGCAGCGTTGTTGGCGGGGTCGGCATCGACCAGCGTGTCCCAGAACCAGGCTTCGCCCTCGCGCCAGTCGATCAGCAGATGCTTGATCAGGAAGGAGGCGACGATCATCCGGACGCGGTTGTGCATCCAGCCGGTGGTCCAGAGCTCGCGCAGGCCCGCATCGATGATGGGATAGCCCGTCGCTCCGCGCTGCCAGGCCTTCAGCGCGGCCGCGTCGCGGCGCCAGGGGAAGGCGTCGAAACGGGCGTTGAAATTCCGCGTCGCGAGCTCGGGATGATAGAAGAGCAGATGGTACGAGAATTCGCGCCAGCCGATCTCCGACAGGAATTTTTCGGAATCAGAGCTGGAGGCGGATGCCTCGCCGCTCTCGACGGCGCTTCGCGTCGCATGCCAGATTTGGCGCGGACCGATCTCGCCGAAGCGCAGATGCGGCGACAGCCGCGAGGTCGAGACGTAATCGGGCCGGTTGCGGCCCTCGCCATAGCCGTCGAGCGGGCCGGTGAGAAAATCCGTCAGCGCTCTGGCCGCGCTGGCCTCGCCCGGCGCCCACGCCTCGCGCAGGCCGCCGGCCCAATCGGGCTGCGTCGGCTCGAGGGCGAGGTCCTCGCGTGAGATCGCCATTCCAGCCAGCCCGGCCGGCAGCGTCAGCGGGACGATTCGGGCCGGAGCCGGGTCGGGCGCCGGCGGCTCGCCGAGCGCGCGGGCGGCGCGCCAATAGGGCGAGAACACCTTCATCGGATCACCGGTCTTGGTGGTGACCTGCCAGGGTTCGTTCAACAGAGCGGCGTTGAAGGTTGAGACGCGATGCCCCGCCTCCGTCAATGTGGACTTGATGGCCGCATCGAGGGCGATCGTCGCGCCCTCATAGCGCCGGCTCCAGGTAACGAGATCGACCTTCGCCTGCGCCGCGACGCGCGGCAGAATCTCGGCCGGATCGCCGCGCATGATGACCAACTCGCCGCCACGCTCGGTCAGCGATGCTGATAATGATGCCAGCGAGCGCGACAGCCACCAGCGGCTCGCACCGCCGGGGGCGCGCCGTGCACCCTCGTCAAAAACGTACAGGCACAGGGTCGGACCATTCGCAACGGCGGCCGCCAGCGCCGGATTGTCGGCGAGGCGCAGGTCGTCTCGAAACCAGTGAAGGGATGTCGCTGCCATGCGCGACAGCTAACGCTTGGTCGCCCGCCGCGCCAGCGGCGCAAATGCGGCAGGACGAAGCAGGCAGTCCCGCCTGGCTGCCCTGCGCCGGCCGATCACCCGTTCGCGGGCGTTACCAGGTGCGGTCCCACTGGCGATCTCGGCGATAGTAGCTGCGTCCATAGGCGCGCGGCGGCGGGCCGTAATGGCGGCGGTAGCCGTAACCCTGACCGCGATAGCGGTTCCGTGGCCCGTAATAGCGGCCTCCCGGTCCCTCATTGCCGCGAATCTGCGCAAGTTCGATGAGGGCAGCAGCCGGGCCCGCGGCCGGGACGGGGGCGAGGGGAGTTGCAGCTAGGGAGCCGGGAACCAGGCCGAGGCCCAGCGTCATCGCGGCTGCGAGAATCAGGTTGCGCATGTCTCGGGTCCCCTCATGAGAATCGTGGCGCTGCCGACCACCATGCGCCAACGTTCGACACGCTGGATGGTTGCATCAGAATCACGGGACAAGGGCGGTGTTGCCGCGCCGTCCCGCGTCCGATGCCGACGAAGGCAAAGCCTTCAGGTGCCGAGCCGCGACGAGTGCGACCCGCAAAAGCGAAAGGCCCGTGCCGGGGCACGGGCCTTTCGAAACACTGGCTCCCGGAGCAGGATTCGAACCTGCGACCAATCGATTAACAGTCGATTGCTCTACCGCTGAGCTATCCGGGATCGGTGGGCGGCGTATAGCGACGCCGTTCCGACGACGCAACCCCTTTTCCGACGGGGAGCCGCGAATGGCGTCGATCCGCACCGCCCTTGCGCATGGCAGTTGCGGCGCGGCGCGGCATATGGTTATAGCGAGCCATCGGGTCGGCGCCGCGGCGCTTCGGCCCGCGGATGGCCTCGTGGCGGAGTGGTTACGCAGAGGACTGCAAATCCTTGCACCCCGGTTCGATTCCGGGCGAGGCCTCCAAACTTCCTTTCACACCGGTCGCTTGTCGAACATCGCGGCAGTCCGTGTCGCGGCTGTGATGCGCAGCGGCGTGCATCATGAAGCCGGACTGCCGCCGACCAGCGACGCCGGCCGTGTGTAAGGGGGCGACCAGGCGTTCGAGCATGCCGGCGATCTCCGGGTCCTTCGCGAAACGGATCAGGCGCGATGCGAGCACCGGCGGTGGTCGACTGACGCGCAAAGGGGGCGGGCGGTGGCTGCATCTTGCCTTTTGCAGCGCACTCGAACAGAAAGCAGCCATGGTCGCCGCGGGCGCCGTTGCGGGGTTCGTCCCGGCGCGAACGCCGCCTGCACGCGGGGCCGGCCTCGTCGTTAGGGCGCACGGAGAATACGGGACATGGACAGTTTCGCCGCCTTGCGCCGCATGATGGTCGACTGCCAGCTGCGGACCTATGACGTGACGGACCGCGCCGTGCTGGCTGCCGCCGACACGGTGCCGCGCGAGGCTTTCCTGCCGGCTTCGCTGTCGCATCTGGCCTATCTCGACCAGGCCGTGGCGCTGCCCGGCACGGGACGGGCGCTGATGACGCCGATGGTGCTGGCGCGGATGATCCAGGTCCTGGATCCGAAGCCGGGCGAGCGGGCGCTCGATTATGGCGGCGGCACCGGATATGGCGCCGCCCTGATGGCGCAGATGGGCGCCGAGTCGACCCTGTGGGAGCCTGATGCCGCCGCGCGCGAGCAGGCCAGGGCGGCGTTCGCCCAGGCCGGCGCGTCGGTCGCGATCTCTGCGGACAAGCCGGCCGATGCGAGCTTCGACGCGGTCCTCGTCTCGGGGGCCTGCGAGATGGCGCCGGAGACGCTGTTTGCCTTGTTGCGCGAAGGCGGCCGGCTCGTCGCGGTCGAGGGTAGCGGCCGTGCCGCCCGCGTGAAGCTCTATCAGAAGAGTGGCGGCAAAACCTCCGGGCGGATCGTGTTCGATGCGGCGGCACCGGCTCTCGATGAGTTCCGCCGGAAACCGGAATTCGTGTTCTGACGGGCGGCAGTGTCGCATTTTTGCGGCACAGAGCCATGCATGGTCGCACATGCTGCATCTGCGCGTTGGCGGATCGCGCATGGCGGGCTATGTATTGTTTCCTGATATGCCGAGGCTGGGGCGATGCCTGGGCGCGACTTGAGTCCGCACATGAGGCGTCCTGTGGTAAATTGGTTCGACGGTAGGAACATCGGCGGATCGGGCTTGGCGGCAGCGCTGGGCCTGATGATCGCTGCGTCGGCATCGCCGGCTTTGGCCCAGACCATGGAGGCGGCCCTGGCACGGGCCTATTCCGGAAATCCGACGCTAAACGCCCAGCGTGCCTCGCTTCGGGCGACGAATGAGAACGTTCCGCAGGCGCTTTCGGGCTATCGGCCGCGGATCACGGCCTCGGCGGATATCGGCGCCAGCATCACCGACGCCAATATTCCGGGGGCCGGGACCTCGACCACCCGTCTCGCCCCTCGTGGCGGCGGCGTCCAGATCGACCAGAACATCTTCGACGGTGGCAAGACCCGCAACTCGGTCGGCCAGGCCGAATCACAGGTTCTCGGTGCCCGCGCCACGCTGCGCAACACCGAGCAGAACGTCCTGCTCGACGCCGCGACCTCCTATATGAACGTGCTGCGCGACACGGCGATCCTGACCCTCAACCGCAACAACGTCGAGGTGCTCGAGGAACAGCTGCGCCAGACGCGTGATCGGTTCCAGGTGGGTGAAGTCACGCGCACCGACGTCGCGCAGGCCGAGGCACGGCTGTCACAGTCGCAGTCGCAGGCGATTCTGGCCGAATCAAATCTGAAGACGTCGATCGCGCGCTATCGCCAGAATGTCGGCGCCGAGCCCAGGCAGTTAGCGCCGGGGCGGCCGGTCGAGAACCTGCTGCCGAAGACGCTGCCGGCCGCGCTGAACACTGCACTGTCTGGCCATCCCGCGATCATCGCCTCGCTGCACGGGGTCGATGCGGCAGAACTCCAGGTCAAGGTCACGGAGGCCGATCTCTATCCGGTGCTCGGCGTGCGCGGCCTGGTCCAGCAGCGTTATGACTCCACCAGTTTCGGCGACAATCGCACCTCCGCGAGCGTCGTCGGCACGCTGACCATCCCGATCTACGAGGGTGGGCAGGTTTATTCGCGCACGCGGCAGGCCAAGGAGACCGCCGGCCAGCGCCGCATCGAGGTCGACACTCAGCGCGACACCGTTCGCGCCGCGGTCGTCTCGGCCTGGGGCGGACTCGAGGCCGCCAAGGCCCAGATCGTCGCCGCGCAGGCCCAGGTCCAGGCGGCGGAAACCGCGCTGTCGGGCGTGCGCGAGGAAGCGAAGGTCGGCCAGCGCACCACGCTCGACGTGCTGAACGCCCAGCAGGAACTCGTCAGCGCGCGCTCGACGCTGGTGACCGCACAGCGCGACCGCGTCGTCGCCTCCTATTCGGTGCTGTCTGCGATCGGCCGGCTGTCCGCGACCACACTCAAGATCCGCGCCGAGGCTTATGACGAGCGCAAGCATTACGACCAGGTCAAGGGCCTGCTCTGGGGCACGCAGACGCCGGACGGACGCTGATCCCGCAGCCCATCTGATAAGTCGGGGTTCGCTCGACCATCCCGAGGCGGGGCATTCGCGCAACAGGCGCGCTTTCCCTGTGGGCGAGACTCCTGCGCGCCTTGCCTGACATCGCCTGCGTGAAATACTCGGTCACTGGGCGGCTTTGATTCTGTCGGTGCGCCCGGAGTCGAGTGGTCCGGATCCAATGAGCGCGCAACCGAAGCCCAACGAACCGTCGATGGAGGAGATCCTCGCCTCCATCCGGCGGATCATCTCGGACGACGAAAAGCCGGCCGAGGAGGCTGCGACCGTCGAAGCCGCCCCCGTGGCGCCGGAAGAGGCGCCGCCGCCGATCGAGGACGACGACGTTCTCGACCTCGGTGCCGAGGCCGCGCTGATTCCCGCGCCGGAGGAGCCTGCGGCGCCAGCTGAAGGCGACGTCGATTTTCTCGAACCGCCGCCGCCGGCCCCAGAGCCGGTCATGCCGCCTCCCATGCCGGAGCCGGAGCCCGTCGCGGCACCGATCTTCGCCGCCGCGCCCGCGCCCGCTCCACAGCCGGCGCTGGACATGGCGCAGCTGCTGTCCGATCAGACCAGTTCCGCCGTCAACAGCGCCTTCGGGCAGCTCGCTCACACCGTCCTGTCCAACAATGCGCGCACGCTTGAGGATCTGGTCAAGGACATGCTCAAGCCGATGCTGAAGACCTGGCTGGACGACAATCTGCCGACCATGGTCGAGCGCCTGGTGCGCGCCGAGATCGAGCGGGTGGCGCGCGGCGGCCGTCACTGACCGCGGCGCGCCCCCGAGCTTCAGCCTTCGCCGATCCGGCGGCGCGACGCGTCGGGAGCGGCCTTCAGCCTCTCGAAGGCGCCGGCCTGATTGAGACGTTTGATCGCGAAGGCGGCGAGCGTCATCATTGCGGTCGGCGCACCGAGGCGCGAGACGAGCATGGACAGGCCGACGGCGACGGGGCGGGGATAGCGGCCGGAGGCGGCTTCGGCGGCGATCCACGCGCCGACGGCATGAACGAGCAGGTTCATCAGAGCACCACCTTCTTGTTGACGCCCAGATCGGGCTTCGCCCCGGTCAGCGCGGCCGCCGCCATCTTCACGGTCGTCACGATCTTGCCGGGGCTCGCCCAGAATTCCGCCATCGATGGGCGCACGCGCAGCACGCGAATGTTGGGATCCTCCTCGCTGTCCCAGAAGGCGCGGTTGCTCGGATCCCAGAGCTGCTTCACCTTGGCGCGGTCATCGACCACCGTCGCGGTGCCGGTGACGGAGACGTAGCGCATGCTGCTGTTGTCGGCGAAGGTGACGCAGACATTGTCATTGATGCGGATCTCGTCGTCCTTGTGATGGCGACGGTCGGTGAGGAAATAGATGGTGTCCTCGTCGCGCTCGCCATGGGCGTGCATCGGCCGGGCGCGCAGCTCGTCGCCCTCGCCGTCATGAGTCACGAGCATCGCGAATTTGATGTCGTCGATCAGGTCCCAGACCTGGGTCTGTTCGGTGTGATGGGTCATATCGAAGCTCCTGCTGGCTTTGCAGCTTCAACATTCGGCGGACGCGGTGGTTCCGCCGCGAGGACCCGCAACCGCCGGGTTCCAGCGCATGTCGCGACCTCGCAGATGCCGAGGGCGGTTGACGCGAGGGGGCGGGTTGCGCTCTTAAGTCCGGCGACCTTTCGGGCCTCAAGATCTTCCGGCCGGGCCGAGCCCCGGCCGTTTTCCGTTCGAGCAAAGCGATGATGGACAAGACATTCGAGCCGGCTGCCGTCGAGGCGCGGATCAGCAAGGCCTGGGAAGAGGCGAATGCCTTCGCCGCCGGGCGCGGCGCGGCGCCGGGCGCCGAGCCCTATTGCATCGTGATCCCGCCGCCCAACGTCACGGGCTCGCTGCATATGGGCCACGCGCTCAACAACACGCTGCAGGACGTGCTCTGCCGCTTCGAGCGGATGCGCGGCAAGGACGTGCTCTGGCAGCCGGGAACCGACCATGCGGGCATCGCGACGCAGATGGTCGTCGAGCGCAGGCTGGCCGCTGAGAACAAGACCGACCGGCGCACGATGGGCCGCGAGGCCTTCCTGGCCGAGGTCTGGAAGTGGAAGGAGGAGTCCGGCGGGACGATCGTCAACCAGCTCAAGCGGCTGGGCGCCTCCTGCGATTGGTCGCGCGAACGCTTCACCATGGATGAGGGGCTGAGCCAGGCCGTCCTCAAGGTCTTCGTCGCCCTGCACAAGCAGGGGCTGATCTACCGCGCCAAGCGTCTGGTGAACTGGGACCCGAAGTTCCAGACCGCGATCTCGGACCTCGAAGTCGTTCAGGTCGAGAAGACCGGCTCTTTCAAATGGCAGCGCGGCGGCGAGGACGAATTCGACGCGGCCAAGCTCGACAAGGCCCTCAACAAGGATCCGGGGGGGCATCTCTACTATTTCAACTACCCGCTCGAGGGCGTGACTTACGACGCCGACGACGCCTCGACCTATATCCAGGTCGCGACGACGCGGCCGGAGACGATGCTGGGCGATACCGGCGTCGCGGTCCATTCGGAGAACGAGCGCATCGGCCACCTGATCGGCCGCAACGCCGTGCTGCCGCTGGTCGGCCGCATCATCCCGATCGTCGGTGACGACTATGCCGATCCGGAGAAGGGCACAGGGGCGGTCAAGATCACGCCGGCGCACGACTTCAACGATTTCGAGGTCGGCAAGCGCCACAAGCTCGCGGTCATCAACATCCTCGACGGCGAGGCGCGCATCCTGCTGGCGGAGAACGAGGCCTTCCTCGCTGGCAGTACCCCTGAGGGCGAGACGCTGGCGCTGCACGGGCTCGACCGTTTCGCGGCGCGCAAGGCGGTCGTCGCGCTGATGGCGCAACGTGGCTATCTCGCCAGGATCGAGCCCAACACCAACACCGTGCCGCATGGCGACCGCTCGGACGTCGTGATCGAGCCCTGGCTGACGGACCAGTGGTATGTCGACGTCAAGCCGCTGGCGAACCGTGCGCTCAAGGCGGTGCAGGATGGCCGGACGAAGTTCACGCCCGAGAACTGGACCAAGGTCTATTATGACTGGCTCGAGAACATCGAGCCTTGGTGCGTCTCGCGCCAGCTCTGGTGGGGCCACCAGATCCCGGCCTGGTACGGCCCGGACGGCGAGTGCTTCGTGGCGGAATCGGAGGCCGCCGCGCAGGCGCTGGCGCTCGGCCATTATGGCGGGGCGGTCCAGCTCACCCGCGACGAGGACGTCCTCGACACCTGGTTCTCCTCGGCGCTGTGGCCGTTCTCGACGCTGGGCTGGCCCGACGATACGGCGGAGCTGAAGCGCTACTACCCGACGGCGACGCTGGTTACCGCCTTCGTCATCATCTTCTTCTGGGTCGCCCGGATGATGATGATGGGCCTCAACTTCATGGACGAGGTGCCGTTCAGGGACGTCTATATCCACGCCATCGTTCGCGACGAGAAGGGCGCGAAGATGTCGAAGTCGAAGGGCAACGTCATCGATCCGCTGACGCTCGTCGACCAGTACGGGGCGGACGCGCTGCGCTTCACCCTGGCCGCGATGGCGGCGCAGGGGCGCGACATCAAGCTCGCGACGGCGCGCGTCGAGGGCTACCGCAATTTCGCGACCAAGATCTGGAACGCGGCGCGCTTCGCCGAGATGAACGGCTGCGCCCGCGTCGCCGGTTTCGACCCGGCGCAGGTGAAGCTGCCGCTCAACCGCTGGATCCTGAGCGAGGCCGCGACCGCGGCCGAGGGCATCGCGGCCGGCATTCCGAGCTTCAAGTTCAACGAGGCGGCGGGCGCGGCCTATCGCTTCGTCTGGAACCAGTTCTGCGACTGGTATCTGGAGCTGGCGAAGCCGGTGCTGCAGGGCGAGGGCGTCGACCCTGACGAAAAGGCCGAGACACAGGCGACCGTCGCCCATGTCATCGACCTGATCTGCCAGCTGCTGCACCCGTTCATGCCCTTCCTCACCGAGGAGCTCTGGGCGCAGAAGGCGGGCGAGGGGGCCCCGCGCGTCCTTCCCTCCGGCGATGCGTCGCTGGTCTGCCTGACCCGCTGGCCGGATCTCGCCGCGCTCAAGGACGCGGCGGCCGAGGCCGAGATCGGCTTCGTCGTCGACCTGATCTCCGACATCCGCTCGGTCCGCTCCGAGGTCAACGTGCCCGCCGGCACGCAGGCGCCGCTGGTGCTGGTGAACGCCTCGTCGGCCACGCGCGCCACGGTCGAGGCCTGGGCGCCTATGATCCAGCGCCTGGCCCGCGTCTCCGACATCGCCTTCGAGACGGCCTCTCCAGGCCAGTCGGCCCAGATCATCGTGCGGGGCGAGGTCGCGGCGCTGCCGCTGGCCGGGATCATCGATCTTGAGGTCGAGCGTACGCGCCTGACCAAGGAGATGGCGAAGCTCGACCAGGACATCGCCACCGTCGAGCGGAAGCTCGGCAATCCCGACTTCATGGCCCGGGCGCCGGAGGAGATCGTCGAGGAGAACCGCGAGCGCAAGGCGGCGGCGGAAGCGCGCAAGCTCAAGATCGCCGAGGCGCTGGCGCGCCTGTCATAAGGCTCGCGCCCGGTTTCGGCCCCGGCTCCGTCGTCAAATTGACGTTACCGCAAGACATTGCTGGCATTCTTCCCGCGACACGGTTAGATGCGCGTCGGGCGCAAGCCCGCCATGCATCTCGACGCCGATAACCCAGGAACGGTTGTTCTTCCGCCATGTTGAAGCGCGCCTATGACGGGCTGGTTGCCTATTCCTCGCATCCAGCCGCCCCCTGGCTGCTGTTCTTCCTCACCTTCGTCGAGAGCTCGGTCAGCCCGCTGCCGCCGATCCCGCTCCTGATCCCGATGTGCATCGCCAGGCCCGACCGTGCCTGGTTCTATGCCGGCGTGTGTTCGCTCGGTGCGGTGCTCGGTGGCTATCTCGGCTATGCCATCGGCGCTCTGCTCTACGACTCGGTCGGCTCCTGGCTGATCAGCATCTATGGGCTGCAGGACAAGGCGGCCGAACTGATCTCCACCTCGCAGGATTTCTGGTTCTGGGTGCTGGTGACCAAAGGCCTGACGCCGATCCCCTTCAAGATCGTGACGATCATGTCGGGCTTCCTGCATTTCGACCTGTGGAAGTTCACGATCGGCATGGTGATCTCGCGCGTCACCTTCTTCGCGATGATCGCCATCGCGCTGCGCTACTATGGCGACGACATCCGCATCTTCATCGAGAAGCACCTGCCGATGACCGCGCTGGCTCTCGTGGTGGTCATCGTCGGCGGCTTCTTCGTCCTGCCGATGGTGCTTTGAGCATCGCGGACCGGCCCTGCCGGACAGATTGTGACATCGCGGCAACAGTTCGCCGGATTGCATCGGGGGGCCTGCGCCGGGATGGAACCGCCGCGATCCCGCCACAAAGCGCCCGCAGCAAAGAGGGGCGATAAGTCTCTGAGATATAGACGAATTAAAGTCTGTCTCCGAAACCGCGGACAATGATCTGCGGCATCGGGGAGGGCGGGAGCGACGTTGCGCCCGGCTCGACCTGCGTGGCACATCTGCCGCGCGCGTCACAGCGCAGGGTGGAACGAGGAAAAAAGACGATGGATGCGCGTGTTTTCGACAAGTCCAGGCTTCCCAGCCGGCATGTGAGCGTGGGCCCGGCCCGCGCCCCGCACCGCTCCTACTATTACGCCATGGGCATGACCGCCCGGCAGATTTCCCAGCCCTTCGTCGGCGTTGCCTCCTGCTGGAACGAGGCCGCGCCCTGCAACATCTCGCTGATGCGCCAGGCGCAGGCGGTCAAGAAGGGCGTTGCTTCCGCCGGCGGCACCCCGCGCGAATTCTGCACCATCACCGTCACCGACGGCATCGCCATGGGCCATGAC
>NZ_JAUXYO010000256.1 GCF_030694325.1 Allobosea sp. | reverse complement strand
GCCATCGCCGTCGAGCCCGACATAGGCCGCCAACCGGCCGGCGCGCTGGCGCAGCGCCTCCCGCCCCAGCCGCCGCACCAGCCCGTACGCCGCCTCGACATCGAGTTCGCCGCGGTCCATCCGCCGCGTCAGCCACAGCGTCACACGCAGGACCGGGTTGCCGAACGGGTCCTCGCGGGCATCGGCCCGCGCCTGGGCGATCTCCTCCAGCAGCCGCGCCGCAAGCGCCGCCTCGTCGCCGATCGCGCTTTCGACCCCGTCATTCATCGCGCAGCCCTCCCGGAATCGACCGAGGCAAGTTTCAGACCGGAAGGCGACGACCGCGCAAGGCAGCCCGGCATGGCTCTTGCTGACACAACAGGCGCATCTTGCCGGCCTTGCCCGGCATGCCATGCTCGCCCGCGCCACCCGCTATGCCTTGCCGGAGATGCCGATGCACGCCTTGACCGCCGCCGCAGCGGGACTGCCCGAACAGGACGCCGCCGCCTCGATCGTCCTGCCCGCGCGCCCAGAGCCGCTGCGCCTCGATCCCGAGCGCACGGCGCTGATCGTCGTCGACATGCAGAACGCCTATGCCTCGCCGGGCGGCTATATCGATCTCGCCGGCTTCGACATCGCGGGCACGCCGGCCGTGATCCGGCAGGTGGCGCTGGCGGCCGAGGCCGCGCGCCGCGCCGGCATTCCGGTGATCTTCCTCCAGAACGGCTGGGACGGGGACTATCGCGAGGCGGGCGGGCCTGGCTCGCCGAACTGGCACAAGTCGAACGCGCTGAAGACGATGCGCCGCCGGCCGGAGCTCGACGGCAAGCTCCTCGCCAAGGGCGGCTGGGACTACGCCATCGTCGATGCGCTGACGCCCCAGCCGGGCGACATCGTCGTGCCCAAGCCGCGCTACAGCGTCTTCTTCAACACCAACATCGACAGCCTGCTGCGGGCGCGCGGCATCCGCAATCTCGTCTTCACCGGCATCGCCACCAATGTCTGCGTCGAATCCTCGCTGCGCGACGCCTTCCACCTCGAATATTTCGGCGTCGTGCTGGAAGACGCCACCCATGCGGCCGGGCCCGACTTCGCCCAGAAGGCCGCGCTCTACAACATCGAGACCTTCTTCGGCTGGGTCTCGACCGTCGCCGATTTCGCCGGCGCCGTCGGCCAGCAGCCGCCGGCCTGATTCCGACACGCCCTTCGCCGCCCCGCCTTTCCGAAAGCGAACCCGCCATGCCTGCCGTCGACACCCAAGCCTTCCTGCGTGATCTCTACGAGTTGCGTGGCATCGGCACCTTCAAGACCGGCGTCCATCGCCCGACCTATTCGCCTCAGGACATGGAGGCCCGCCGCTGGCTGATGGCCAAGCTGACGCTATGCGGGCTGGAGGCCTCGATCGACGGCATCGGCAATGTCTACGGCCGCCATCCTGGCCCCGGTCCGCACCTGCTCGTCGGCAGCCATATCGAATCGCAGAACGAGGCCGGCTGGCTCGACGGCGCGCTCGGCGTCGTCGCCGGCATCGCGCTGGCGAGGGCCGGCCTGCCGGTCGATGTCTGCGCCTTCGCCGATGAGGAAAGCCATTTTGCACTGAGCCTGCCCGGCAGCCGCTCGATGATCGGCGACCTCACCGAGGAGGCGATCGACGGCGCCCGCAACCGCACCGACGGCACCCCGCTGCGCGAGGCGCTGCGTGCCGCCGGGCTCGAAGGCCTGCCGCGCCGGCAGCTCGAGATCGGCCGCTACAAGGGCTATTACGAGATGCATATCGAGCAGGGCACGCAGCTCGAAGAGGCGGGTCTGCGACTCGGCGTCGTCACCGGCATCGTCGCGATCTGGCAGTGGCGCATCGTCGTCGAGGGTCAGCAGGACCATGCCGGCGGCACCAGCATGGCCGAGCGCAAGGATGCGGGCTTGAGCGCGGTCAGGCTGCTGGCGGCCATCGACGCCGAGTTCCCGCGCCTCGTTGGCGAGCGCACGACCTGGACGACCGGCCGCTTCCGGCTCGAGCCCGACGCCCCCAACATCATCCCCGGCCGCGCCGAGATCCTGTTCCAGTTCCGCGACGTCTCGGTGGCGGTGCTTGAGCGGCTGGAGGCGGGGCTGAAATCGCTGGTGCAGGAAGCCAACCGCCGCGAGCGCTGCAGGATCACGCTGTCATCGGTCTCGAAGACGGTGCCCGCGCTCTGCGACCCCGCCATGATGCAGGCCCTCTCCGACGCCGCCGAGGCCGTCGCGCCCGGCGCCTGGCAGACCATGCCGTCGGGCGCCGGCCACGACGCGCAGGTCATCGCCCGCAAGATGCCGGCCTCGATGCTGTTCGTGCCCTCGATCGGCGGCATTTCGCATCACTGGAGCGAGGACACCAAGGACGAGGACCTCGCTCTGGGCATTCAGGTGCTGCACGGCGCGGCCGAGCGCTTTCTCGCACGGTAACACCTGCCGGTTCCCGCCAAAGCCACGCCGTCATCCAGGATGGAGCGCAGCGGAACTCCGGGATCCATCATAGAGTTCCGGAGCCCTCCGATGGATCCCGGGGCAAGCCCGGGATGACGGGGTGGTTCCGAGAAAACTCCGCATGCCTTAGCCGCAGAACGCGGGGCTGCGTCACCGCTGGCGCCCCTTGCCCGGCGAAAGCCGGGCCCGCATAGGAGCGGACGCACCCGGAGCCGCTCTCCGGCCCCGTCCTGCGAAAGCCTCCCGTGCCAGACCTCGCCTCTCCCGTCGCGCCCGCCCTCGCGCGCCGCAACCTCTGGCTCGGCATCGGCTGTGGGCTGCTGACCAGCCTGATCTGGGGCGTGCAGTCCGTGGTCTCGCGCCAGTCTGTGGCAGACGGGCTGAGCGCGGCCGACGTCACCATCCTGCGCTTCGTCGTCGCCTCGCTCCTGCTGCTGCCACTGGCAAGGCGGCGGATGCGGCCCTTTCCGGTCGGCGCGCTCGGCTGGCGGCGCGCGCTGATCCTGACCGCGCTCGCCGGCGCACCCTATGCGCTGGTCCTGGTCGGCGGCGCGACCTTCGCCCCGGCGCTGCACGCCTCGGTGATCGTGCCCGGCCTGATCCCGGTGATGACGGTGGCGCTGGCTTTCCTCGTGCTGGGCGAGCGGCCGGGGCCGCTGCGGCTGCTCGGCCTTGCCCTGGTTCTGGCCGGCATCGGCGCCTTCGCCTGGCAGGCCTTCGGGGAAACCGGCGCCGGAGCCGATGCCTGGATCGGCGATCTCTTCTTCGTCATCAACGCCGTGATGTGGTCGGTCTTCGGACTTCTCGCCCTGCGCTGGCGCACGGGCGCGATCGACGTCACCATCGCGACCTGCCTGCTCTCGCTGCTGATCCTGCCGGTCTTCGCGGCGACGATGCCGATCCGGCTCGGCGAGGCCGCCTGGTCGGCGATCGCGCTGCAGGCGCTGTATCAGGGCGCACTGGTCGGCGTCGGCGCGCTGTTTCTCTACACCAAATCGGTCGAATGGCTCGGCGCCTCGCGGGCGACCCTGTTCCTGCCGCTCAACCCGGTGGTCACCGCGCTCGCCGCCATCCTGCTGCTCGGCGAATATCCCTCCGCGGTCGAGATCGCCGGCATGGTGCTGGTGATCGCCGGCATGAGCGTGGCGCTGCGGGCGCGCTGACGAGAAGCGGCCGGCCTATCCTCAGCCCTTGTGATCCTTGGCGATGGGCTCGACATAGGCCAGTCCCATATCCCAGGGGAAATAGATCCAGGTGTCCTGGCTGACCTCGGTGACGAAGGTGTCGACGGTGGGCACGCCGGCGGGCTTGGCGTAGACCGTTGCGAAATGCGCGTTCGGCAGCATCTCGCGCACGACGCGGGCCGTCTTGCCGGTGTCGGTGAGGTCGTCGACGACGAGCACGCCCCGGCCCTTGCCGTCGCCGATCGCCTTGATCGAGGGCGCGACGTCCTTGAGCACCTTGAGGTCGGTCTGGTTCTTGTAGTCGTGATAGCTCGCGACGCAGACCGTCTCGATCAGGCGCAGGCCGAGCTCCCGGCAAATGATCGCCGCCGGCACCAGTCCGCCGCGCGTGATGCAGACGATCGCCTCGAAGGGCCCCTTCTCCGCCAGCCGCCAGGCGAGCGCCCGCGCGTCACGGTGGAACTGGTCCCATGAAACGGGGAAAGCCTTGTTGGAGGTTGGCTCGGCCATGGCGGGGCTCCGGATGAGGGCGGGCGCGGACGGCCCTTCGACCCGTGGCAAAACCCTATCGCCGCGCCGCTGGCAAGAGGCGACGCGCCGCTCGTCCCCGCAAAACCCGCTGCGTCAGGCGCCGAGCTTCGCCTGCTCGGCCGCGATCATCGCCTTCACGGCCGCCATCGCCGCCGCCAGCGCCTCGGGATCGCGCGAGCGCACCACGACATTGGTGTCGGGCCCCGTCTCCGAGAAGAAGGGATAGGAGCCGATCGAGACGCCCGGATGCGCCTTGGCGACCTCGGCCAGCGCCGTGCCGATATCGCCCTCGCGCAGGCCGGCGCGAACGGTGTCGGACAGGATCTTGACCCCGGTCTGCAGCGTCGGGGCGACGACGTCGAGCATCGCCTGCATGATCGAGGGCACGCCCGCCATCACATGGACATTGCCGATCTTGAAGCCGGGTGCCTTCGAGACCGAATTGGCGATGAGGTCGGCCCCGGCGGGGATCCGCGCCATCCGCAGCCGCGCCTCGTTGAGCTGGTCGGGCGGAAAGCGCTCGGCCAGCATCGCGATGGCGCGCGGGTCGTGGTCGATCGAGACGCCGAAGGCCGCGGCCACCGAATCGGCGGTGATGTCGTCATGGGTCGGGCCGATGCCGCCGGTCGTGAAGATGTAGGTGTAGCGCGCCCGCAGCGCGTTCAGCGCGGCGACGATCTCCTCCTGGACATCCGGGACGATCCGGACCTCGCGCAGCTCGATGCCGATATTGGTCAGGTACTCGGCGATGTAGCCGATGTTCTTGTCCTTGGTCCGGCCCGACAGGATCTCGTCGCCGATAACCAGGATCGCGGCCGTCACGCTGACCGGGGATGGTGTGGTTTCATTGCTGGTCATGCCCGGCTCCTGGCTGCGGCCCGAGGCGCGTTCCGCCTCCTGGCGCCGCTACTGCTAGGGCTTTGCCGGCGCCGGCTCAAGCGGCGCCTTCACCGCGCCCTCAGCCACCGATCACAGCCTCTTCGGCGGGCGTATGCGGGCGCTCGAAGACGAGATTGAGCCGCGTCTGCGCCAGTAGCGTGTAGCCGCTGCGCTCCAGCAGGGCGGCGAGGTCGCTCTGCCAGCGCTGGCGCGAATCCTCGATCACGATCAGCCCCGGCCAGAGGCTCTGCGGCGCGTCGCGCAGGAAGGGCTCGAGGATCAGGTCCTCCGCGCCCTCGACATCGAGCTTGATCGCGTCGAGCCGCTCATAGCCCTCGTTCTGCACGAGCGCGAGCAGCGTCATGGCGGGAACCCGCACGGTGCTGCCGGCGCTAGAGCGCAGGATGCGCACGCTCGATTCGCCGCGATTGGTCGGGTCGAGGAACAGCGTCAGCTCGCCCGGCTTGTCGGCCAGCGCGCAGGCCACCGCCTTGACCGTGCCGAACGGGTTCTGCGCGATGTTGAAGGCCAGCCGGGCGAAGACCTCGGGCTGGGGCTCGACCGCGACGATGCGCGCGCTCGGCCCGGCCCTGGCTGCGACGAAGAGCGAATAGGCCCCGATATTGGCGCCGATATCGATGAAGCGGAAGCCCTCGCGCAGCCGCGAAGCCAGGATCTCGCGCTCGACGGGATCGAAATATTGCGGCGTGAACAGAACCCGCTTCTCGCAGACATTGCCGTCCGGATAGAGCCGCATGCGCGCGCCCAGCGCCTCGATGTCGACCGGGCGCCCCGCGAGCGAGCGCAGGCCGACCCGGCGCAGGGCATAGGCGAATTTGCGGCCGAGGAAGCTGTCGGACGCACAGCGCGTCCAGCCGATGAGGCGCGACAAGCCGCGCTGGGGTGCGAAGGCGCCGTAAGGCTTGTCCTCCGCCTGTGAATGATCGATGCTGGCCATGTTGCCCGCCTGATACACGCGCGCGGCCTGCGACGCCAGCCGGCGCGACACGCCGAGGCTCGAAGCGACGTGGCGACGACGGGATGCAGGGCGGCGCCGCCTTGCGCCGTCCGCCAGACGCAATAGATAGGCCCGGCGAGGAGTTGTCCGGCGACCATGACATTTGACGAGACCCTGGGCCGGCAGCGACATCGCGAACCGGCCATCAAGATTCACGGCGCGGAGGCCTTCGCGGCGATGCACAAGGCCGGCCGGCTGACTGCGGCGGGGCTGGACATGCTCGGCGAGCACGTCAAGCCCGGCGTCACCACCCAGCGCCTCGACGACCTCGCCTATCAGTTCGCCATGGACAATGGCGCCTTCCCGGCGACGC
>NZ_JAUXYO010000247.1 GCF_030694325.1 Allobosea sp. | reverse complement strand
ACCGCCAGCAGCGGCAGGACGAGCAGGGGCGAGACCCGCGCCTCGTCGAAGACCGCCACGACGAAGCGGAAGATCACGCCGGCCAGCATGGCGGCGGCGATCGGCATCGGGATCTTCTCGATCAGCGCGCCGAGCGGGCGGAAGGCGGCGGTCAGCATCATCAGCGCCGCGGCCAGAAGGAAGGCGCCGATGGCGGCGGCCATGTCGAGCCCGCTGCTGGCTGCGATCAGGGCGGCGCCCGGCGTCGACCAGGCGCAGATGATCGGCAGGCGGTGGCGCCAGGAGAGCCAGAGGCTGGCTGCGCCCTTCGCCAGCGCCAGTCCGGCGATCCAGGACACGGTCTGGGCCGGCGTCGCGCCGAGCGTCTCGGCTGCCGCCAGCACGACCGCGACCGAGGCGGCGAAGCCGACGAAGGTGGCGACAAAGGCTGAGAAGACGAGGGACATGCGGGCTCTGCGCGACGGAAGGGCCCTCCTTCAACCAGAAAGAGCCTGCGACCGGAAGGGGCCGCGCGGGCGATGGGCATGTCCGGCGCGGGTTGTCGGAAGGCTGCCGTCACCGCCCTGTCACCGCGTCGGCCTATCGCTGGACTTCGTACAATGACAATCTAATCCCTCGTCAGGACCGCCCCATGAGCGACGAAACACCCTACGAATCGACCTTCGGTGCCAGCCTGCTCGAGCATGAGGATGCCCAGCCTCAGAACCCGACCGACAACCCCACGATGGGCGAACTGATCTCGCAGCGCTTCTCGCGGCGCGGACTGCTGAAGGGGGCGCTGGCGGTGTCGGCGATTTCCGCGACTGTCGGCACCGTAGCGCTGGCCACCGCTTATGCGGCAAGGGCGCAGGCCGGCGGCTCGGTCTTTTCCTTCAAGGAGGTCGAGGCCGGCGTCGATGCCGACCATCACGTCGCCGAGGGCTATGACGCGCAGGTGCTGCTGCGCTGGGGCGACCCGATCACCGCCGGTGCACCCGCCTTCGACCCGGCGAACCAGACGCCGGAGGCTCAAGGACAGCAGTTCGGTTACAACAACGACTTCGTCGGCTACCTGCCGATGCCGGGCGCGGCCGACCCGTCGGCCCATGGCGTGCTCTTCGTCAATCACGAATACACCAACCCGCATCTGATGTTCCCCGGCGTCGTCGAGATGAAGGACGGCAAGCCGGTGTTGAAGAACGCGACGCCGGAGCGCTTCAGGATCGAGGCGATGGCCCATGGCGCGACCGTCGCGGAGATCCGCCGCACCGACGGCCAATGGGCGCTGGTGAGAGATTCGAAGCTGAACCGCCGCCTCACGGTCGCGAGCGAGATGCAGCTGTCGGGGCCCGTCGCCGGGAGCGACCGCGTCAGGACCGGCGCGGACGCCAGCGGCCGCAAGGTTCTCGGCACGCTCAACAACTGCTCGGGCGCGATGACGCCCTGGGGCACCTTCGTCTCGGGCGAGGAGAACTTCCACGGTTATTTCTCCGGCAAGCTGCCGGAAGGCCATCGCGAGGAGGCCAATTACAAGCGCCTGGCGATCCCGTCGTCGCCCTATGCCTGGGGCCGCTTCGAGGACCGGTTCGACATTTCCAAGGAGCCCAACGAACCGAACCGCTTCGGCTGGGTGATCGAGGTCGACCCCTTCGATCCCACCTCCGTGCCGAAGAAGCGCACGGCGCTCGGCCGCTTCAAACATGAGGGCGCCGACATGATCGTCGCGAAGGATGGCCGCGTCGTCGCCTATCTCGGCGATGACGAGCGCTTCGACTACGTCTACAAATTCGTCACCGCCGGGCGCTTCGACCCGAACAATCGCGCGGCCAATCTGGACCTGCTCGATTCCGGCACGCTGTACGTTGCGAAGTTCGCGGCCGAGGGCACGGTGGAATGGCTGCCACTGGTCTTCGGACAGGGCCCGCTGACGGCAGCCAACGGCTTCCAGAGCCAGGCCGATGTGCTGATCGAGACGCGCCGCGCCGGCGACCTGCTCGGCGCCACCAAGATGGACCGGCCCGAGGACATCACGCCCAACCCGGTGACCGGCAAGGTCTATGTGATGCTGACAAACAATACGCGCCGCACCGAGGCGCAGGTCGATGGCGCCAATCCGCGGGCGAAGAACGCCTTCGGCCACATCATCGAGATCACCGAGGAGGGCGGCGACCACACGCAGACCAAGGGGCACTGGGAGATCCTGCTGAAATGCGGCGACCCGTCCGTGGCCGCCGTCGGCGCGACCTTCTCGACCGACACGAGCAAGAGCGGCTGGTTCGGCATGCCCGACAATTCGGTGGTCGATTCCGTCGGGCGGCTGTGGGTCGCGACCGACGGCAACGGGCCGGACGTCACCGGGCGCACCGACGGGCTCTGGGCGGTCGACACGGAAGGCGCGGCGCGTCGGACCTCGAAGCTGTTCTACCGCGTGCCGCATGGCGCCGAGCTCTGCGGCCCCTGCTTTACGCCGGACGATACCACGGCCTTCGTGGCGGTGCAGCACCCCGGCGACGACGGTCCGGACTGGCCGGAATTCGGCCGCCGCTCCTATTACGAGGATCTTTCGACGCGCTGGCCCGACTTCAAGCCGGAGATGCCGGTGCGGCCGTCGGTGGTGGCGATCACCAAGAAGGGCGGCGGCAAGATCGGAGTTTGATGGCCAGCGTCATGGTCGGGCTTGACCCGACCATCTCCGCACAAGGAAACGCCCGGCAAAGTGCCGGGCGCTTTTTGTTGCCTCATCAGCAGGAGATTCTCGGGTCCGCGCGTTGCGCGGCCCGAGAATGACGACCCTTGCGTCAGGCGGCCTTGCCGAAGGTCGGGTCGAGTTCGCCCTTGGCGTAGCGCTTGGCCATCTCGGCGGTGGTGAGCACGCGCTTGATCTTGCTGGCTTGGCCGGCGGTGTTGAACTCCTGCAGGCGCAGCGTGCAGAGCTTGGTCATCGCCTCCATGGCGGGCTTCAGGTATTTGCGCGGGTCGAACTCGCCGGGATGCTCGGAGAGGATCTTCCGGATCTGGCCGGTCATCGCCATGCGGTTGTCGGTGTCGATGTTGATTTTGCGGACGCCGTGCTTGATGCCGCGCTGGATCTCCTCGACCGGCACGCCCCAGGTCTGGGGCATCTTGCCGCCATACTGGTTGATGATGTCCTGAAGGTCCTGCGGCACCGAGGAGGAGCCGTGCATGACGAGGTGCATGCTCGGCAGCTTCTTGTGGATCTCCTCGATGACATGCATCGCCAGGATCGCGCCGTCGGGCTTGCGGGTGAACTTGTAGGCGCCATGCGAGGTGCCCATGGCGATGGCGAGTGCATCGACCTTGGTCTCGGCGACGAACTTTACCGCCTCGTCCGGATTGGTCAGGAGCTGGTCGTGGCTGAGCTCGCCCTCGAAGCCGTGGCCGTCCTCCTTCTCGCCCTCGCCGGATTCCAGGGAGCCGAGCACGCCGAGCTCACCCTCGACGGAGATGCCGCCGAGATGGGCCATCTCGGTGACGGTGCGGGTCACGCCGACATTGTAGTCCCAGTCGCCCGGGGTCTTGCCGTCAGCCTTGAGCGAGCCGTCCATCATCACCGAGGTGAAGCCGGCCTGGATCGCGGTCATGCAGGTCGCCGGCTCGTTGCCGTGGTCGAGATGCACGCAGACGGGGATGTGCGGGTAGATCTCGGTGACCGCGTCCATCATGTGCTTGAGCATGATGTCGTTGGCGTAGCTGCGGGCGCCGCGCGAGGCCTGGATGATGACGGGCGCGTCGGTGGCGTCCGCGGCCGCCATGATCGCCAGCGCCTGCTCCATGTTGTTGATGTTGAAGGCGGGCACGCCGTAGTCGTTCTCGGCGGCATGGTCGAGCAGTTGGCGAAGCGTGATACGGGCCACTTTGGCACTCCCCTTGAGGCAATGGATATGGGGAGGATGTAGTGCGCCGCTTGCCGGATGGCAAAGTGAAAGCGGCGTTTGGCGATGGGATTCAGCGTCCGCGGACTTCCAGAACGCGCACACGCTCCTCGACGGCGGCAAGGTCCTCGGCGAACTGTCCGGCGGCCCCCTTGGCCATTACCAGCAGGCCGGCGGTGTCGCGGCGCTGCTTGCGAATGAGGTCGCCGAGTTCATCGAAGCGCCTATCGTGGTCAGCCAATTTGCCCTGAATCGACTTCAGGATCTCGAACATCGCCGTCTGAACGTTCTCGCCCATCGCCGCTCTCTCCGATGCGACGAGAACATAGCATAAACGCGCCCTGCCGCAAGCGGCGGGGCCGTTCAGCCCTTCCGCAGCGCCTCGACGCCCGGCAGCGGCTTGCCTTCCATCCATTCCAGGAAGGCGCCGCCGGCGGTCGAGACGTAAGTCAGGTCGTCCGCCACGCCGGAATGGTTCATCGCCGAGACGGTGTCGCCGCCGCCGGCGACCGCGACGAGCTTGCCCGCCTTGACGCGCGCGGCGGCCGCCTTCGCGACCGTGACGGTCGCCGTGTCGAAGGGCGGCAGCTCGAAGGCGCCGAACGGCCCGTTCCAGACCAGCGTCTTCACCGTAT
>NZ_JAUXYO010000180.1 GCF_030694325.1 Allobosea sp. | reverse complement strand
GGCGCAGCGCCTGCCGCGCCGGCTCGGCACCTGGCTGGCGCTCGGCTTTCTCGGCCTGAGCATCGGGACGGGGACGCTGCTCGGCGGCCATTTCGAGACGCTGCGTGCGAATTACGGCGAGCCGCATCACATGCTGGCCCGCCTCGTCGGTTTCGGCATCGATCGCGTCACGATTTCCGGCATCGCTGAACTCTCCGAGGTCGAGGTTCTCGTCGCGGCCGGGATCGACCCCAAGATCTCGCTGGCCTTCTTCGACGCCGATGAGGCGCGCAAGCGTCTCGAATCCGCGCCCCTGATCCGCGAGGCCACGGTCCGCAAGCTCTATCCGGGCGAGGTCGCGATCACGCTGGTCGAGCGCGAGCCCTTCGCGCTGTGGCAGGTCAAGGGCGAGCTGTTCGTGATCGCCGCCGACGGCACGGTGATCGACAAGATGGATGACGGGCGCTTCGCCCATCTGCCGCTGGTCGTCGGCGTCGATGCCAACAACCGCGCCCGCGAATATCTCGCTCTGCGCAGCGAGGCCGGCCCGATCGCTCCTCATATCCGCGCGGCGACGCTGGTGGCGGGCCGGCGCTGGAATCTGAAGCTCGACAACGGCATGGATGTGCGCCTGCCCGAGGCGGAGCCGGCTGCGGCCGTGAAGCGGCTGGCCGCCCTCCAGGCCGATTTCCGGATCTTCGAGAAGGACCTGCTGGCGATCGACCTGCGCCAGCCCGACCGGGTCGTCATGCGGCTGACCGAGGAGGGCGCTGCCGCCCGCGCCGACCAGCTCAAGAGCAAGACCAGGAAGAAGGGAGGCGAAGCATGAACCACGTCACCTCCCAGGGCCTGACGCCGCGGATGCGCCCGCTCTCGTCGCGCAAGAGCGCGACCTTGTCGATTCTCGACATCGGGACCAGCAAGGTCGTCTGCCTGATCGCCGAGTTGAACCCGGCCGAGGCCAATGAGCGGCTGCGCGGCCGCACCCATGTCGCGCGCATCATCGGCATCGGCCATCAGCGCTCGCTCGGCCTCAAGGGTGGCGCGATCATCGATCTCGAAAGCGCCGAGAAGGCGATCCGCGCCGCGGTCGACGCCGCCGAGCGCATGGCCAAGGTCGAGGTCCAGTCGGTCATCGTCAACCTGACGGGCGGGCGCCTCGCCTCGCAGCATTACGCGGCCAGCGTCGATCTGCGCGCCGGCTCGGTCGGCGATGGCGACGTCAAGCGCGTGCTCGCCCATGCCGCCACCCATGCGCTGCGGCCCGGCAAGGCCGTGCTTCATGCCCTGCCGACCGGCTATGCGCTGGACGGCGTGCCCGGCGTGCTCGATCCGCGTGGGCTGATCGGCGGCAAGCTCTCTGTCGACATGCATGTCGTCGCCAGCGAGGTCTCGGCCGCACGCAACGTCATGCTGGCGGTCGAGCGCTGCCACCTCGAGGTCGAGGCGGTGGTCGCGACGCCTTATGCTTCAGGTCTGTCCGTGCTCGTCGACGACGAGGCCGAGATGGGCGTCGTGGTCGTCGACATGGGCGGCGGCACCACCAGCCTCGGCGTGTTCTCGGGCGGCCACCTGATGCATGCGGATGCGATCGCCGTCGGCGGCAACCACATCACCATGGACGTGGCGCGCGGGCTCTCGACCCGCGTCGCGGCCGCCGAGCGGCTGAAGACGTTGCACGGCTCCTGCATTGCCAGCGCCTCCGACGAGCGTGACATGATCTCCGTGCCGCAGGTCGACGACGACGAGCGCGACACGCCCAACCATTTGCCGAAGTCGCAGCTGGTGCGGATCATCAAGCCGCGCGTCGAGGAGATCCTCGAACTGGTGCGCGACCGCCTGACCCAGGCCGGCTTCTCGGCCCAGGCCGGGCGCCGCGTCGTGCTGACGGGCGGTGCCTGCCAGCTCACCGGTCTGCCCGAGGTGGCGCGGCGGATTCTCGGCGGCCAGGTTCGTACGGGCCGGCCGCTCGGCATCAAGGGCCTGCCCGAAGCCGGCAAGGGCCCTGCCTTCGCGGCGGCCGTCGGCCTGCTGGTCTATCCGCAGGTGGCCCATGTCGAACATTTCGAGCCCCGCGCGGGCACGGCGTATTTCGCCACCGGATCCGACGGGTATTTCTCGCGCGTCGGACGGTGGCTGAAGGAGAGTTTCTGAGCGGAAGGCCGTCATGGCCCTCCGTTCGAAAGCAGAGTGAGTACCGGCAAGCCCGCGCGGCGGGGGAGCCACGGCGTCGAATGTAGCAATCGGGACGGCTCCCGCCAGGCGCCGGACAAGGATCAAAAGAGGCAACCATGGCGATGAATCTGCAAGCCCCGGACATCCGGGAACTCAAGCCCCGGATCACGGTGTTCGGCGTCGGTGGCGCCGGGGGCAATGCGGTCAACAACATGATCGAGGCCGGTCTCGACGGCGTCGATTTCGTGGTTGCCAATACCGATGCCCAGGCGCTCGCGCTGTCGCGGGCCTCGCGCATCATCCAGATGGGCCTGCAGGTGACCGAGGGTCTCGGCGCCGGATCGCAGCCCGAAGTCGGCCGCGCCGCTGCCGAGGAGGTGATCGACGAGATCCGCGACCATCTCGCCGGCGCGCACATGGTCTTCATCACCGCCGGCATGGGCGGCGGCACCGGCACGGGGGCGGCTCCCGCCATTGCCCGCGTCGCCCGCGACATGGGCATCCTGACGGTCGGCGTCGTCACCAAGCCGTTCCAGTTCGAGGGCCATCGCCGCATGCGCATGGCGGAAGCTGGCATCAGCGAGCTGAACGAAGCGGTCGACACGCTGATCGTGATCCCGAACCAGAACCTGTTCCGGGTGGCCAACGAGACCACCGGCTTCGCCGATGCCTTCGGCATGGCCGACCAGGTGCTCTATTCCGGCGTCGCCTGCATCACCGATCTGATGGTCCGTCCCGGCCTGATCAACCTCGACTTCGCCGATGTGCGCGCCGTGATGCGCGGCATGGGCAAGGCGATGATGGGCACCGGCGAGGCGCAGGGTGACAAGCGCGCGCTGAACGCGGCGCAGGCGGCGATCAACAACCCGCTGCTGGACGACGTCTCGATGAAGGGCGCGCGCGGCCTGCTGATCTCGATCACCGGCGGGCGCGACATGAAGCTCTACGAGGTCGACGAGGCCGCCACCCGCATTCGCGAGGAGGTCGACTCCGAGGCCAACATCATCGTCGGCGCGACCTTCGACGAGGCGCTGGAAGGCATCGTGCGTGTCTCCGTCGTCGCGACGGGCATCGACAAGCCGGTGACGACCCAGGCCGAGATGGACGAGACCGAGGCCCGCATCGCCCAGGTCGCCGAGCGTCTGAAGGCCGAGGCCCGCCTGCGCACCGCGACCCCGGTCCGCCAGGCCGCCCCGGCGCCCACGCCGGTCGCTGCCGAGGCGCCGCTCGAGATGCGGATGCCGCAGGCGATCGACAGCGCGCCGCACGGTCTGTCGGAGGACATCCGCATCGCCCCGGCGCAGCCGCGCCCGGTGATGGTTGCGGCGGCCCCCGAGCCCATCCATCAGCCCGAGCCCGCCCCGATGCTCGAAGAGAGCTTCATTCCGCCGATGCCGGAGCGCTCGGTGGTGCGTCCGACCCGTATGCCGCGCGTCGAGGATCTGCCGATCCCGGCGCAGGCCCAGATCGCCGCCCATCGCGGCGCCCAGGCGGCGCCGCTGCCCCCCAGCGCCGCCGACCAGAAGCGCATGTCGCTGATGCAGCGCCTCGCCTCGGTCGGGTTCGGCCGCAAGGACGACGAGGCGGCCGAGACCCAGCCGGCCCCGGTGCGCCAGGCGCCGCAGCCTCCGGCGATGCCGCAGGCCCCGAGCGCGGCCCATGCCGAATATATGCGCCGTCCGGCGGCGCCGGTCGCGCGGCCGGCTCAGGGGCAGCTCGATCCGCATGGCCGCGCCGCGCCGAATCGTACGAGCGAGGAGGATCATCTCGAGATCCCGGCCTTCCTGCGCCGGCAAGCCAACTGAGCTCAGCGCTTTCGAGCGGCTGTCACATCGCCCGGCGCGCCATCGGCGCGCCGGGATTTGCCTTGTCAAAAAACTCAATCAATCCAATTCGATAGAGATCATCCTCGCGGCGTCGAACCCTGTAACAGAGCGAAAGAAAGCGTGATTTTGTGACCATGCTCGGAAAGCTTATGTTGCAGCCGCACCACGACAGACGGGAGCCGGCCAAGGCTCGGCCCCGGACTCAGGACGCATCGCAGACGAACCGCCCCCGCGGGGAAAGCCCCCGATGAAACGGCGTCGTTCGCGATCAGGATTGGATACCGGAATGAGCTTCGATCGGCAGACGACCCTGCGGGCCCCCGTTACCCTGACCGGTATCGGCGTCCATTCCGGAGCTCCCGCAACGATCTGCCTCAAGCCCTCCAGTGCCAATTCCGGGATCGTGTTCCTGCGGAAGGGTCTCGAGAATGCGCCGGCCCAGCTGATCCATGCCAAGCACACCAAGGTCAGCGCGACCGAGCTGTGCACGGTCATCGGTGACGGCGCCTCCGCTTCTGTCGCGACCATCGAGCATCTGATGTCGGCCTGCGCCGGTCTTGGCCTCGACAATGTGCTGGTCGAGATCGACGGGCCTGAAATGCCGATCATGGACGGCAGCGCCGCTGAATTCGTCGCCGCGATCGAAGCGACGGGCCTGGTCGGGCTTTCGGCGCCGCGCCGCTATCTGCGCATCCTGCAGCCGGTGCGCGTCGAGCATGGCCGCGCCTTCGCCGAGTTGCTGCCGGCCAAGGCCGGCTTCCGGCTCGATGTCGAAATCGACTTCGATACCACGGTGATCGGCCGCCAGCGCAAGGTCTTCGACCTCGAGGCCTCGGCCTATTCCCAGGAGATCGCCCGCGCACGCACCTTCGGCTTCATGCGCGATGTCGAGCAGCTCTGGAAGGCCGGCTTCGCGCTGGGCGCTTCGCTCGACAACACCGTCGCTGTCGGCGACGACAAGGTCATCAACGCCGAAGGCCTGCGCTATGGCGACGAGTTCGTTCGCCACAAGGTCCTGGATGCGATCGGCGATCTCGCTCTGGCGGGCTACCCGATCATCGGCGAGTTCCGCTCCTATTGCGGCGGGCATCGCATGAACGTGCGGATTCTGGAGGCGCTCTTCGCCGACCGCGCCAATTACGCCATCGTCGAGGCCGAGCCGGTCTATGCCGCGCCGCGGGCCGTGCAGATGGCCGCCGCCGCGCCTGCGGCCTTCGCGCCGGACGTGCACTGAGCGTTTCGCGCTCGCGCGCCTTCCTGCTGCCGGTTTTCTGTCGAATAGACGTCGCTGCCGCCGTGGGCTCCTGCTTTCGGCAGTGGCGCGCCATCGGCGTCTGAGGTAAGGCATGCATCCCCACCGATGCGGGGACGATGACAAGAGGACGGACGACGTGAGCGTCATGCGGCTGAAGAACCCGACATTCAAGCGCGCCGAATCGATGGCGAAGGGCCCGGCCCTCGCACTCGGCGCCGCCCTGCTGCTGGGCGGCTGCGACACCGTCTCGTCGCTCAATCCCTTCGACCGGCCCGAGGTCTACAAGCCCGAGGTCAAGGAGGTCGTCCCGGCCGACCGGCTCTACAATGAAGGGCTCGCGCGCCTGCAGAACGGCGATAGCGAAGGTGCCGCCAAGAAGTTCGACGAGATCGACAAGAGCGCGCCGTTCTCGCCCTATGCGCGCCGCGGGCTGATCCTCGCCGCCTACACCAATTACCAGGCGGCGAAGTGGGAGGAGACGATCACCGCCTCCAAGCGCTTCATCGCCCAGAACCCGGCGAGCCCCGATGCGGCCTATGCGCAGTATCTGATGGCGATGTCGTATTTCAACCAGATCCCCGACGCGACGCGCGACCAGGAGCGGACCCAGCTCGCCATCGCGGCCTTCGAGGAACTGATCGCGAAATATCCGAAGTCGGAATATGTGATCGACGCGAAGGAAAAGCTCCTTGTGGCGCGCGACCAGCTTGCCGGCAAGGAGATGAATGTCGGGCGCTTCTATCTCGAGAAGCGCAACTACACCGGCGCGGTGAACCGCTTCCGCGACGTCATCATCAAGTACCAGACCACGCGCCATGTCGAGGAAGCGCTGATGCGCCTGACGGAAGCCTATATGGCGCTGGGCATCACAAACGAAGCGCAGACGGCCGCCGCGGTGCTCGGCCACAACTTCCCGGACAGCCCCTGGTACAAGGACGCCTATGTCCTGCTCGAGAGCGGCGGCCTGCAGCCGCGCGAGGATCGCGGCTCCTATATCAGCCGCGCCTTCCAGGGCTTCCAGCGCGCGGTCGTGGGCATCGTCGGGTTCGGCGGCCGGATCTAGCCGCCTTCGATGAAGGTCGCCCGCGCATGCCCCGCTTCCTGAGCCTGCGCTGAGTGCCATGCTGGTCCAACTGTCGATACGCGACATCGTCCTGATCGACCGTCTCGACCTGGCCTTTCGCGACGGGCTGAGCGTGCTGACCGGCGAGACCGGCGCCGGCAAATCGATCCTGCTCGACGGGTTCGCGCTGGCGCTCGGCGGGCGCGGCGATGGCGGCCTCGTGCGCCATGGCGAGGCGCAAGGCCAGGTCAGCGCGGTTTTCGACCTGCCGGGAGACCATCAGGCGCGCCGGCTGGCGCAGGCGCAGGAAATCGACACCGACGGCGATCTGATCCTGCGCCGCGTGCAGTATGCCGACGGGCGCACCCGGGCCTTCGTCAACGATCAGCCGGTCAGCGTGCAGATCCTGCGGATGATCGGGGCGGCGATCGTCGAGATCCACGGCCAGCATGACGACCGGGCGCTGACCGACCCGGCCCAGCATCGCGTCATCCTGGACGGTTTCGCCGGGCTGGAGGCGCAAGCCGAATCGGTCGTCGCCGCCAGCGAGACGCTCAAGCGCGCGCGCCAGGCACTGCAGGCGCAGCGGCTGCGCGTCGAGGCGGCGCGCAAGGAGGCGGATTTCCTGCGCCATGCCGTCGCCGAACTCGGCAAACTGTCGCCGCAGCCCGGCGAAGAGGAGGCGCTCGCCGCGCGGCGCCAGGGCATGATGCAGGCCGAGAAGGTCGCCCGCGACCTGATCGACGCGCATGAGGCGGTGGCCGGGCAGGGCTCGCCGATCGCCGCGCTTTCGGCGGTTCTGCGTCGCCTCGAGCGCCGGGCCGGACAGGCGCCGTCGCTGATCGATCCCTCGCTGGCCGCGCTCAACACCGCGCTCGTCGCGCTCGAGGAGGCGGGCGATACGCTCTCGGCAGGCATGCGCGCCGCCGAATACGATCCGCGCGAGCAGGAGCGCGTCGAGGAGCGGCTCTTCGCGCTGCGCGGCGCCGCGCGCAAATACGACGTGCCGGTCGAGGGGCTGGTGCCGCTGGCGCAGAGCATGGCGGCCGATCTCGCCGCCCTCGACGACAGCGAGATCTCTCTCGGACGGCTGGAGGAGGACCTCGTCCGGGCCGAGGCGGCCTATGTCGGGCTCGCGGTCAAGCTCTCGGCCGCCCGCCAGAAGGCGGCGGCAAAGCTCGACGCCGCCGTGAAGGCCGAACTGCCGCCGCTCAAGCTGGAGCGCGCCCGCTTCATCACGAGGATCGACAGTGACGAGACGGCACGGGGGCCCGAAGGCTTCGACCGTGTCGAGTTCTGGGTCGAGACCAATCCCGGCACCCGGCCCGGCCCGATGATGAAGGTTGCGTCGGGCGGCGAACTCTCGCGCTTCATGCTGGCGCTGAAGGTCGTGCTGGCCGAGCGCGGCTCGGCCCCGACGCTGGTCTTCGACGAGATCGACACCGGCGTCGGCGGGGCCGTGGCGGATGCCATTGGCGAGCGGCTGGCGCGGCTTGCGGGCAAGGTCCAAGTGATCTCGGTGACGCATGCGCCGCAGGTCGCGGCGAAGGCTGCCCAGCATTTCCTGATCGCCAAATCGGCCCTGCCGGGCGACGCCGCCTCGCGCACCGTGACGCGCGTGACGGGGCTGGAAGACCAGGCGCGGCGCGAGGAGATCGCCCGCATGCTGGCCGGCGCGAGCATCACCGAAGAGGCGAGGGCGGCCGCTGGGCGACTGCTGGAGGCGGCCGGGGTGCGGGGGTAAGTGCCGGGTGGCGCCGCCCCGGGCTGCCTACCGCTGCGGAATGAACTGCGCGTCAATGATGGCGAAGGCGCCCTGCACCGGGGCCACCGTGAACTCCAGCGCGCCGCGGCAGCCGGCCGGCGCGGCGGCGGCTGCGCCAGGCTTCGCACAATGGCGTTCGAGATAGGTGACCGTCTCCTGCGGCATTCCGGTGTCGTCGAGGCGGACCGTGGCGCTGGCGTCGTGGGCGAAGCCGCCGCGCGCCATGGTGAAGCCGGAGATAGTTACGTTCTCAACGCGGACGAAGAGCCCGGCGAGCTCGGCGCGGCGCTGCTTGACCTCGGCCAGCGTCATCATCTGCGCGCCGTCCTGAGCATGGGCCTGCGCGCTCACCGCCATTCCCACCGCCACGATCACCCACCGCATCCGCATCGCTCTCTCCCGCAAGGGGCGGCGGGATCGCCCGACGGGCCTGAGTCGTCAAGGGCACGAACGTTATCAAATCCGCTCCGTCATTCCGGGCGAGCGGAGCAAAGACCCGGAATCCATCGTCGGGCGCGGCGCTTTAGGATGGATTCCGGAGCGGCGCCGCTGGCGCGGCTTGTCCGGAATGACGGCACGCTTGGAAGATGATGGCTGCCCGTTTTCAAGTCCATTTTCCACCACGGTTTCTTTCCGTCGCCATTTGCGCTATGAGCCCCGCAATCGATGGCTGCGCCCTGCGCCCGTCGCCGACATCCTGCGCCGTCATTCCGATTTCGCGCCGTAACCCTAGGCCCTCTGTCCCATGTCCTTCCTGACCTCGAGTGCGCCGCTCGCGCGCGCGCTCGCCGAACGCAATTATTCCGAACCGACGCCGGTGCAGAGCGCCGTGCTGGAGCCGTCCGCCGCCGGGCGCGACCTCCTGGTCTCCTCGCAGACCGGCTCGGGCAAGACCGTCGCCTATGGGCTCGCCATCGGCGCGACCCTGCTCGGCGAGGCCGAGGCCTTTGGCCGGGCGGGCCAGCCGCTCGCCCTGATCATCGCGCCGACGCGCGAGCTGGCGCTGCAGGTGCAGCGCGAGCTCGCCTGGCTCTACAAGCACGCCAATGCCCGCATCATCGCCTGCGTCGGCGGCATGGACCCGCGTCGCGAGGCCGCCCTGCTCGATGAAGGCGCCCATGTCGTCGTCGGCACGCCGGGCCGCCTGCGCGACCATATCGAGCGCCGTCGCCTCGACGTCTCGGCACTCAAAGCGGTCGTGCTCGACGAGGCCGACGAGATGCTCGATCTCGGCTTCCGCGACGATCTCGAATTCATCCTGAAGACCACGCCGGCCGAGCGCCAGAGCCTGCTGTTCTCGGCAACCCTGCCCAAGGCGATCATCCAGCTCGCCAAGAGCTACCAGAACGATGCGCTGCGCATCGAGGTCGCGGGCACGCCCGGCGGCCATGCCGACATCGAGTATCGCGCGATCCGGGTCTACCCGAAGGAAGCCGAACTCGCGGTGGTCAACCTGCTGCGCTTCCACGATTCGCCGTGCTCGCTGGTGTTCTGCAACACCCGCAACGCGGTGCGCCATCTCGAGGCGATCCTGCTGGAGCGCGGCTTCTCGGCCGTGGCGCTCTCGGGCGAACTCTCGCAGAGCGAGCGCAATTCGGCGCTGCAGGCGCTGCGCGACGGCCGGGCGCGCGTCTGCGTCGCGACCGACGTCGCCGCCCGCGGCATCGACCTGCCGGGCCTGACGCTGGTGATCCATGCCGAACTGCCCAACGACCCGGAGGTGATGCAGCATCGCTCCGGCCGCACCGGGCGCGCGGGCAAGAAGGGCACCAGCGTGCTGCTGGTGCCGCCGTCGCGCCGCCGCAAGGCCGAAATGCTGCTGGCTGAGGCCAAGGTCGAGGCGATCTGGGCCGGCCCGCCGACGCAGGACGAAATCCGCGAACTCGACAAGGAGCGCCTGCTCAGCGACCCGATCCTGACCGGCGAGCCGGGCGAGGTCGACGCCGCGATGGTCGAGGCGCTGCTGGCCGGCCGCTCGGCCAACGAGATCGCAGCCGCGCTGGTGCGAATCTACCGCGCCCGTCTGCCGGCTTCCGAGGAGGTCGGGGACCCGAACTTCGCGCGCGACGAGCGCCGCCCGGCCCGCGCGCGGGAGGATTACGCGCCGCGCGAGGGCGCGCGGTTCGGCGAGCACCGCGAGGGCAGCCCCCGTGCGGACGGCCCGCGCAAGGCCGGCCCGCGTGGCGACACGGTCTGGTTCCGCCTCAGCGTCGGCCGCAAGGACGGCGCCGATCCGCGCCAGCTGCTGCCCATGATCTGCCGCCGCGGCAAGATCACCCGCGACGAGGTCGGCGCGATCCGGATCTTCGACAAGGAGACCAAGGTCGAGATCGATGCCGATGTCGCCGAGCGCTTCTACGAGCTGGCCAAGGCGGTCGACCGCGACAAGATCGTGATCGAGCCGGTGACCGGCGAGGATGAGCGCCGGCCGGCCAAGCCCTTCGCCGAAAAGGCGAGCCATGCGCCGGCCGCTTATGCCAAGCCGGACCGTGACGGCGATGCGCGTCCGGCTCGGGCTTACGAGAAGAAGCCCTACGAAAAGAAGCCTTACGAGAAGAAGCCCTATGAGGGCGGCGACCGGAAGCCCTACGCCAAGAAGGCCTATGAGCCGAAGCCCTACGAGGCCCGGCCCGACGCCAAGCCCTACGAGGGCGGCGAGAAGAAGCCCTATGAGGGCAAGAAGAAGGCCTATGAGGGCAAATCCAAGCCCTTCGGCGCGACCAAGGCCTATGACCCGGTGCGCAGCGAGCGCGAGGCGTTGTCGGACCCGAATGTCTCGTTCCGTTCCGGCCCGAAGCCCCGATTCGACAAGCCGGCCGGCGACAAGCCCTATGGCGAGAAGAAGCCCTATGCGCCCAAACCCTTCGGCGCGGGCAGGTCGGGCGCGGGTAAGTCCGGTGCCGGAAAACCTTTTGCGGGCAAGGCGCCGTTCAAGGGCAAGAAGCCGCGTTGATGCGGCCGGCGCGGGATCGCCGGGCTTGCGTCCGCCTTCCTCAGCGCAGGCCGAGGAAGGACAGGATGGCCAGGACGACGACGATCAGGCCGATGATGTAGATGATGTTGTTCATGGAATTGCCCCCGGTTTTGGCGGCAGGGCGCTTCGCCCTCCGCCAGGTCGATGATGGGCAGTGAACCGCGTTTTCGCGCGAAAGTTCCCGCTTTCGCGCGCAGGCCTGAGACGTGCCGTCAGGCGAGGCCGGTCGTCAGCCGTCGACCACCTTGCGGTAGAGATGCCAGCTGGCATGGCCGAGCACGGGCATGACCACGATCAGGCCGACGAGCAGCGGCAGGCAGCCGAGCACGAGCAGGCCCGTCACCATCAGCCCCCAGACCATCATCACGCGCGGATTGCGCTCGACCGCGGCGATCGAGGTGCGGACTGCCGTGGCGACGTCGACCCGCCGGTCGATGATGTGCGGGAAGGAGACCACCGAGATCGAGAAGGCGACAATCGCGAAGAGCAGCCCCACCGAATTGCCGACCACGATCATCGTCCAGCCGTCGCCGGTGGTGAAGACGGCGCGCAGGAAGTCGAGCGTCGAGACATCCGCCGGCAGGCCGAGGAGACCCTGGTAGATCAACCAGGCGCAGGCCAGCCAGGCGAGGAACAGCCCGGTCAGCATCGCGCCCAAGAGCAGGATCTGGCCGATCGCCGGCGAACGCAGCAGGGCGAAGGCGTGCTCCCAGCTCGAGTCGAGATGGCGCTCGCGCCGCCGGCTGATCTCATAGAGCGCGATCGCAGCAAAAGGCCCGAGCAGGGCAAAGCCGCCAAGCAGAGGGAACAGCAGCGGAAAGATGTTGTAGCTCACCGTCGCCTGCGCCAGCAGCACGCCGATGACGGGGTAGATCAGGGCGACGAAGGCGAGGTGGCTCGGCTGCGCCTTGAAATCCTCCCAGCCCAGCCGCAGCGCGTCGCGCAGGTCCCGGGTGGTAATGGTGTTGACGCGCGGCAGGGCGGGCGCATCTCCGCGTGGAACGCCGTGCAGATGGGTGTCGAGATTGGCCATGGCGTGTCTCCCGGTTGCGGCCCGGTTCGCCTTGCAGCCCTTTGACGCGATCCTTGGGTCAACGGCCTGAAGGCGTCGAGCTTCCAATTCCCAGCCTTGCCAGCATAGCCGAAAAGCTCGGACGTGTCGCAGGCGGCGAAAACACGAATGCGGGATGAGGCGAAGGGTGATGCTGCTGCCCTTTTTCGACGAAGGCTTCTCGCCTAATGAGGGGCCATGAGCGAGCCCGAAGAGAACCCCGTCGCCGAACTCACCTCCCGCCAGGCCCGGGCCGAGCACAAGCGGCTGGCCGAGGCGGTGGAGGCGGCCGACATCGCCTATCACCAGAACGACGCGCCGGAGATGGACGACGCGGCCTATGACGCGCTGCGGCGCCGGCTGGTGGCGATCGAGGCGGCGTTTCCGGCGCTGAAGGCTTCGTCGGTCAGTGCCAAGGTCGGCGCCAAGGCTTCGGGCAAATTCGCCAGGATTCGCCATCGCGTGCCGATGCTCTCGCTCGACAACGCCTTCACCGACGAGGCCGTAGCGGAGTTCGTTCAACGGGTGCACCGCTTCCTCGGCCGCAAGGACGACGAGCCGATCGCCTTCACCGCCGAGCCCAAGATCGACGGTCTTTCGCTCTCGCTGCGCTATGAAAATGGCGCGCTCGTCCATGCCGCGACGCGCGGCGATGGCGAGGAGGGCGAGGACGTCACGGTCAACGCCCGCACCATCGCCGAGATCCCTCAGACATTGGCAGGGCCGGACGTGCCCACCGTCGCGGAGGTTCGTGGCGAGGTCTATCTCGGCCACGCCGATTTCGCCGGCATCAACGAGCGCCAGCGCGAGAAGGGGCTTCCCGAATTCGCCAATCCGCGCAATGCGGCAGCGGGCTCGCTGCGCCAGCTCGACGCCACGATCACCGCCTCGCGGCCGCTGCGCTTCTTCGCCTATGCCTGGGGCGAGATGCCGGAGCTGCCGGCGCCAACGCAGTGGGGCGTGGTCGAGGCCTTCGCGCGCTGGGGCTTTCGCACCAATCCGTTGATGAAGCGCTGCGAGAGCGTCGAGGCGTTGATTGCGCATTACCGGCTGATCGAGAGCCAGCGCGCCACGCTCGGCTACGACATCGACGGCGTGGTCTACAAGGTCGACGAGCTGAGCTTGCAGGCGCGGCTCGGCTTCGTCTCGCGGGCGCCGCGCTGGGCGATCGCGCATAAATTCCCCGCCGAGCTGGCGACGACGGTGCTGGAGGCGATCGAGATCCAGGTCGGCCGCACCGGCGCGCTCTCGCCGGTGGCGCGCCTGCGCCCCGTCACCGTCGGTGGCGTCGTCGTCACCAATGCGACGCTGCACAATGAGGACTACATTCGCGGCTACGATTCCAAGGGCGAGCGCATCCGCGACGGCGAACCGCCCGACATCCGCGTCGGCGACACGGTGACGGTGAAGCGCGCCGGCGACGTGATCCCGCGGGTGGCGGCGGTCGATCTGTCGAAGCGGCCGGCGGATGCCAAGCCTTATGAGTTCCCGACGATTTGCCCCGCCTGCGGCAGCCATGCGACGCGGGAGATCAATCCGCGCTCCGGCAAGGAGGATGCCGTTCGCCGCTGCACCGGCGGGTTGATCTGCCCGGCGCAGGCGGTCGAGCGGCTGAAGCATTTCGTCTCGCGCGACGCGCTCGACATCGACGGGCTCGGCGACAAGCAGATCGAGTTCTTCCACGGCGACCCCGACCTGCCGGTGAAGGAACCGGCCGACATCTTCACGCTCGCCGCGCGCGACGGCGCCAATCTCAAGAAGCTGAAGGACAAGGAAGGCTTCGGCGCCCAGAGCGTCGCCAAGCTCTTCGCCGCGATCGAGGATCGCCGGACGCCGCCGCTCAACCGCTTCATCTTCGGGCTCGGCATCCGCCATATCGGCGAAACCAATGCGCGCCTGCTGGCGCGGCACTACGGCTCCTTCGAGGCGCTGCGGGCGGCCGGGCTGGCGGCGGCCGACCCGGCCTCGTCCGAGCGGCAGGAACTTGACGCGATCGACGGCGTCGGGCCCACCGTGGTCGAGGCACTGACCGATTTCTTCGGCGAGCCGCATAACGAGGAATTGCTCGACCGGCTGCTGGCGCAGGTAACGCCCCAGCCGCTCGAGGCCGTCGCCTCCGCGAGCCCCGTCGCCGGCAAGATCGTCGTCTTCACCGGCGCGCTCGAGCGCATGACGCGCGACGAGGCCAAGGCGATGGCGGAGCGCCTCGGTGCGAAGGTCGCGGGCTCGGTCTCGTCCAAGACCGACCTGCTGGTGGCGGGACCGGGCGCCGGCTCGAAGCTCAAGGATGCGCAGAAGCATGGCGTCCAGGTGATCGACGAGGCCGGCTGGTTCGATCTGGTCGGGGGTTGAGGCCTTCCCCCGACAGGCCAACCTGGCCCATCGGCGCTGCTGATGCGCCCGATCACTTTTCTTCAAGACGTACCCGGCGCGATCGGGTTTAACCTCGCGCCATGGATCTGATCACGCAGGAACAGGCGCTGGCCGAGACGCCGCTGAAGGCGGGCGAGCGGGCGCATCTCTTCGCCGCGCGCCGTTTCGACGGGCTGGAGTTCCTGGCGGCGACATTCCGCACCCATGCCTATGCGCCCCACGCCCACGACACCTACGCGATCGGGACGATCCTGACCGGCTGCGAAATCTGGCATGCCCGCGGTGAGAGGCTTTATGCCGGCCCTGGCGATCTCGTGATGAACCAGCCGCTCGATGTCCATGACGGGGCGCCGAGCGAGGGCGGCTATCGCTACCGGATGAGCTATCCCGGGCTTGAGCTGATGCGGGAACTGGCGGCTTCGCTGACCGGGCGCGAGAGCGTCGGGACGCCGTTCTTCCGGGAGCCGGTCGTGCATGATCCGGAAGGGGCGGCGCAGTTTGCCGCCGCACATCGGCTGCTGGAGGAGGGCGCGGATGCGCTGGCGGGCGAGGAGGCGCTGCTGCGGGCCTATGCCGCGATGCTGGTGCGCCATGCCGATCTCGGCCCGCGTCCTGTCGGGCGCGAACCCGGCCCGGTCGATCGCGCGCGGGCGCTGATCGAGGCCCGGCATGACGAGGACCTGTCGCTCGCCGAGATCGGCGCCGCGGCCGGCCTGCCGCGGCATCATCTGATCCGCGCCTTCCGGGCCGAGACCGGGCTGACACCGCACGCCTTCCTCGTCGATGTCCGCGTCCGGCGGGCGCGCGAGCGGCTACGGCGGGGCGAGGCGCCCGGCGCGGTCGCGGCCGCCACCGGCTTCTGCGACCAGGCCCATCTCACCCGCGCCTTCAAGGCGCGGGTGGGCGTCACGCCCGGTGCCTTCCGCGCCGCCCATCTCTCCTGAAGGCTTCCCTCATGTCCTCCCTGCGAGACGACGCCCTGCGGGGCTTGCGCGACATTGCGCCCGCCATGCTCGCCGCCGTGCCGATCGCGCTGCTGTTCGGGGCGCTGGCGGCCGGAAGGGGCCTGTCGCCGCTGGAGACGTTTGTGATGGGCGCGCTCGTCTTTGCCGGCGGGGCGCAATTCGCTGCCGTCGAGCTCTGGGCGACGCCGGCGCCGATCGGCGCGATCGTGTTCTCGACGCTGCTGATCAATGCCCGCCATGTGCTGATGAGCGCCTCGCTCGCGCCGAAGCTCGCGGGCTTCTCGCGCGGCCAGACGGCGCTCGGGCTCTACTACATGGCCGACGAGAACTGGGCTCTGGCCGAGAAGCGGGCGCGCACCCATCGCCTGACGCCGGCCTACTGGTTCGGCATGCTCTTGCCCTTCGTCGCCTGCTGGTGCGCGACCTCGACGCTCGGGACGGTGGTCGGTGCCGCGCTGGGCGATCCGCGCCGCTTCGGGGCGGATTTCGCCTTCACGGCTCTGTTCATCGCGCTGGTCGCCGCCTTCTGGAAAGGGCGGGTGACATTCTGGACGGTCGCGGCGGCGGGGCTGGCCTCGGCCCTGACCTATCGGCTCATCGGGCCGCCCTGGCACGTGCTGGCGGGCGCGCTCTTCGGGCTCGCCGCGGCCTGGCTCGCGGCCGGGGATGCCGAGCTGGCCACGGAGGCCCGCCCGTGACGCTCGACCCGCATAACCTCCTCGCCATTTTGGGCATGGCGATCGCGACCTTTGCGACCCGCCTCGCCGGGCTCGCGCTCGCGGGCCGGCTCCAGCTTTCGCCGCGCGCGCAGGCCGCTTTCGACGCGATCCCGCCGGCCGTACTCGTCGCGGTGATCGCGCCGAGCGCGCTCGCCACCGGCTGGCCGGAGACGGTCGCCGCGCTGCTCGCCGCGCTCGCCGCGACGCGCCTGCCGCTGCTCGGCGTGGTGGCGGTTGGCGTCGCCGCGGTGGTGGCGTTGCGGGCGCTGGCCTGACTCAATCGCGGATGATGGGATTGACCGCGATCACCATGCCCTGGCCGCTTACGGCCAGGTTGTAGCTGCGCGACAGGGCTGCCTTGAGCTGCGGCTCGGCGACGGCGATCTTGGCCTTGATGTCGGCGGAGGCGCCGGCGTCCGTCTTCTGCCGGAGCACGATGTCGCCGGTCTTGAGCGAGAGGATCTGGTAGCGGGCCCAGTTCTCGCGCGAGATGTTCCGGCGCCAATGGCTGCAGTCGCGCTTGAAGGCCCGGTCGGCGAAGAGCGTCTCGGCCTCCTGATAGCTGATGCTGCGATCGACGACATTGGTCAGCTTGTACTCGAAATGGTCGCTGAAATTGCCGCTGAGGCCGAGATTGACGAAGATGTTCTTGATGCCGCTCACGGCGCCGCTCGCCTCGAGCTTGAAGCTCAGATCGAGGTCCGACTGCCTCGCATCGACCGGCAGCACGGCGTAGCGCGCCAGATCGACCTCGCAGAGACGCTCCAGATTGATGGGGCGGGACCGGTCCTCGGTCGCCTGTTCGCGGGCGAAATAGAGCGAGCCGACATTGATGCCGGCGCGGGCGGGTCGAAGTTCGCGGCCCCCGGTGGGCTGACTGAGATCGATCGGCGGCGATGTCGCGCAGCCGGCCGCCAGAAGTCCGCATGCGATCGATAGGAAATGCCTGGTCATGGTCGCCCCCGCCCGAGAATGGCAGGGAGGATAATGCTACCTTAGGTTGTGTCAATTCCGATTTTCGCTTAAAGCGGTAGGCAGGCCCTTTCCAGCCACGCCTTCGCCTCGCCCTCGACCAGGCCTGCGACCTGGCTCCAGACTTGCGCGTGATAGGCGTCGATCCAAGCGATCTCGCCGGCGTCGAGCAAGGCGAGGTCGATCAGCGCGCGCTCATAGGGGCACCACGTGATGGTCTCGAAGCCGTAGATGGTGCGATCGCCGCCCGGGATGGTCCGCTCCTCGACCACGATCAGGTTCTCGATACGGATGCCGTAATGGCCTTCCTTGTAGTAGCCGGGCTCATTGGAGAGGATCATGCCGGGCTCCAGCGGCGTGGTGCCGAGCTTCGAGATGCGCTGCGGCCCCTCATGCACCGAGAGATAGCTGCCGACGCCATGACCGGTGCCATGGTCGAAATCGAACCCCGCCTGCCAGAGCGGCAGCCGCGCCAGCGCATCGAGCTGGGCGCCCGAGGTGCCCTTGACGAAGAGCGCCCGCGAGATCGCGATATGGCCCTTGAGTACGCGGGTGTAGCGGTCGCGCATCTCGGCGCTGGGCTCGCCGATCGCCATGGTGCGGGTGATGTCGGTGGTGCCGTCCTCGTACTGGCCGCCCGAGTCGACCAGCAGGATGCCGGGCTCGATGCGGCGGTTGCTCGCCTGCGTGACGCGGTAATGCGGCAAGGCGGCGTTGGGGCCGGCGCCGGCGATGGTGGTGAAGGAGACGTCCCTGAGCAGGCCGGTCTTCAGCCGCTCGGCCTCGAGCGCCGCGACCGCGTCGATCTCGGTCAGCCCGCCCTTGGGCGCCTCGCGCGCGATCCAGGACAGGAAGCGCACCATCGCGGCGCCGTCGCGCAAATGGGCGGCGCGGGCACCGGCGAGTTCAGCCTCGTTCTTGCGGGCCTTCATCAGGGCGATCGGGTCCGGACCGGCATCGGGCGTGCCGCCGGCCTCGCGGATCAGCGTGGCGAGCGCCGAGGCGGCGGTCGTCGCGTCGAGCCTGACTTTGGCGCCGGCTGCGCCCAGCGCCGTGAGCTGCGTAGCCAGCGCAGCGGGGGGCGCGATCTCGCCGACGGCGCCGATCGCGTCCCCCGCCTCGTTGGTGATCTTCTCGGGTGCCAGGAAGACCGTGGGGCGGCCTTCGCGCGGGACGATCGCGTAGCCCAGCGGTAGGGGCGTGTGCTCGACATCGCCGCCGCGGATGTTGAAGGTCCAGGCCAGCGCATGCGGATCGGAGACGACCAGCGCATCGACCTTGGCCCTGGTCAGCGCCTCCTGGATGCGGGCGAGCTTGCCGGCGGCGTCCTCCCCGGCGAAATCGCCGCGATGGGCCTTCACGGGCGCGGCCGGGGGCGCCGGCCTGTCGCGCCAGATCGCATCGACCGGGTTCTCCGACAGTGCGACGAGCGAACCGCCGGCCGCGACCGCCGCCTTCTCCAGCTTCGCGACGCCGTCGACCGTGTGCAGCCAGGGATCGTAGCCGAGCAGCCCGCCGGCGGGCAGGTTCTGCTCGACCCAGCGGTCGAGCGGCATCTCCTCCATGCGGGTCGGCGTGACGATGGTAGTGTCGGTCTGCTCCTGGGATTGGATGGTGTAGCGGCCATCGACGATCAGCGCCGCGCGGTCGGCAAGAATGATGGCGTTGCCGGCGGAGCCGGTGAAGCCGGTCAGCCAGGCAAGGCGGGCCATGTGGGCGGGGACGTATTCGCCCTGATGCTCGTCGGCGCGCGGCACGATGAAACCAGCCAGGCCCTGCCTTGTGAGTTCGCGCCGCAACGCCGCGACACGCGGCGCGACCTGCGAGGGATCCGTCGGCTCGGAGAAGGTCTGGAAGCGGCAGGTCGGGAGGGCAGGCGATTCGGGCATCGGCGGGGTCCGGTGGGGCTTTGCGTCATCGTCGCGGCTGCTGGCGGCGAAGGCGAGTCGAAATGGTGCTGCGCGATGCGCGACGCCATCTGAAAAACCCGCCGCAAAAGCGGGCTTCTGCCACATCGTTATGCGAATTCGTCAATCGTTAATGAAAACCCGCGTTTCTCATGCGTCAGATGCATATCTCGCATCTGCGAAATCACCTTTTCGCAAGTGCGAAGACGTACCACTTTGGTCGCATAAGAGAACGAGGAAGCGACCGGGACTGTCCTTCGTTTCGATTGAGGAGATGGATCCCCATGACCTATGTGCTGAACGACACCGCCGTACTGCCCGCGACCGAGGTCCAGACAACCGCGAAGACCTCCGAAGGTCCCGGCTTCTGGCAGCGCCTTTATGCCGCGATGATCGAGAGCCGCCGCCGCTCCGCCCTGCGCGAGCTGCGTGCCCACAGCTTTCGCGTCAACGAGGCCGGCCTGATGCTCGGCGGTCTCGCCGCCACCTCGCTGGCGACCGACGAGGCCCTGCCGTTCAACCGGTGAGCCGCGCCCGTCCGGCGTATGACGCGCCGGAGCCTTCCCGAATTCAGCGCCGCACACCCGGCGCCTTCCAAGGACGAAAACCATGATCGCCATCATCAAGCATGTCTACGAGACCATCGTCGACGCCGTGAAGTTCACCTCCGCCGTCTGGCACGACGCCCGCTCCATGCAGGCGGAGGCGGAAGCCAAGTACGGCCATATCGGCTTCTGATCGCGATCCTTCGCGATGCTGGCCGCCTGACGCGACGTCCTGCGCTTCCGGTGCTCACGGACTTGATGTCCGCTCCGCTCCGGTTCTCGCGTGGCGCGCCATACGCCACGGCCTAGCGAAGGATCACTCCGTCCCTCGCGGCGGCAGGTGAAGGGCTTTCCGGATTATCGAAGGTGGCGTGGCCTCGGGGCTGCGCCGCCTTTTTTCATGACCAGCGTCGCCCAGCCCTCGCGCGGCGACTTGCGGGCGAGATAAAGGCCCTGGTGCCGGTAGGTCGAGACGACGCCGGCGACATCCATCTCGAGCAGGCCCGAGAGGATCACCGTGCCATCATCCGTCAGCACGCGGGCGATCGAGGGAGCGAGGCGCTTCAGCGGGCCTGCCAGGATGTTGGCGAAGACGAGGTCGAAATGGCGCGGCCGGTCAGCCTTGGCGTGGCGCAGGCCCGGCGCGACATAGAGATCGAGCGCGTGCGGGGCGTGATTGACGCGGGCATTGTGCGCCGCGACCTCGACTGCGATGGCGTCGATGTCGCCGGCGACGACCTTGCGCTTCGTCTGCTTGGCCAGCGCCAGCGCCAGGATACCGGTGCCGGTGCCGACATCGATCGCGTTGCGCGGGCGGCGGCGCTTCAGTTCGGCGTCGAGCGCGAGCAGGCAGCCGGCCGTGGTGCCGTGATGCCCCGTGCCGAAGGCGAGCGCGGCGGGGATCTCGATGCCGATATCGTTGATGCGCACCGCGTCGCGGTCGTGATCGCCATGGACGAGGACGCGGCCGGCGCGGACGGGCTTCAGCCCGTCCAGGCTGGCCGCGACCCAATCCTGCTGGTTGACCGTCTCGAACGGCGTGGAATCGATGCTGTCGCCGACGATCGGCCGCAGCATGTCGCGCACGGCCTCCTCGTCGGGATGAACCGCGAAATAGATCTCGACCTTCCAGGGCGCGTTCAGAGACAGCGTGGTGACGCCGGTCTCGATCTCGAAGGCCGAGATCGCGGTTTCGGTGGGGTCGAAGACCTCGCCCAGCAGCTCGGTCAGCGCGCGCGCCTTTTCGCCGCTGGTCGAGAGTTCGAGGACGGTCGCGACCGTGGAGGGGAGGAGGCCTTCGCGCATGCCGGCGGGATAGCAGGCGCGGCCGCGGTTGTCATGGCCCGCCGTGCGGGACGCGGCGTCATGGTCGGGCTTGACCCGACCATCTCGGAAACCAGTGCCTTCTGGTTTGCGTCATTCTCGGGTCAAGCCCGAGAATGACGCGTGGTCCTTGCCGATCAGTGCCGGCTGTTCACCATCGCGAAGACGTCGGCGAAATTGCCGTTCTCTGCTGCGAAGCGCAGCGGCTTGCAGCGCTCGACGATGATCTCGCCATCCGCGGGTGCGGCTTCGAGCAGTGCCATCACCTCGGAGGTGAAATCGGCCAGCGGCATGGCCTCGGGGTCGGTCGCTTGCTGCGGGCCGAGCAGTTCGGTCTGGACATAAGGCGGCGCGATCTCGACGACCTCGACCCCCGTGTCCTTGAGCTGATGGCGCAGCGCCATCGACCAGGAATGGATCGCCGCCTTGGTCGCGGAATAGGACGGGGTCGCCGCCAGCGGCACGAAGGCGAGCCCCGAGGAGACGGTGACGATCGAAGCGCGCGGCTGTGCCTTGAGATGCGGCAGCAGCGCCGCCGTCAGCCGGATCGGGCCGAGCAGATTGGTGGCGACCGTCTCCTCGGCGATGGCGAGGTCGACATGGCTTTCCGGCCTCATGATGCCGGCATTGTGGATGACGACGTTCAGGGCCGGAAAGCGCGTGACGGCCTCACCGGCGAAAGCTGCGATGTCCGCCTTGTCCTGAATGTCGAGCAGCATCGATGCCATGCCGGGATTGGCCTGGGTGACTTCGTCGAGCACGCTCTCGCGGCGGCCGGCGATGATGACGGTGTTGCCCTTGGCGTGCAGCGCTTCGGCCAGGGCGCGTCCGATGCCGCTGCCGCCGCCGGTGATGAGGATGGTGTTGCCGGTGATGTTCATCGCAAGGCCCTTTCTCGGTTGCGTCCGACACAGCTAGGGCCGATGCTCTCCGATCGAAAGAAGGCACCTGAAAGTGCCATAGGCACCCAAAGGAGAGCGTCGCATGCAGATGATCCGCAAGGCCGTGGAGGCGATGCGCGAGCAGGGCCGGCTGGTCCACCCCGAGGTCGCGCCGGAGGTCGAGGCGCTGGTACGGGACGTGATCGGCCAGGTCGCCGACAAGTGGACCATGCTGATCCTGGAGGCGCTGGAGGAGCACGGCACGCTGCGCTTCCGCCAGATCGGGCGGATCGTCGGCGGCATCAGCCAGAAGATGCTGACCAAGACGCTGCGTCAGATGGAATGCGACGGGCTGATCACCCGCAAGGTCCACCCGGTCATCCCGCCGCATGTCGACTACACGTTGACCGAGATCGGCCGCGAACTGACGGCGGCGTTCTGCGGGGTCTGGGTCTGGGCGGAGACCTATCACGCGCAGGTCGAGGCGGCGCGGCGGGCGTTCAAGGTTAGGGAGGGGTGAGGGGGCTCGACCGTTGTCAAACCCGCGCCGTCATCCCGGGCAAGCGCAGCGCAGACCCGGGATCCATGCCGGAACGCCTATCGGACAAGTTCAGGCATGGATCCCGGATCGGCGCCGCTTCGCGGCTTGTCCGGGATGACAGAGAGGTCTGTCCGATTATTCGGCGGCCGGTTGAAAGGCCACGTCCGGAGCCGGTATCAGCGCGATGGCATATTTCGCCATTTCGGCAGCGACTTCGGGATCAGTTTTGAGTTCACTCGGCGTGCGGGCTCGCGGAACAGCGCGGCCGTCGCTCTCGATGTCCTCGAACCAGAGCGCGACGGCCTCGGACGCGTTGGACATCGCTTCGTCGAGCGTGTCGCCGGCCGAGAAGCACCCGGGCAGATCCGGGAACCAGACGCCGACCGCGAAATCGGGGCCCGCGTCCTCGATGAAGGCGACGTAGTGGGTCATGCCGTCATACTGCCGAGCGATCAAAAAACTCTGGAAACTCGCACGCGCAACCCTCTGCCAACTTCTTCAAGAGGCAGTCAGGGTTTTGTCCTTCCTCATGGCTTGCGACGTCAAGATAAACATTTGCGCCGGCGCTGTTCTTGGCGAATATGATCCAATCGCCTGTCATCCGACGTGCATAGGACCGATCCAGCAAACCCTCAATCATTACTCGATGGGCAATAATGCCGGGCCAAACATCCGGCTGATCGCCATGATTAGCCGCTACCTCTTGGATCATCTTGTCGAGGTCACGGTTCCCTTCGACGGTTAGACCCCAACGCTCACCAATATTGCGAAGCGTATGTTCTGGCGTTGAAAAATGTTTGTGCCAGAGACCCCGGAGAGGAAGCTTTCTAAAAGGCTTTGCAGGCTTTGTATTGCCTGGGTGACGCAAGCCCTCTAGCGCCTCTAGTTCCTCCCGCACATAATGGGCGATGGCGCGGCATTCTTCGAACAATGAGAGGCGAGCGCACATCGCGAAGCTAATTCTGGGCCAGTAAGGCGCGTCATTTGTGAAGTGTCTCTTAAACGCAGTAATATCTTCTCGATCCAAGCTTACGCGCTTCAGGCCGGCAGCATCTTCTCCAACGACGCCCGGCACTGTCATGCACGTCACCCCGCCTTCTGCACGAAACTGTCCAGCACCATCTTCCGCCCGGCCTTGTCGAAATCCACCGTCAGCTTGTTGCCATCGACGGAGGCCACGGAGCCGGGGCCGAATTTGACGTGGAAGACGCGGGCGCCTTCGTCATAGGCCGATGTGCCCGAGGACTTCGCGGTGAGTTCGCCCTCGATCAGGAGGGGGCCGCGCTGGCGGGTGTTGCCGAAGCTGCTGCCGCCGAAGCCGCTGCCGCTCTCCGAGAAGCCCGAGCCGCCGCGGGCCTTGTTCTCCTGGGCGCGCTGCCAGCCGGGCGTGTTGTAGGAGGAGCCGAAGCTTTCCATCCGGTCGAAGCGCGAGGCGCCGTAGCCGCCCTGCGAATAGTTCGAGGCCGCCTGCACGACCTCGACATGCTCCTCCGGAAGCTCGTCGATGAAGCGCGAGGGCAGGCTCGACTGCCAGAGCCCGTGGATACGGCGGTTGGAAGCGAAATAGAGTTTCAGCCGCTTGCGCGCGCGCGTCAGCCCGACATGGGCGAGGCGGCGCTCTTCCTCGAGGCCGGCGCGGCCGCTCTCGTCCAGCGCGCGCTGGTTGGGGAAGAGGCCTTCCTCCCAGCCGGGCAGGAAGACGGTGTCGAATTCCAGACCCTTGGCGCCATGCAGCGTCATGATCGAGACGCGCTCGGCGCTGTCGCCGCTATCGGCGTCCATCACCAGCGAGACGTGTTCGAGGAAGGACGGCAGGTCAGGGAACTCGTCGAGCGAGCGCACCAATTCCTTCAGGTTTTCGAGCCGTCCCGCAGCATCGGCCGAGCGGTCCTTCTGCCACATCTCGGTGTAGCCGCTCTCTTCCAGCACGAGTTCGGCGAGCTCGCCTTGGGGCATGTGCTCGGCGCGCTGCGACCAGCGGCCGAAGGCCTCGACCAGTTCGCGCAGGCTCGTGCGGGCCTTGGGCTTGAGTTCGTCGCTCTCGACGATGGCGCGGGCCGATTGCAGCAGCGAGAACCCGGTCGCGCGGGCGTGGTTGTGCAGGATCTGGATGGTGGCGTCGCCCAGGCCGCGCTTGGGCACGTTGACGATGCGCTCGAAGGCGAGGTCGTCGGTGGGCGAGACGACGCAGCGCAGATAGGCCATGGCGTCGCGGATCTCGGCGCGCTCATAGAAGCGCGGGCCGCCGATGACGCGGTAGGGCACGCCGGTCTGGACGAAGCGCTCCTCCAGCTCGCGCATCTGGGCGGAGATGCGCACCAGCACGGCGATCTCGGCGAGGTTGTTACCCTTGAGCTGCATCGCCTCGATCTCGTCGGTGATCAGGCGGGCTTCTTCCTGGCTGTCCCAGGCACCGGTGATGGTGACCTTCTCGCCGAGTTCGTCCTCGGTGCGCAGCGTCTTGCCCAGCCGGGTCTCGTTGCGGGCGATCAGCTTGGAGGCGGTGGCGAGGATATGGCCGGTCGAGCGGTAGTTGCGCTCCAGCCGGATCACGGTCGCGCCGGGGAAATCGTGCTCGAAGCGCAGGATGTTGTCGACCTCGGCGCCGCGCCAGCCATAGATCGACTGGTCGTCGTCGCCGACGCAGGCGATGTTGCGGCGGCCCTGGGCGAGCAGACGCAGCCAAAGATACTGCGCCGTGTTGGTGTCCTGATACTCGTCGACGAGGATGTAGCGGAAGCGCTCGTGATAGGTTGCGAGCACATCGGCATGCTCCCGGAACAGCGTCAGGCAGTGCAGCAGCAGGTCGCCGAAATCCACCGCATTCAGCGTCTTCAGCCGGTCCTGATAGGCGGCATAGAGCTTGCCGCCCTTGCCGTTGGCGAAGACGGCGGCCTCGCCCGGCGCGACGTCCTTCGGAGCCAGCCCGCGGTTCTTCCAGGAATCGATGAAGCCGGAGAGCATGCGCGCCGGCCAGCGCTTCTCGTCGATGCCCTCGGCCTGGATCACCTGTTTCATCAGGCGGATCTGGTCGTCGGTATCGAGGATCGTGAAGTCGCTGCGCAGATCCAGCAGTTCGGCGTGGCGGCGCAGGATCTTGGCGGAGATCGAGTGGAACGTGCCCAGCCAAGGCATGCCCTCGGCGACCGCCCCGACGAGATGACTGACGCGCTCCTTCATCTCGCGCGCGGCCTTGTTGGTGAAGGTCACCGAGAGGATCTGCGAGGGAAAGGCGCGGTTGGTGGCGATCAGATGGGCGATGCGGGTGGTCAGCACGCGGGTCTTGCCGGTGCCGGCGCCGGCCAGCACCAGCACGGGGCCGTCGGTCGCCTCGACCGCCTGGCGCTGCTCCGGGTTCAGCCCCGAGAGATAGCCGGCCGCGGGCGCGGCCTGCGCGCGCGCGGCGAGGCCGCCGGGGCGGGGCAGGGGGGCGGAGGTGATGCTGTGGTCTGACAAGATCGGCGCTGCTCGTGCGTGATTCGTTCACGGTCAATATAGGGGCAGGCCGTCGCGATTGCGCCCTCGCGCCGCGACTTTCAGCCGTTCCGGGTCGGCTTGGCGAAAGGGCCGGCCTGGGGCATCGTCGGCATCAGCCCAGACGAGGATTTCATGCGCCGTCCCGAGACCATCCTGCTGCGCCTCGCCGCCCTTGTCCTGCTCGCGGCTCCGCTGGCGGCCAGCGCCCAGACGCGCCCGGCCCCCGATCCGCTGGCCGATTGCGAGCGCTTCGCGCTGGCCGAGTCGAAGCGCGACGGCGGCACGCTGAAAGCGGTGCGGATCGAGCGTGGCGACAGCCTGATCGAAAACCGCTTCGACAAAAAGATCGGCGGGCAGCACGTCGCGACCGAATACATCGCTTTCGCCGCTGTCGAGGATGCCGGGGGCAAGCGCCGCGCGCGGGTGGTGTGCCTTCACGCGGGTACGCCGGCCAACCGGGCGGTCTACTGGGTCGAGATCCCCAAGTAAGGCGCGGCTTGGGCCGCGCCCCGGTGGGCTGTCAGGCAGCGGGCTCGAAGTTCATCGCGACGCCGTTGATGCAGTAGCGCAGGCCCGTCGGGGGCGGGCCGTCCGGGAAGACATGGCCGAGATGGCCGCCGCAATTGGCGCAATGGACCTCGGTGCGGACCATGCCGAACTTGCGATCCTCGGTGGTGCCGACGGCACCTTCCAGCGGCTCGTTGAAGCTCGGCCAGCCGGTGCCGCTCTCGAATTTGGTGAGGTTGCGGAAGAGCGGCTGGTCGCAGCCGGCGCAGGAGAAGGTGCCGGGGCGCTTCTCGTAGTTCAGGGCGCAGGAGCCTGGACGCTCGGTGCCGTGGCCGCGCAGCACGTTGTACTGCTCCGGCGTCAGCCTCGCCCGCCATTCGGCGTCGCTGAGCTCGTAGGGGAAGTGCTCCTGGGGCGCCTGGCTGCCGCCGAACATGCTCATCAGTCCCATTCCCGCTCTCCCTTTCGCGCGTTCCAGTGTCATCCGTTCGCGCAGGATATGGGGAGCGGGTGAGCGATTGTCAGCAGCGCCGGGCGTGCGGCAGGGTCACGATGGCGTTGACGGCTCAGGCGTTGTCGCCGGCGATCGCGGCGATGACGGCGTCCGTGACCTCTCGCGTCGTCGCCTTGCCGCCGAGATCTGGCGTATGGAAGGCCGGGTCGGCCGTCACCCGCTCGATCGCGCGCATCAGCCGGGCCGAAGCCGCGGGCTCGCCGAGATGATCGAGCATCATCGTCGCCGTCCAGAAGGTGCCGATCGGGTTGGCGATGCCCTTGCCCGCGATGTCGAAGGCCGAGCCATGGATCGGCTCGAACATCGAG
>NZ_JAUXYO010000246.1 GCF_030694325.1 Allobosea sp. | reverse complement strand
GCGTCGCTGGAGGTCGTGACCTTCGACGACCTCGCCGTCGACGCGGCGCGCCGGGCAGGCGCCACGATCATCGTCAGGGGCCTGCGCGACGGCACGGACTTAGACTACGAGATGCAGATGGCGGGGATGAACGCGACGATGGCGCCCGCCATCCAGACGGTGTTCCTGCCGGCCTCGGGCAGCGTTCGCCACATCACCGCCACGCTCGTCCGCCAGATCGCGGCGATGGGCGGCGACGTCTCGCCCTTCGTTCCGGCACCGGTGCTCGCGGCGCTGACGGAGCGTTTCGCGCAGCGCTGAGGCTCGGCCACGCCGGCCGTCCGCATCAGCAGATTTTGGTTTGCATTTTGTGCGGAGCGATGGTGTCTGGGCGGAGTGAATCGGTGCGCCGTCCGCGCCCATCGCCCCCCGATCGAGTGTCCCTGATGCGTCTCTCCCGCTACTTCCTGCCGATCCTGCGCGACACGCCCAAGGAGGCCGAGATCGTCTCGCACCGGCTGATGCTGCGCGCCGGCATGATCCGCCAGCAATCCGCCGGCATCTATTCCTGGCTGCCGCTGGGGCTGCGGGTCCTCAACAAGATCAGCGCCGTGGTCCGCGAGGAGCAGAACCGCTCGGGTGCCGTCGAGATCCTGATGCCGACGATCCAATCGGCTGATCTCTGGCGCGAAAGCGGGCGCTACGACGCCTATGGCAAGGAGATGCTGCGCATCAAGGATCGGCATGATCGAGACATGCTCTACGGCCCGACCAATGAGGAGATGGTCACCGAGATCGTGCGGGCTTACGTCAAGTCCTACAAGGACTTGCCGCTGAATCTCTATCACATCCAGTGGAAGTTCCGCGACGAGGTTCGTCCCCGCTTCGGCGTGATGCGCGGCCGCGAGTTCCTGATGAAGGACGCCTATTCCTTCGATCTCGACAAGGAGGCGGCCCGCCACGCCTATAACCGCATGTTCACGGCCTATCTGCGCACCTTCGCGCGGCTCGGCCTGAAGGCGATCCCGATGCGCGCCGACACCGGCCCGATCGGCGGCGATCTCAGTCACGAGTTCATCGTGCTCGCTTCCACCGGCGAGAGCGAGGTCTTCTGCCACAAGGATTATCTCGATTTCGAGACGCCGCCCGCCGACACCGATTTCGACAGCGTCGAGGGGCTGAAGGGCATCGTCGACAAGTGGACGAGCCTCTATGCGGCGACCGAGGAGATGCACGACAAGGCGGCCTTCGACGCGCTGCCCGCGGAGAAGCAGGTCTCGGCGCGTGGCATCGAGGTCGGCCACATCTTCTATTTCGGCACGAAATACTCGGAACCGATGGGCGCGAGCGTCACCGGGCCGGACGGCCAGCAGGTGCTCCTCCATGGCGGCTCATACGGCATCGGGCCGAGCCGGCTCGTCGCCGCGCTGATCGAGGCCGGCCATGACGAGGCCGGCATCGTCTGGCCCGACGAGATCGCTCCCTTCGACGTCGCGGTCCTCAACCTCAAGCTGGGCGACGCCGAGACGGACGGCGCCAGCCGGCGCATCTATGAGCACCTCCTGGCCAGGGGCTACGACGCGCTTTATGACGACACCGATGCCAGGCCGGGCGGTAAGTTCGCCACCGCCGATCTGATCGGCGTGCCCTGGCAGATCATCGTCGGCCCGAAGGGCCTGGCCGAGGGCAAGGTCGAGATCAAGCGCCGCACCAGCGGCGAGCGCGAGCTGGTGTCGATCGAGGAGGCGCTGGCCCGCTTCAAGGGCAAGGCGGCGTGAGCGTCGCCACGACCACCGATCGTCAGGACGAGGCACCGAGCGGGACGCGGCCCTTCGCCGGCTTCGAATGGCTGCTCGCGGGGCGTTACCTACGCACGCGGCGCCGCGAGGGCTTCGTTTCGGTCATCGCCGGCTTCTCCTTCCTCGGCATCCTGCTCGGGGTGGCCACCCTGATCATCGTGATGTCGGTGATGAACGGCTTCCGCAAGGAACTGCTGGAGAAGATCGTTGGGGTGAACGGCCACATCTTCGCGACGCCGATCGACCGGCCGCTTGACGATTACGACATCGTCTCGCAGCGCCTGCGGTCCATCCCCGGCATTCGGCTGGCGATTCCGCTGGTCGAGGGGCAGGCGCTCGCCTCCTCGCAGACCGGCAATGGCGGCGTGCTGGTCCGCGGTATCCGCGAGGCCGACATCAAGGCGATCCCCTTCGTCGGCGGCAATGTCCGGCGCGGGACGCTCGACGGGTTCGATCAGGCGGGCGGTGTCGCCGTCGGCAAGCGGCTGGCGGATTCGCTCGGCCTTCAGGTCGGTGATTCCATCAACATCATCTCGCCCAAGGGCGCCTCGACCCCGTTCGGCACGGCGCCGCGGATCAAGGCCTATCCGATCCAGGCGGTCTTCGAGATCGGCATGACCGAGTTCGACGCCTCCTTCGTCTTCATGCCGCTGGGTGAGGCGCAGGCCTATTTCAACCGCGAAGGCGACGTGAACGTCATCGAGATCTTCGTCGACGATCCCGACCGGACGCAAAGCGTGCGCGACGCCATCGAGGCCGACGCACCGCGTCCGCTCGTGCTCTCCGACTGGCGCCAGCGCAACCGCAGCTTCTTCAATGCGCTGGAGGTCGAGCGGAACGTCATGTTCATCATCCTGACGCTGATCGTACTGGTCGCGGCGCTGAACATCGTCTCCGGCCTGATCATGCTGGTGAAGGACAAGACCGCCGACATCGCGATCATGCGCACCATGGGGGCCACCCGCGGCACCGTCATGCGCGTCTTCCTGATCACGGGAGCGGCGATCGGCGTCTTCGGCACGCTGGCGGGGCTCGCGCTCGGCGTCGTCTTCGCCAACAACATCAAGGCGATCATGGCGGCGCTGAACTGGCTCACCGGCGCCAATCTCTGGGATCCGACGGTGCGCTTCCTGAGCGACATCCCCTCCGTGATCGACTGGGGCGAGGTCACGAGCGTGGTGCTGATGGCGCTCGTCCTGTCGCTGCTGGCGACCCTCTATCCGGCCTGGAAGGCGGCGCGGCTCGATCCCGTGCAGGCGCTGAGGATGGGCTGAGGCGCATGTCCGACACCACGCCCCGCGAAACCCCGGCGCTCTTCCTCTCGCAGGTCGAGCGCTACTACCCCCAGGCCGACGCGCCGCTCGAGATCCTTCGCAAGGCGGATTTCGCGCTCTGGCCCGGCGAACTCGTCGCGCTGGTGGCGCCGAGCGGCACCGGCAAGTCGACGCTGCTGCACGTCGCCGGGCTGCTCGAGCGGCCCGATGGCGGCGAGGTCTTCGTCGGAGGGCTGCCGACCACCAAGCTCGACGACAAGGGCCGCACCCGCCTGCGCCGCACCGAGATCGGCTTCGTCTATCAGGCGCATCACCTGCTGCCCGAATTCTCGGCGCTGGAGAATGTCGTCCTGCCGCAGCGCATCCGCGGCCTCGACAAGGCGCTGGCCGAGGAGCGCGCCGCCGAACTCCTGACCTTCATGGGGCTCGGCGAGCGCCTCGACCATCTGCCCGGAGAACTGTCGGGCGGCGAGCAGCAGCGGGTCGCGATCGGTCGCGCCGTCGCCAACACGCCGCGCCTTCTGCTGGCCGACGAGCCCACCGGCAATCTCGACCCGCACACCTCGCTCCACGTCTTCCAGACGCTGGTGGCGCTGGCCCGCGCCTCGGGCCTGGCGGCGCTGATCGCCACCCACAACCTCGATCTCGCCCGACGCATGGACCGGCAGGTGACGATCCGCGACGGGCATGTCGTGCCGCTCTGACGCGAACCGCCCTTCATCCCGTTCGATTCAGATTTTGTTAACCGTTTGAGGCATGCGCGCCCTGCAGATGACGCATGGGTATTGACGAGAACAAACAATGAACTAAAACGGACATATCAGAAACGTGAGGGCTTGATCATGATCGTCGCGCGGAAAGTCGCAGCCGGAATCGCCGAGATCGCATCGCTCGGGCTGTTCCTCGGCATGGTCTGGGTCTGGGCGGCGCTGTTCTGCGCACCGGGCATCTGACGATCCACAACGGCGACGATCGGCACCATGGCGCCGCGCCGATTGCCGCCGCATAACGGTCGCCTGGGCGGCCGGCGAGTCGCCCGCAGCAAACCAGCAGGCGGATGATGGCACGCGAACCGGACGACAGCCGCGTTCTCTCCGAGGTCGGCTTCGTCCATCTCCACGTCCATTCGAGCTATTCGCTGCTCGAGGGCGCTTTGATGGTCGGCACGCTCGCCAAGATGGCGGCCGCGGACGGCCAGCCCGCCCTGGCGCTGACGGACACCAATAATCTGTTCGGCGCGCTCGAATTCGCCGAGAAGATGACCGGCGTCGGCGTGCAGCCGATCGCGGGTGTGCAGCTCTCGCTCGATTGCGGCGACGAGGCCGAAGCCGGCCGGGGCAGGGCGCTGCCGCAGATCCCACCCCACATCGTCCTGCTGGCGATGAACGAGGCCGGCTACGGCAATCTGATGAAGCTCGTCACCCAGGCCGCGCTGGCCAGCGGCGGCAGCGGCCAGCCGGTGTCCAATCTCGACGCGCTCGCGGCCCATCACGAGGGGCTGATCGCGCTGACCGGCGGACGGGGCGGGCCGCTCGACGTCGCCCTGCGCAACAACCAGCTGCCCCAGGCCCGCACCCGGCTGGCGACGCTGTCGCGGATCTTCGGCGACCGGCTCTATGTCGAGGTCCAGCGGCACGGCGGCGACGGCGATGCGGCGGTCGAGGCTCACCTGCTGCAGCTCGCCTATGATTCGGATCTGCCGATCGTCGCCACCAACGAGCCCTTCTTCGCCAAGCCTGCCGACTACGACGCCCATGACGCGCTGCTGGCGGTGGCCGCCGGCCGCCTCGTCTCGGATGGCGAGCGCCGCCGCGTGACCCCCGAGCACTACTTCACCAGCCGCGCCGAGATGAAGCGGCGCTTCGCCGATCTGCCCGAGGCGCTGTCGGCCACCGTCGAGATCGCGATGCGCTGCACCTGGCGCGTCGGCCTGCGCAAGCCGATCCTGCCGCGCTTCGGCGAGGAGGGGCGCGACGAGGCCGAGGAACTGCAACTCCAGGCCAAGGCCGGCCTCGCCGCGCGCCTCGCCAAGCACGGGCCGGCCGAGAGCTACAGCGTCGAGGATTATGAGAAGCGGCTCGATTTCGAGCTGTCGATCATCACCCGGATGAAGTTCCCGGGCTACTTCCTGATCGTCGCGGACTTCATCAAATGGGCCAAGGACCACGACATTCCCGTCGGGCCGGGCCGTGGCTCCGGCGCGGGCTCGCTGGTCGCCTATGCGCTGACGATCACCGACGTCGATCCCCTGCGCTTCGGCCTGCTGTTCGAGCGCTTCCTCAACCCCGACCGCGTCTCGATGCCGGACTTCGACATCGACTTCTGCCAGAACCGGCGCGAAGAGGTCATCGACTACGTCAAGCATCGCTATGGCGAGCAGCGCGTCGCGCAGATCATCACCTTCGGCACGCTGCTCGCCCGCGGCGTGCTGCGCGACGTCGGCCGCGTGCTGGAAATGCCCTATGGCCAGGTCGACCGGCTGACCAAGCTCGTACCCCAGAATCCGGCCAAGCCGATCTCGCTGAAGGACGCCATCGAGGGCGAGCCCAAGCTGCAGCAGGCGGCGGAAGAGGAGCCGATCGTCGCCCGCCTGCTCGAGATCGGCCAGAAGCTCGAGGGACTGCACCGCCACGCCTCGACCCACGCCGCCGGCGTCGTCATCGGCGACCGCCCGCTCGAACAGCTCGTGGCCCTCTCGGTCGATCCCCGCACGGGCATGCGCGTCACCCAGTTCAACATGAAATGGGTCGAGCAGGCCGGGCTGGTGAAGTTCGACTTCCTCGGCCTCAAGACGCTGACGACGCTGACGACCGCCGTGAAGCTCATCGCCCAGCGCGGCATCGCCATCGATCTCGCGAGCCTGCCCTTCGACGATCCGCCGACCTACGCCATGCTGGCGCGCGGCGAGACGGTCGGCGTGTTCCAGGTGGAATCGGCTGGCATGCGCAAGGCCCTCGTCGAGATGAAGGCCGACCGGATCGAGGATCTGATCGCGCTGGTCGCGCTCTACCGGCCGGGCCCGATGGACAACATCCCGACCTATTGCCGCCGCAAGCTCGGTCTCGAGGAGCCGACCTATCTGCATCCCGGCATGGCACCCTATCTCTCCGAGACGCATGGCATCATCGTCTACCAGGAGCAGGTGATGCAGGTGGCCCAGGCGCTCTCGGGCTATTCGCTCGGCGAAGCCGACCTGCTGCGCCGTGCCATGGGCAAGAAGATCAAGGCGGAGATGGACGCCCAGCGCGACCGCTTCGTGAAGGGGGCGATCGAGAACGGCATCAAGAAGGAGGTCGCTTCCGAGATCTTCGACCTGCTGGCGAAGTTCGCCGATTACGGCTTCAACAAGAGCCATGCCGCGGCCTATGCCGTGGTCGCCTTCCAGACCGCCTATCTCAAGGCGAATTACCCGGTCGAGTTCCTGGCGGCGTCGATGACGCTCGACATGGGCAACACTGACAAGCTCTCGGAATTCCGGCGCGATGCCGAGCGGCTCGGCATCAAGGTGCTGCCGCCGGCGATCAACCGTTCCGGGGTCGAGTTCGACGTCCATGAGGGCGCGATCCACTACGCGCTCGGCGCGATCAAGGGAGTCGGTCGCGTCGCGGTGGAATCGGTCGTCGCTGCGCGTACCGCGGGCGGCCCCTTCCGCGACCTCGCCGATTTCGCCCGCCGCATCGACACCAAGCTCGTCAACCGGCGCACCATCGAGGCCCTGATCGCGGCCGGCGCGCTCGACGCGCTCGAGCCCGAGCGGGCCCGCGCCATGGCGGCGATCGACGGCATGCTGGCGCTGTCGAACCGCACCCGCGAGGCCGCGCTCGGCGGCCAGTCCGAACTTTTCGGCGGCGGCTCGGTCCAGGAAGCCTTCCGAATTCCGCCGGTCGAGCCATGGGCCCCGGCCGAGCGGCTGAAGCGCGAGCATGACGCGGTCGGCTTCTTCCTGTCAGGCCACCCGCTCGACGATTACGAGCATGTGCTGAAGCGCCTGCGTGTCCAGCGCTTCGCCGATTTCGCCCAGACGGTGCGCGCCAACGGCACCGGCGTCGCCAAGGTCGCCGTCTCGGTGATCGACCGCTCGGAGCGGCGCACCAAATCCGGCTCGAAGATGGGCATCGTTAACCTGTCGGATCCGAGCGGCCAGTTCGAGGCGATCCTGTTCTCGGAGGCATTGCAGCGCTATCGCGACCTGCTGGAGCCGGGCAGGGCGCTGGTGCTGCGCCTGTCTGCGGTGCTCGACGGCGAGGATGTCCGCCCGCGGATCGAGGATGTCGAGGTGCTCGACGAACTGGCCGCCCGCCAGAAGCAGGACCTGCTGGTCTATCTGCGCGACGACAAGGCGCTCGCCTCGATCGCCGAGCGCGTCCGGCCCCGTGGCGACGGCCTCAAGGCCGATGGCAAGATCGCACTGGTCATGATCCTCAATGACGGCGCCCAGGAGGTCGAGATCGAGCTGCCCGGCCGCTATCCGGTCAACCAGCAGATCGCCAACGCCGTCCGCGCGGCGCCGGGCGTGGTCAGCGTCGAACTGCGCTGAATCGCACCGGCCGGGCTTGTGCGGGCCAGCCGGCAATGCATTCTGGCCATCCGACGCCAGAGCCTGCCGGAACGGTGGTGCATGGCGTCGATGCCGGGGGGCAGCCATGAAGCAGTACGTCGCGCAGATTCCGATGAGCCTTGCCGTGCCCGATGCCATGTACTGGGCCATCAAGGACGTGCTCGAGGGCGAATACGAGACCGGCTATGACGGGGTCGGGCTCGACATTCTCGACATCGGCGCGAATGTCGGCTCCTTCGCGCTCTGGGCGACGGCGCGTTGGCCGGGGAGCCAGGTGACATCCTACGAGCCGCATCCCGGCACCTTCGAGCTGCTCCAGCGCAACACGCGATTGCGCCGCGACATCACCGCGGTCAATGCCGCCGTCTTTCCAGGTGGCGCCACGACGGCGAGCTTCGTCAGTCGCTTCGCGGGCGACGGCGAATCCGGCCTCGCCTCCTATGCCGGCGACACCTTCGTCGAGGGCGCCATGGTCGAGCGTTACGAGGTGGCGGTGGTCGATCCCGCCGGGCTGCCCTCGGCCGATATCGTCAAGATTGACATCGAGGGCGGGGAGGGCGACGTGCTCGACAGCCTCGACCTGTCGAAGACCTCGCTGGTCCTGCTCGAATACCAGAACCGCAAGAACCGCCTCCAGCTCGAAGCCCGCCTGCGCGCCGATTTCGATCTGATCGACACGGTCGAGCACATCTGGGATCCGCTGCTCGAACAGCGCTGCTACCGCTCCGATCTGGCGGGCGACGTCTATGGCCGGATGTTCGCAGCCCGCAGGGGCATGACGCGGCTGACGCGCGCCGCCGGCCGCTGAGGCGGTTGGTCGATCCGGCGCGGCGGCGACGGATCAGCTCGCCGGCTCCTCCTGCCGCGCCTGCACGCGGTCGCGGCCCAGCCGCTTGGAGCGATAGAGTGCGCTGTCGGCGTCCTCCAGCAGCAGGCCGAGCGGCTGCGAGGCGGCATCCCCTTCCGAGACACCGATGCTCAGGGTCGGTGCGGCCGGCAGATCGGACCGGGCGGCGAGCGCTTGCGCGAAAGCCTGCCTCAGCCGCTCGGCAACCCGGACGCCCTCCTGCAGGCCGAGGCCCGGCAGCATCACCACGAATTCGTCGCCGCCATGGCGGGCGATCACGTCGCCCTCGCGCAGCTGGCCCCGGGCGACATCGGCGAAGAGCCGGAGGATCTCGTCGCCCGCCGCATGGCCATGGGTGTCGTTCAGCGTCTTGAAATGGTCGATGTCGATCAGCAGCAGCGCGGCGCGCTGCGGCCGGCCGGAAGACAGTGCGGCGACCGCACGCTCGAGGCCGCTGCGGTTCATCGTCCTCGTCAGCGGGTCGTGCTCGGCGAGTGCGGCGAGCTGGCTGCCGCTGCGCTCCGCCGCCAGCAGCAGCAGGGCGTTGCCGCGGGCGAGGACGAGCGCCGCAGCGCCCACCGCCGTCCAGTGCATCGGCACAGGCTGTGGCGGAAAGAGTTCTTCGCCGAGATGGCCGTTGAGCGCCAGAATCGCCCGAACGACGAAAAGGACGCTCGTCGGTAGGAAGAGCGCGACGAGAATCCAGGCCGAGCGCAGCCCGTCCTTGCGTGCAAGGCGGAAACCCTCGCGGGCTACCGCGGCATCGCAGCATCCCATCAGCAGCGCGACCAGGGCCGCACGCCGGGGAAAGCCGCCCGGCTCGATCCACAGCATCAGCAGGGTCATCGGGGCGACCACCGCCAGGCCGTAATGCCATGGCTTCGTGCGCAGGCCGGCGAAACTGCGCACGCTGACCAGCACGAGGACGTAGCCGGCCCAGGTCAGGGTGTTGGCGAGCCCCATGGAGATCGCGTCGGGAATGGTCCCGCGCATGACGACGAGGATGATGCCGCCGCCGATCAGCAGGCTGCTCAGGCCCCACCACAGCGGCCAGCGCCCGAAGCGCCCCGTCGCGAAGGCGCTGAGCTGAAGCAGGCCGAGGATCATCGAGGTCGCGGCGGCCACCGCATAGATCGTTCGCAGGTCGAGAGGCACGGGCGGCGTCCGGAAGGGCTCGACCCTGTCTAGCCGAACGAAGGTGAACGGTCTTGCGTCATTCGCCGTTGCGCGGGGCGGGCGGAGAGCGCGTTTTGCCCGCTCGCCGCCTTGCATTCGAGGCGCTTCCCCTGTATGGCGCAGCCCATCCCACATGGGGAGCACCGCCTCGGCTTCGAGGCGATCCGGTGACTTGGCAGCTCATGCCTCGTTCATTCGCACCCCAGAGGCTCAACCGGAAGGACGTTACAGACCATGGCTCTGCCTGATTTCTCCATGCGCCAGCTCCTCGAAGCCGGGGCCCATTTCGGCCACCAGTCTCACCGCTGGAACCCCAAGATGTCGCCCTACATCTTCGGCACGCGCAACAACATCCACATTCTCGACCTGTCGCAGTCGGTACCGATGCTCTCGCGCGCCCTGCAGGCGGTGTCGGACACCGTCGCCCGTGGCGGCCGCGTTCTCTTCGTCGGCACCAAGCGCCAGGCGCAGGACGCCATCGCCGACGCCGCCAAGCGCTCGGCCCAGTACTACGTCAATTCCCGCTGGCTCGGCGGCATGCTGACCAATTGGAAGACCATCTCGGCCTCGATCCAGCGCCTGCGCAAGGTCGACGAGATGCTCGCCGGCGGCGGCAGCGGCCTGACCAAGAAGGAGCGCCTGATGCTCGCCCGCGAGCGCGACAAGCTCGAGAAGGCGCTCGGCGGCATCAAGGACATGGGCGGCACGCCCGACATGATCTTCGTGATCGACACCAACAAGGAAGCGCTCGCGATCAAGGAGGCCCAGCGCCTCGGCATCCCGGTCGCCGCGATCATCGACTCGAACTCGGATCCGGACGGCATCACCTTCCCGGTTCCCGCCAATGACGACGCCGGCCGCGCCATCCAGCTTTATTGCGATCTCGTCGCCCGTTCGGCGATCGACGGCATCTCGCGCGCCTCGGGCGACCACGGCGTCGATCTCGGCGCCGCCGAGGCTCCGATCGTCGAGGAGGCTGTCGCCGAGCCGGCCGCCGCCGATGCGGGCGTCGCCTTCGAGTTGCTGACCGCGCCGCGCGGCGCGCCGGACGATCTGATGAAGCTCTCCGGCATGGGCCCCGAGCTGGTCCAGAAGCTCAACGACGGCGGCCTGTTCCACTTCTGGCAGTTCGCGGCGATGTCGCCGGCCGATCTGACCAAGATCGATCAGGACCTGAAGCTCGGTGGCCGCATCGAGCGCGAGGGCTGGGTCGCCCAGGCGCGCGAACTCGCCGACGCCTGAGCCCGCCCAGCGGGATGCGGCGCGTCATCGGCGCGTCGCAATCCGGCTGCTGATGAGACGAAGATGAAAGCCGACCAGCGCCGACGCCGGAAACGGAGCGTCGGCGTTGCTCCATAGGAGCCGGTCTGGCTGGGATCCGCGGCAGCCCGCCCTGCGGCGCCGCACGACAGACGAGGATGACGAAGATGGCTGCGATCACCGCCGCATTGGTGAAGGAACTCCGCGACAAGACCGGCGCGGGCATGATGGACTGCAAGGCCGCGCTCACGGCCGTCGACGGCGACCTCGAGGCCGCGATCGACTGGCTGCGCACCAAGGGCCTCGCCAAGGCCGCCAAGAAGGCCGACCGCGTTGCTGCCGAAGGTCTGGTCGCCGTCGCGGTGTCGGGCCACAGCGGTGTCGTCATCGAGCTGAACTCGGAAACGGACTTCGTCGCCCGCAACCTGGAGTTCCAGGGCCTGGCGCATAGCATCGCCAATGTCGCGCTGGAGCGTGGCGGCGACGCCGAGGCTGTGCTGGCCCATCACTATCCGGGCGGCGGCACGGTCAAGGACGCCATCGCCAACGCGATCGCCACCATCGGCGAGAACATGAATCTGCGCCGCGTCGCGCAGCTCAAGGTCTCGGCCGGTCTCATCGGCACCTACGTCCATGGCGCGGTCGCCGACGGCCTCGGCAAGATCGGCGTCATCGTCGCGCTCGAATCGACCGGCAAGTCGGACGAGCTCGCGGTGCTCGGCCGTCAGCTGGCCATGCACGTCGCTGCGACCAACCCTGTCGCGCTCGATCTCGCTTCGGTCGATCCCGAGGTTCTGGCCCGCGAGAAGGCGATTCTGGCCGAGAAGAATGCCGGCAAGCCCGCCCATGTGCTCGAGAAGATCACCGAGAGCGGGCTGAAGAGCTACGCCAAGGAGTACTGCCTGCTCGAGCAGACCTACATCCATGACGGCTCCAAGTCGGTCGGCCAGGTCCTCAAGGAGCTCGAGGGCAAGGTCGGCGCGCCGGTCAAGCTGACGGGCTTCGCCCGCTACGCGCTGGGCGAGGGCATCGAGAAGGAAGAGCAGGATTTCGCCGCCGAGGTCGCCGCCGCTGGCGGCACGACGGGCTGAACCGGCTCGAGAACGGACGAAACGAAGGCCGCGCCCCAGCGCGGCCTTTTTTGTAGGAGCAGGCTCCCGGTGCCGAGGGCGGTGCGGCCCTGCGCGAGCCGCTGCGGACGACCTCGTGGTCTGCGGCTGGTTCATGCGATCATCCAATGCAGGACGGAGACGATCCCGATGCGGCCCCAGCGCGTTCTCGTGAAGCTTTCCGGCGAAGCCCTGGCCGGACAGGCCGGTTCAGGCCTCGACGGCGCCACCCTGACGGCGCTCGCCGCCGACATCGCCCATGCCTCGCGCGAGGGCGTCGAGATCGCCATCGTGGTCGGCGGCGGCAATTTCTTCCGCGGCGTCCAAGGCCTGACCAAGGGGCTGGACCGTACCAGCGCCGATTCGATCGGCATGCTCGGCACGGTGATGAACGCGCTCGCCCTCGAACATGCCATCGAGAGCGCGGGTGCCCCGGCGCGCGCCATGTCGGCCGTGCCGATGCCGTCGCTGTGCGAGAGCTATGCCCGCAAGCGCGCGCTCGACCATCTCACCAACGGCAAGGTCGTTGTGCTCGGCGGCGGCACCGGCAATCCTTATTTCACCACCGACACCGGGGCTGCCTTGCGCGCGGCCGAACTCGGCTGCAGCCATCTGCTCAAGGCCACGCAGGTCGACGGCGTCTATTCCGCCGACCCGAAGAAGGACCCGGCCGCGACCCGTTACGACACGCTGACCCACGCCGAAGCCATCAGCCGGGACCTGAAGGTGATGGACACCGCCGCCTTTGCCCTGGCGCGCGATGCGGGACTGACCATCGTCGTGTTCTCGATCGCCGAGGCGGGCATGCTGGCGGCCGTGCTGCGCGGCGAGGGCCGGGCAACCTATGTGACGCCGTAACTGCTTCGCGTCATGATGTTCTTGACCCTGGCCGGCCCCCCCGCCATGGTCGCGCCGGGTCCGTGGAAACACCCGGCAACGCACAACCGATCTCGCATCGCGGCCGGCGGCAGGCCGGCCTCCGCTTCAGCGCGGTGCACAAGTTCAAGGTCTAGAAGACGATGCCCCAGACGACGTTCGATCTCGCCGACGTGAAGCGCCGCATGCAGGGCGCGCTGCAGTCCTTCAAAGGCGATCTCGCCTCCCTGCGCTCGGGCCGCGCCTCGGCCAACATGCTCGATCCGATCCAGGTCGAGGCCTATGGTGCCCGCCAGCCGCTCTCCCAGCTCGCTACGGTGAGCGTGCCGGAAGCCCGCCTGCTCAGCGTCCAGGTCTGGGACCGCAGCATGGTCGGGCCGGTCGAGAAGGCGATTCGCGAATCCGATCTCGGGCTCAACCCGCAGACGGAAGGCCAGGTCCTGCGCATCCGCATCCCGGAGCTGAACGAGCAGCGCCGCAAGGAGATGGTCAAGGTCGCGCATAAATACGCCGAGGAATCGAAGATCGCGGTGCGCCATGTCCGTCGCGACGCCATCGACATCATCAAGAAGGTCGAGAAGGAGGGCGCCTTCACCAAGGACGACGTCACCCGCCAGTCCGATCTCGTCCAGAAGGCAACCGACCAGCATATCGCCGAGATCGACCAGGCGCTGGCGGCCAAGGAGAAGGAAATCCTGAGCGTCTGACGCTCGCGGCGCGAGCGCGCCCGATTCCCCGGCGCCAGGCCGAACGAGGCATATCCAGAAATGTCAGCAGGCCAGCGCCCGGGACACGTCCCCCAGCCCGCCCATGTCGCGATCATCATGGACGGCAATGGCCGCTGGGCGCAGATGCGTGGCCTGCCGCGGCAGGAAGGCCATCGCCGCGGGCTCGAGGCGCTGCGCGCCGCAGTCCGCAATGCCGGCGATCTCGGTGTCAGGATCCTGACGCTCTACAGCTTCTCAACCGAAAACTGGCGGCGCCCGGCGACAGAGGTCTCCTTCCTGCTCGGCCTGCTCAAGCGGTTCGTCGAGAAGGATCTGGGCGAACTCCATGCCGCCGGCGTGCGGGTGCGGATCATCGGCGGCCGCGACGATCTCAGCCCCGATCTGCGCCGCCTGGTCGATCACGCGGAGACGCTGACGCGCGACAACACCGCGATGACGCTCGTCGTCGCCTTCAACTATGGCGCGCGCGACGAGATCGTCCGGGCGACGCGCGCGCTGGCGGCCGATGCTGCCGCGGGGCGGATCGATCCGGCCGCCATCGACGAGACCATGCTGGCCTCGCGACTCGATACGGCGGATCTGCCCGATCCCGAACTGGTGATCCGCACCTCCGGCGAGACGCGGATCTCGAACTTCCTGCTCTGGCAGGCGGCCTATGCCGAATTCGTCTTCCTGCCGGTGCTCTGGCCCGATTTCGACCGCGCCGCCTTCGAGGAGGCGCTCGCCGAATACGGCCGGCGCGAGCGCCGCTTCGGCGGCGTCTCGGACGGCATCGACCGGTCGGTGGGCGCGGCATGACCCCTCCAGCCGCCGGGCAGCCTCGATCAGGCCAGGGCGAATTGCGGCTGCGCATCATCTCGGCCCTGGTCCTGGCGGCGGTCGTGCTGGCGGTGACCGTCTGGGGCGGCTGGCCCTTCCGGATCGTCTGGACCCTCGTCGCGGGCCTCGTCGCCTATGAGTGGCTCTCGATCGCCGCCACCCGCGACCATGCGATCGCCGCAGGGATCGGCGTGGGGCTCGCCGGGCTGCTGCTCGGCTTCGCGCCGGTGAGCCAGCCCGCGCTCGCAGGTGTCGCCGCGCTCGCCGCGCTCGTCGGCGCCGTTCTGACGCCGCGCATGCGCGGGCGGCTGCCGCTGGAGCTCTGCGGCGTCGCCTATGCGCTGGCCTTCGCTCTCGTCGCGCCGGCGCTGCGCTCGCAGCCCGAGATCGGCCTGTCGCTGGTGATCTGGAGCTTCGCCGTCGTCTGGTTCACCGATATCGCCGCCTATTTCACCGGCCGCAGGCTCGGCGGGCCGAAGCTGATGCCGAGCGTCAGCCCCGGCAAGACCTGGTCGGGTGCGATCGGCGGGGCGCTGGTCGGCACGCTCTGCGGCTATGCCGTCTGGGCGTTCACGCCCGCCGCCCAGCAGATCGTGGGGGCGGGACTCGTCATCGCCGGGTCCCTCGCGGCATCGATCTTCAGCCAGATGGGCGACCTGTTCGAATCCGCGCTGAAGCGCCGTTTCGGCGCCAAGGATTCCAGCCGGCTCATCCCCGGCCATGGCGGCTTCCTCGACAGGTTGGACGGCTACTGGGCCGTGCTCGTCTTCGCCGGCTTCGTCCTTTTCCTGTCCCATCTCTGACGCGGGCTCTCGCATGCTGCGCACCGTCACGCTTCTCGGAGCGACCGGGTCCATCGGCCGATCGACCCGCGAGGTTGTGGCGGAGAATCCCGATCGCCTGAGGATCGCGGCGGTGGTGGCGGGGCGCGACGCCTTGGCGCTCGCCCGCATCGCGA
>NZ_JAUXYO010000244.1 GCF_030694325.1 Allobosea sp. | reverse complement strand
TCGGCCTCGAGCGCCGCGGCGATCGCCGCCGTGCCACCGCCGAGCCCGCGGGCGCCCGCAGCCGGCTGATCGCCACTCCGTTCGTGAAAAAGGCCGCTGCGGTGTCCCGCAGCGGCCCCTGGTCTTGTCAGCCTCGGCCGGCCAGCTTGTTCCACCAGCCGCCGCGCTTCGGGCGGTCCGGATCAGGCGGGGTCAGCACCACCGCGACCGGCTCCTCGATCGCCCGCGGCGCGGGGGCCGGGGCGGGCTCCGGCTCCGCGACGGGAGCGGCCTCGACGGCTGCCGGCGCGGGAGCCTCAGGGGCAGCAACGGCCGCGACCGGCTCGGCCGCGTCGCCACCTTCGGTGATCGGCACGACCTTCTTGCGCGAGCGGCTGCGCTTGGGCTTCTCGGCTTCGACCGGCGCGGCCTCGACCTCGGCGGCCGGAGCCTCGGCGGTGACCGTCTCCGCGGCGGCCTCGAGCGGCTGTTCCGCTTCGCCCTTGGGCTTGCGGCTGCGGCGGGCGCGCTTGGGCTTCTCCTCGGCGACGGGCTCGGCCGGCTCGACCTCCGGCTCGGCGCTGATGGCGGCAGGCTCGAACGCCGTCGCCGCGTCCTCGCTCACGCCGTCCGTGGTCAGCTCGTCGCCGTCTTCCTCGCCCTCGTCATCGCCGCCATCGGCCTCGTCGCTGCCGCCGTCGAGACGCACGCCATTGGCGTCACGCTCACCGCCACGCCGACGACGCCGACGCCGACGGCGCTTGCGCCCGCCGTCGCCACGCTCGCCTTCGGCACGATCCTCGCCGCCAGCCGTCGCGACGGCCTCTGTCACGCCGACGTCGTTTTCGGCATCGAGCGCCTCGGCTTCAGCCGCGGCGTCGAGAGCGTCCTCGTCGAGATCCGACAGCGCCGCTTCCGCCTTGATCGACGACGGCACGATACGGCCCTCATTGCCGACGAACTCGCCGCGCTCGACCTCGAAATAGCGGGTGCCGAGCAGCGTCGCATCGGTGTTGATGGTGACGGCGATGTTGAAGCGCGCCTCCAGATCGGCGAGATGCGCGCGCTTCTGATTGAGGACATAGAGCGCCACTTCCGGGCGCGTCCGGACGTTGAGATTGTGCGAGGCGCTCTTGATCAGCGTCTCCTCCAGGGCGCGCAGGATCTGCAGCGACACCGAGGAGGCCGAGCGCATCATGCCGGCGCCGGCGCAATGCGGGCAGGGCACGGAGGAGCTTTCCAGCACGCCGGTGCGGATGCGCTGGCGCGACATCTCGAGCAGGCCGAAGGCCGAAATCCGGCCGACCTGGATGCGGGCGCGGTCGTCCTTCAGGCATTCTTTCAGCTTCTTCTCGACCGCACGGTTGTTGCGGTTCTCCTCCATGTCGATGAAGTCGATCACGATGAGACCGGCGAGGTCGCGCAGGCGCAGCTGGCGGGAGATCTCCTCCGCCGCTTCGAGATTGGTCTTGAGCGCCGTGTCCTCGATGTTGTGCTCGCGGGTCGAGCGCCCGGAATTGATGTCGATGGCGACCAGCGCTTCGGTCTGGTTGATGACGATGTAGCCACCCGACTTCAGCGTCACGGTGTTGGAGAACATCGCGTCGAGCTGGCTCTCGATCCCGAAGGAGGCGAAGAGCGGCGTCTGCTCGCGATAGGGCTTCACGCTCTTGGCATGGCTCGGCATGAGCATGCGCATGAAGTCTTTGGCTTCGCGATAGGCCTCGTCGCCGGCGACGTGAACCTCGTCGATGTCCTTGTTGTAGAGGTCCCGGATCGAGCGCTTGACGAGGTTGCCCTCCTCATAGACCAGCGCGGGCGCGACCGAGGCGAGCGTCAGCTCGCGCACGCTCTCCCACATGCGCATCAGATATTCGTAGTCGCGCCGGATCTCGACTTTCGTGCGCGAAGCGCCCGCGGTCCGCAGGATCAGGCCCATCCCCTCGGGAACCTCGAGCTCCTGGGCGATTTCCTTCAGCCGCTTGCGGTCCTCGGCATTGGTGATCTTGCGCGAGATGCCGCCGCCCTTGCCGGTGTTCGGCATCAGCACCGAATAGCGACCGGCGAGCGAGAGATAGGTCGTCAGCGCCGCACCCTTGTTGCCGCGCTCCTCCTTGACGACCTGCACCAGGATGATCTGGCGGCGCTTGATCACCTCCTGGATCTTGTACTGGCGGCGCGAGCTGCGCTGCGGGCGCTCCGGCATGTCGTCGAGGGCGTCGCCACCGCCGAGCTGCTCGGGCTCCTCGTGGTCGCCGTCGTCCTGACCGTTCTCGTCGGCAGATCCGTCCGATTCGTCCTCGTCCCGTCCGTTGTCATCCTCGGATGGGGCGCGAGCCTCGGAGGCCGGCGTGGTCTCGCCGCCGGTGGTCTCGAAAGTCAGCGGCGCCGCGTTCTCGATTGAATCCTCGGTCTGCGATTCGGCAATGGCCGGAGCGAACTCCTCGCCGAAGGCGGGAGCCCCCTCGCTGACCATCGCGGCTTCCTTGCCGTCGGTCTCGACGGCCTCGGCGCTGACGGTCTCGTCGGTCGCGGCCTTCTTGGCACGTCCGTCGCGGTCGCCCCGGCGGCCACGGTCGCGGCGGCCGCGCTTTTCGCGCTTCTCTTCGTCGCGCTCGTCCTCCCGGTCGGCACGGGCCTCGTCGGCCAGCAGCGCCTGCCGGTCGGCGACCGGGATCTGGTAGTAGTCGGGATGGATCTCGGAGAAGGCGAGGAAACCGTGGCGGTTGCCGCCATATTCGACGAAGGCCGCCTGGAGCGAGGGCTCCACGCGCGTCACCTTGGCGAGATAAATGTTGCCCCGGAGGGGTTTGCGGCTGGCAGCCTCGAAATCAAATTCCTCGATCCGCGATCCGCGGACCACCACGACCCGGGTCTCTTCCGGGTGGGTGGCGTCGATGAGCATCTTGTTGGCCATAGGTATTTTCCATGGGCGCGGCCGCCAGCGATACCCGCCGGGCTGCGGACAGAGATCCGCGGCCGCGGGCAGGGGCGCCGCGCTGATGCCGGCGAGCGCCGGCGTGTTGCAGGAGCAAAGGCCGGAGAATGCCGGCATCTGGGACGGGGAGGTGTTCGGTCGAGACAGAAGAGCGGCTCGGGAAAGCCGGCCGGGCGAAAGCCCCGGCGCAGTCCCGCAGGTATTGACGATTCACCGTAGAACTATGCGGCGTCGTGTGCCCCGACATCTGTCCTGACCTGCGGCCCACCTGCCTCGGAAGGCGAGGCGCACCGCGTTTGCACGCTCGCGAGAAGCTGGCCTGGTGCTGTGGAACACGGGCACCGGCGCCGGCCGTCTGCGGACGATCCATTGTGGCTGCCCTCTTGCAGTCCGACCCCGGACGCCGACGGGTCTCGACCCGGATGCGCACCATGGGCGGCCCTGCAAGGCAGCCAACCCCATTACAGACAGGTGACCGTGATTTGCAAGTCACATCGCGTCTCGGCCGACGTGTCGCCTGCGCGGCCCGGTTCACCGGGTAGACGGCTCGTGGTAACGGCCTGTTAGGAAATCGCGTCACTATGGTTAAGCCTTGGTGACGACAGCTCGGGAAGATGCACCTGACGCCTCCTTCGTTCATGGCCAGAATTGCGGCGCGGATCCATCGGCTCCTGCGCCCCGCCTGCCTGGAGCTCGGCGTGCTGGCCGGCCTGGCCGTCCTCGCGCCGGCGTCGTCCAACAACCGCCCGCAGAACGATTTTCCCGTCGCCACCGATGCCCGGCTGGAGCAGGTCGGCGACATCGTACGTCTGACCATGGCGCTGTCACGCCCGCTCGACGTCAGGGCCTGGGTGCTGGCGGGGCCCGATCGCGTCGTGATCGACCTGCCCTCGACCAATTTTCAGGTGCAGCCTGCCGTCGCCCGCAGAAGCGTGGGTGTGGTCGGCGCCTTCCGATTCGGCCTGTTCACCGCCGAAAGAGCCCGCATCATCATCGACCTGACCCAGCCGGCGGTCATCGCCCGGGCCGAGTCACGGCCGGTGCGCGGCGGCTTCGGTGAACTCGTCATCGAGGTGCGTCGGGCCAGCCGCGCCGAGTTCGCCGCCGCGGTCGCGCAGGCACCGCCGCCGGACACGGTGCCCGCGACGGCGGCCCCGGTGCCGTCGAGGCCCTCGGGCGAGATGCGCCAGACGGTCGTGATCGACCCCGGCCATGGCGGCATCGATCCCGGCGCCGTCGTCGCCGCGATCGCGGAGAAGAGCGTCGTGCTCGCCTTCGGCGCCAAGCTGAAGGAGCAGCTCGAGGCGAGCGGCCGCTACCGCGTGCTGATGACGCGCGAGGACGACCGCTTCGTCCCGCTGGCGGAGCGCGTCGGCATCGCGCGGGCGGCGGGCGCCGATCTCTTCATCTCGATCCATGCCGATTCGCTGACGCAGGCCCAGGAGGTGCGCGGCGCGACCGTCTACACCGGCTCGGAACGCGCGACCGACGCCGAAGCGGCGCGGCTCGCCGCCAAGGAAAACCAGGCGGACGCGGTGGCGGGGCTCGATGCGAGCGAGGACACCCAGGACGTGGCCGGTATCCTGATGGACCTCGCCAAGCGCGAGACGCGCACCTTCTCGTCCGTGTTCGCGCGCAATCTGGTCGAGACGCTCGGCGGCTCGGTGAAGATGCACAAGGTCCCGCTGCGTTCGGCCGGATTTCGCGTCCTCAGCGCGCCCGACGTCCCCTCGGTGCTGATCGAACTCGGCTACATGTCGAGTCCGAAAGATGCCGAACTGCTCAATTCCGCCGAATGGCGAGCCAAGGCGGTCGGCGCGGTGGCGGCCGCCGTCGACGGCTATTTCCTCAACACGCGCGCGCCGGCCGGCAAGGCGGCCGACAACCGCCGTTGAACACGACGCGACCGGGGGCGACGCGACGATGCGTCATGTGGTCGCGAGGCCACGGTTTGGCCACGGGCGCCGTGTTATAGAGCTGATTTGAAAAGGGCCGTCCGGCTTCGCTGCCGGCTGTTCACGAAGCAAGGGCCAGGGCCTGAGATGCGGTTTATCCTGCGACTGTTCGGTTGGTTGTTCGCCGCTGGCGCCATCGCCTTCGTGATCGGCGCCGCCGTCGCGGGCGTCCTGCTCTGGCATTACTCGCAGGACCTGCCCGATTCAGCGCAGCTGCGGAACTACGAGCCGCCGGTGATGACCCGCGTCCATGCCGGCGACGGCTCGCTGATCGCCGAATTCGCCCGCGAGCGCCGGCTCTATCTGCCGATTCAGGCCGTGCCGAAACTCGTGATCGAGGCCTATCTCTCGGCCGAGGACAAAAATTTCTACAAGCATATCGGCGTGGATCCCGAAGGCCTCGTGCGCGCGGCGATCACCAATTTCCGCAACCGTGCCGCCGGCCGGAGGCCGCAGGGCGCCTCGACCATCACCCAGCAGGTGGCCAAGAACTTCCTCGTCGGCTCCGAGCAGAACATCGAGCGCAAGATTCGCGAGGCCCTGGTCGCGCTACGAATCGAGTCGACCTACTCCAAGGACAAGATCCTCGAGCTCTACCTGAACGAGATCTATCTCGGCGCGCCGGCGCCGGGGCAGGGCAGCTACGGCATCGCCGCCGCGGCGCTGAACTATTTCGGCAAGTCGGTGCATGAGCTGAACCTGCACGAGGCCGCTTATCTCGCCGCGCTCCCCAAGGCGCCGACCGATCTCCATCCCTTCCGCAACCGGGAGCGCGCCATCGAGCGCCGCAACTACGTCATCGACCGCATGGTCGAGAACGGTTTCGTCGGCCGCGAGATCGGCGACCAGGCGAAGAAGCAGCCGCTCGGCGTCAACCCGCGAACGGTTTCGCCCAACAACATCGCCGCCGGCTATTTCGCCGAGGAGATCCGCCGCGAACTGCAAGACCGCTACGGCGAGAAGAAGCTGCTCGAAGGCGGTCTCTCCGTGCGCGCCACGGTCGATCCGAAGATGCAGCTGATGGCGCGCAAGGCCCTCGTCGACGGCCTGGTGCGCTTCGACGAGGCGCGCGGCTGGCGCGGCGCGATCCAGAAGCTCGAACTCTCCGCCCGCGACTGGGGGCTCGCGATCGGCGAGTTGCCGGTGCTGGGCGACGTCGCGCCCTGGCGCTTGGCCGTCGTCCTCGATGTCGCCGGCGACAGCGCCCGCCTCGGCCTGCACCCGCTGCGCGAGACTTCGGGCCATCTCAAGAACGACCGCGACACCGTCACGCTCGGGGCCGAGGGCATCAAGTGGACACGCCGCGCCCGCGTCTCTCAGGCCGTCGCGGTGGGCGATGTCGTCTATGTCGAGCCCATGGAAAACCGCCCGGGACAGGTGCGCCTGCGCCAGTTGCCGGAGGTGAACGGCGCGATCACCGTGATGGACCCGTTCTCGGGCCGCGTGCTCGCCATGGTCGGCGGCTTCAGCCACGACCAGTCGGAGTTTAACCGGGCGACGCAGGCGATGCGCCAGCCCGGCTCTTCCTTCAAGCCCTTCGTCTACGCCACGGCCCTGGACAACGGCTACACGCCGTCCTCGATCGTGCTCGATGCCCCCGTCGAGATCGACCAGGGCGGCGGGCTCGGCATGTGGACGCCGAGCAACTACGACGGCAAGTTCACCGGTCCGCGGACGCTGCGCTACGGCATCCAGTTCTCGAAGAACCTGATGACGGTCCGGCTCGCCAAGGACGTCGGCATGCCGCTGATCGCCGAATATGCCCGCCGCTTCGGCGTGTACGACGACATGCTGCCGGTGCTGTCGATGTCTCTGGGGGCCGGCGAGACCACGGTCATGCGGATGACGGCTGCCTATGCGATGCTCGTCAACGGCGGCAAGAAGATCCGGCCGACCCTGATCGACCGCATCCAGGACCGCTGGGGCGCCACCATCTTCCGGCACGACCAGCGCATTTGCGAAGGCTGCAACGCCGAGAAATGGGCCGACCAGCGCGAGCCGCGCCTGATCGACAACCGCGACCAGGTGCTCGACCCGCTGACCGCCTATCAGATGGTCTCGATCATGGAGAGCGTGGTCAACGCCGGCACGGCGACCGTGGTCAAGTCGGTCGGCAAGCCGCTGGCCGGCAAGACCGGCACGACCAACGACGCCAAGGACGTCTGGTTTGTCGGCTTCTCGCCGGACCTCGCGGTGGGCGTCTATATGGGCTTCGACAAGCCGAAATCGCTCGGCACCTCGGCGACCGCCGGCCAGTATGCCGCGCCGATCTTCCGCGACTTCATGATGGCGGCGCTCAAGGACAAGCCGGCGACGCCGTTCCGCGTGCCGGCCGGCATCAAGCTGATCCGCGTCGACCCCAAGACCGGCATGCGCGCGGGCGGCGAGGGCGGAATCCTCGAGGCCTTCAAGCCCGGCACGGCGCCGCCGGACAGCTATTCGGTGATCGGCGCGGCCGGCGACGGCATGACGCCCTTCAGCGTGGCGCCGGGTGGCGGCCGCGCCGTCGGCTCCGGCACCGGCGGGCTCTACTGACGTTCGCGTCCGTGTCGGGCCTGCCCTGAAGTCGCGCATGGCGGGAGAGCCCGTCATGCCGTTTACACCGGGCCCGTTCCCGCTTATCCCGACGCCAGATTCATCAAGGCCTTTCGCATGCGCCCAGAAATCCAGACGCAACTCGACAACGCCAAGCAGTCGATCGGACTGCTGAGGAGGCATCTTTGACTGGGATCAAGCCCAGCGCCGCCTCGCCGAACTGAACGCCCTCTCCGAGGGACCCGACTTCTGGAACGATGCCGACGCCGCGCAGAAGCTGATGCGCGAGCGGACCTCGCTGGAAACCCAGATCGAAGGCATCCTCAAGCTCGAGCGTGATCTCGACGACGCCCTGACCTTCATCGAGCTCGGCGAGATGGAGGATGACGCGGCCTCGATCGCCGAGGGCGAGGCTGGCATCAAGGCCGTCGAGGTCGAAGCCGCACGCCTGCAGGTCGAGACGCTGCTGTCGGGCGAGGCCGACATGCTCGACACCTATCTCGAGATCCATCCCGGCGCCGGCGGAACCGAAAGCCAGGACTGGGCCGAGATGCTGCTGCGCATGTATCGGCGCTGGGGCGAGCGCCGGAAGTTCAAGGTCGAGACGCTCGAATACCAGGACGGCGACACCGCCGGCATCAAATCGGCGACGCTGCAGTTCAAGGGCCACAACGCCTATGGCTGGCTCAAGACGGAAAGCGGCGTGCACCGGCTGGTGCGGATCTCGCCCTTCGATTCGAATGCCCGCCGGCAGACCTCGTTCGCCTCGGTCTGGGTCTATCCCGTCGTCGACGATCGCATCGTCATCGACATCAACGAATCCGACTGCCGGATCGACACCTACCGCGCCCAGGGAGCGGGCGGTCAGCACATCAACACCACCGATTCGGCCGTGCGCATCACGCATATCCCGTCGGGGATCGCGGTGTCCTGCCAGCAGGAGCGCTCCCAGCACAAGAACCGGGCCAAGGCCTGGGACATGCTGCGCGCGCGGCTCTACGAGGTCGAGCTGAAGAAGCGGGAAGAGAAGGCCAATGCCGAGCAGGCCTCCAAGACCGATATCGGCTGGGGCCACCAGATCCGCTCCTATGTGCTCCAGCCCTATCAGCTGGTGAAGGACCTGCGCACCGGCGTCGCGTCCACCGCGCCGTCCGAGGTGCTGGACGGGGCGCTCGATCCTTTCATGGAGGCCTCTCTGGCGCAGCGCGTCTACGGCACCGAGGTCGAGGTCGAGGACATCGACTGATCAAGGCGGGGCGGCCGCGCGGGGGCGCCCCAACCGACGCGCCCGCTCCGCGATTTCCGCTTTGCGGCCCGATCGACTAGCGTCCTGCCGCACCCGTCGCGGAGCCGCCCCATGACGCTGCCCAACCTCATCACCGTCGCGCGGTTATTGATGGTCCCGCTCGCGATCATGATGATCCTGGACGCGCGCTGGCTGGCAGCCTTTCTCGTCTTCGCGATCGCGGGGCTTTCCGATGCGCTCGACGGCTACCTCGCCCGTCGCTTCGCCATGGCCAGCGACCTCGGCGCCTATCTCGATCCGATCGCCGACAAGGCGCTGATCGTCTCGATCTACGTCACCCTCGCGCTCGTCGGCGCGGTGCCGCCCTGGCTCGTGGTCCTGGTGGTGTCGCGCGACGTCATGATCGTCGCGGCGGTGATCCTGTCCTGGATGATGAGCAGGCCCCTGCCGATCGCGCCTTTTTCCGTCAGCAAACTCAACACGCTGGCTCAACTCCTCTTCGCGGCGCTGCTGCTCGGCTCGCGCGCCTTCGGCTTCGAACCCGGCCTCGCGATCACGATCGGCGCCGGCGTGGTGGCGGTGTTGACGCTCGCCTCGATGGCGGCCTATCTCGCCTTCTGGCTGCGCCATATGGCGGCGTGAGATCGCCAAGCTGTCGTCTCGCCGGTGCGATTGTTCTGCGCGATCTTGGAACCTTCACTCCGCCGCTCCATTTGTCGTCGGCACCACCGGATCCGCGAAAGGCCAGAGATGACACTGCAACGCCAAATCGGGTTCTGGCTGCTGTCGCTGGCGGTGCTCGTGCTGTTCCTCGTCGTGTTTCGCGACGTCCTCCTCCCGTTCATCGCGGCCCTGGCGCTGGCCTATCTGCTCGACCCGCTGGCCGACCGCCTCGAACGCATCGGGATGAGCCGGCTCGCGGCCACCATCGTCATCCTCGTGGTGTTCCTGATCATTTTCGTGCTCGCACTGGTGCTGCTGGTGCCGCTCCTCGGCCAGCAGTTGGCGGGGCTGGTGGCGCGGCTGCCGGCCGATGCACAGCGCCTCCAGACGCTGGTGCTGGAGCAGGGCGGCCCCTGGCTCGAGCGCTTCGGCGGCACCAAGCTGACCGAGGAGGCCCAGAATTCGCTGGGCAACCTCGTCGGCGAGGCGACCAAATGGGTCGGCAGCGTGCTTCAATCGCTCTGGACCGGCGGCACGGCCATCGTCGGCGTCTTCTCGCTCCTGGTGCTGACCCCCGTGATCGCCTTCTACCTGCTGGTCGACTGGGATCGCATGTGCGCCACCGTCGACAGCTGGCTGCCGCTCGACCACCGCGATACGATTCGCGGCCTGCTGCGCGAAATGGACGTCGCCATCGCCGGCTTCCTGCGAGGCCAGGCTCTGGTCTGCGTTCTGCTGGGCCTCTTCTATGCTGTGGGGCTGACCCTGCTCGGGGTCAATTTCGGCGCCCTGATCGGCATCATCTCGGGCTTTCTCTCGTTCATCCCCTATGTCGGCTCGCTGACCGGGCTGGTGTTGTCGGTCGGCGTCGCCATCGTCCAGTTCTGGCCGGACTGGACCTGGCCGCTGGCGACGCTCGCCGTCTTCGCCGCCGGGCAGTTCCTCGAGGGCAACATCTTCCAGCCGAAATTCGTCGGCGACTCGATCGGCGTCCACCCGGTCTGGCTGATGTTCGCGCTGCTGGCCTTCGGCTCGCTGTTCGGCTTCCTCGGGCTGCTGCTCGCCGTGCCGGTCGCCGCCTCCATCGGCGTCGTCGTGCGCTTCGGCATCGAGCGGTATCTCGAGAGCAAGATCTACCGAGGCGATGGACCGGTGCT
>NZ_JAUXYO010000236.1 GCF_030694325.1 Allobosea sp. | reverse complement strand
CCCGCCCACTGTCTGTAGCCGCCGGCCGCCGCCGCGACGACCGCGTCTGAACGCTCCGGCTGCGACACTTCAACCTGCAGGAGGAACCAACCCGTCACTGGTCCATTGGGTCTGAAAGGGAGTTTTCAGGAGGACCGGATGGCCCGTCGCGTGCGCTACAAGCCCTATGCCCAGCCGACGGGAGGCTGGGGGTCCGTCAAGTCGCTGGGCAAGCATGCGACGAGGCAGCGCGCCGTGACGACGGCGGGCAGCTTGATGAAGGACCACAACAAGGTCGGTGGCTATGCCTGCACAAGCTGCGCCTGGACCAAACCCGGCGAGCCGCATCTCGCGGAGTTCTGCGAGAACGGGGCCAAGGCGACGTTCTGGGACATGACCGCCCGCCGCACGACACCCGATTTCTTCGCACGACACAGCGTCACGGAACTCCTCGGCTGGTCGGATTACGACCTCGAAAACGCCGGGCGCCTGACGCATCCGATGCGCTACGACGCCAAGAGCGACCGCTATATCCAAGTGCCTTGGGCGGAGGCCTTCGCCGACATCGGGGCCAGGCTCAAGAGCTACGACCCCAAGAAGACGGTCTTCTACGCCTCGGGCCGGGCCTCGCTCGAAACCTCGTACATGTACCAGCTCTTCGCGCGGCTCTACGGGCACAACAACCTGCCCGACAGCTCGAACATGTGCCACGAGACCACCTCCGTCGCGCTGCCGCAGAGCATCGGCACGCCGGTCGGCACCGTCCTGCTCGATGATTTCGGCAAGACCGACTGCATCCTCTCCTTCGGTCAGAATGTCGGGACCAACTCGCCGCGCCTGCTGCACACTCTCCAGCAGGTGCGCGAGCGCGATGCGCCGATCGTGGTCTTCAACCCGTTGCGGGAGCGGGGCTGGGAGTCCTTCGTCAATCCGCAGCGGCCGGGCCAGATGCTGACCAACGCGCCGACGCAGATCGCGACGCAGTACCATCAGGTCCGAGCCGGCGGCGACATCGCCGCGATGCTGGGCATCGGCAAGGCCGTCCTCGCCCTGCACGACACGGCCAAGTCGGCAGGCCGGCCACCTGTTCTCGACGAGGCCTTCATCGCCGAGCATACCCAGGGTTTCGCGGCCTTCGAGGCCAGGCTGCGCGAGACCGGATGGCCCGAGATCATCGAGGCCTCCGGGCTGCCGCGTGCGGCTCTCGAGGCCGCCGCGACGACCTATGCCGGGGCCAAAGCCGTCATCGCGATCTATGGGATGGGGCTGACGCAGCACCGGCTCGGGGTCGACAGCGTCCAGATGCTGGTCAACCTGCTGCTGATGCGCGGACAGATCGGCAAGCCCGGCGCCGGGATCTGCCCCGTGCGCGGCCATTCCAATGTCCAGGGGCAGCGAACCGTCGGCATCGCCGAAAAGACCGAGCTGGTGCCGCTGGACCGCCTGGCCGAGCAGTTCGGCTTCGAACCGCCACGCGAGGACGGCATGGCGACGGTCGATACCTGCGAGGCGATCATCGCGGGCGAGATCGACGCCTTCATCGGCCTCGGCGGCAACTTCGTCCGCGCCATCCCGGAGCGGGAGCTGATGGAGGCGAAATGGGGCGGCATCGATCTGTCGGTCCAAATCGCGACCAAGCTCAACCGCTGCCACCTCGTCACCGGCCGGACGAGCTACCTTCTGCCGACACTGGTCCGGTCCGAGATCGACCACCAGACGAGCGGCCCCCAGATCGTCACCATCGAAGATTCGACCACCTGCATCCATGCCTCTCGCGGCAAATGGAAGCCGGCGGCCGAAACCCTGCTGTCCGAGCCTCGGATCGTGGCGGAGATGGCGAAGGCCACGCTGCCGGCGAACCCGAAGGTCCCCTGGGACGAGTGGGTCGGCGATTACGCACGGGTGCGCGACGCGATCGAGGCGACCTATCCGGACCAGTTCAGCCGGTTCAACCAGCGGCTCGATATACCCGGCGGCTTCCCACGGCCGGTGGCGGCCCGTCATCGTGAATGGGAGACCGACAGCGGCAAGGCCAATTTCAAGCTGCCGAGCGGGCTTTCGGCGAGCTTCGACGACGGCACCGACAACACGGTCCTGCGGCTGATCACGCTGCGCTCGAACGACCAATTCAACACCACGGTCTATGGCTATGACGACCGGTTGAGAGGCATCCACAACTCGCGCATGGTCGTCATGATCAACCCCGACGACCGGATCCGCTTCGGCGTCGCGGCCAAGGGGCGGGTCAGGCTGACAACGGCCGTGGACGACGGCATCCACCGCAGCATGGGCGGATTCGAGGTCGTCGACTACGATATCCCGTCGGGCACCTGCGCCGCCTATTTCCCGGAGTGCAACGCGCTGCTGCCGCTCTGGCACCATGCGCAGGAAAGCAAGACGCCGGCTGCGAAGAGCATCCCGATCCGGGTCACCGTCGAATGAGCGCGTCGTCGGCCGTCCCGGCTCCGCGCGACCTGCTGGGCGTCGTCTTCGACGCCCTGGCCGAGAAGGCGGCGCTGCCGCTGCGGACCATGCTCGTTCTCGGCATCCTCGCCGGGCTCTATATCGGCTTCGGCGGGCTGTTTGCCACCATCGCGCTGACGGAGGCCGGCGGCCTGCCCTACGGCATCGGCCAGGTGGTGGCGGGCCTCGTCTTCGCGGCCGGGCTGGGGCTCGTCATGATCGCGGGAGCCGGACTCTTCACCGGCAACACGATGATGACCGGCGCGGTGCTGGCGCGGCAGATCGCCCTCCCCCAGGCGCTGACGGCGCTCCTGCTCGTGTTCGCCGCCAATTTCGCGGGAGCCCTCCTGCTCGCTCTGCTGGTCTATGGCGCCGGGCTGCACGAGAGCCGGGACGGCGCGATCGGCCGCACGGCGGTCGACCTCGCCCGCGGCAAGATGGAGTCTGCTTTTCTGGCCACGCTGGCGAGCGGTATCCTCGCCAACATGCTGGTCTGCCTCGCCGTCTGGTCGGCCTATGCAGGGCAGAGCGTGACCCAGAAGCTCGCCGGCCTGACCCTTCCCGTCGCGGCCTTCGTGGCGGCCGGGCTCGAGCACTCCGTCGCCAATATGTACCTGCTGCCCTATGGCTGGCTCGTTGCGGCGTCGATGCCGGGCCAGGAGCCGCTGGCTCTGGCGGGCGTCGTCGGTAATCTGGTGCCGGCGACGATCGGCAACGTTATCGGCGGCGCCTTCATCGCGAGTGCGTACTGGCTTGCCTTCGCGCCCATGCCAGCGGCGCGACATTCCCGTTCCGACGCCCCGGTTCCGGCGGACCGAAAGGAGCGATCCTGACATGGATACCGGCCCCTCGCTCGCTCCCGCCTGCCTGCCTGTGCCGAGCACGTGCTGGCGCTATCGTGACGACGATCCCCTGGCGCGGGACACGGAAGTCGCCGTCGAATGGCCGGTTAACATCCGCTATGGGTCCCTCCCCTATGCCGTGATGATGGCGACGCCGCTCGACCTTGAGGACTTCGTCACGGGGTTCAGTCTGACGGAAGGGATCATCGAATCCGCCGGCGAGATCCGCGGCATCGACATCATCGCCGAGCCGGAGGCGATCACGCTGGAGGTCAATCTGGCGCCGGACCGGTTTCGCACCCATCTGGGACGGCAGCGCCGTCTTTCGGGCCGGACATCCTGTGGTGTCTGCGGGATCGAGGATGCGAGCCAATTGCCGCGCGCCAGGCCGGGTCCCGCCCGGCGCGCGTCGCTGGGCGCCACCGCGGTCGCAACCGCCGTGGCGACGATCAAGAACCACCAGCCGCTTCATGGGCGGACGCGCTCCGTGCACGCGGCTGCCTGGTCCGATCTCGACGGCCGGATCCTGATGGCGCGGGAGGATGTCGGGCGCCACAACGCGCTCGATAAACTGATCGGCGCCGTGCTCCGCGCAGGCCTGTCCCCGGCCGAAGGCTTCATCGTCGTTACCAGCCGGGCCTCGTTCGAGATGGTCGAGAAAGCCTCGATTCTAGGTGCGCCTGCGCTCGTCTCGGTATCCGCGCCGACCTCCCTCGCCATTTCCCGAGCCCAGGCCTCCGGCCTCATCCTGGTCTCCGTCGCGCGCGACGACGGCTGCGAGGTGTTCGTCGGATCGCTGGATGGCTGAGGCGCGGACGCCGCTCCGGGCGGCGGGGCCTCAGCCGGTCAGGGCGGTCCTGATCGCCTGCCAGCTCTCGGGATCGGGCGCGCAGAGCAGCCCGGTCGAAGGCTGGCCGGGCCTGTAGTGGCCGCCGTCGAGCATGCGGGCATGGCCGCCGGCCTCGCTGAACAGCAGGACGCCGGGCGCATGGTCCCAGGGGTTGAGGCCGCCATAGAGCAGGAAGTCGCAGCGCCCCGCGGCGGCGAGGCGGTATTCCTGCCCGCAGCACCGCAACGACGCCACGCTGGCGAAGGCGGGGAAACGAGCCGGCAGCGCGCTGCGCATCGGCTCGGGAAAATACTGCCAGCTCGCCATGCCGTTCATCGACGCCGCGGCCACCGGCCCGCCGACGCGCAACTCGCGGGACATGCCGGCAGGGTCCTGCAGCCAGGCGCCCTCGCCCCGCAAAGCGAGGGCGCTGTCGTCCAGCAAGGGGTCGTGGATCACCGCTCCCGCGGCCTCGCCCCTGACGAGCGCGGCGGCCATGACGGCGAAGAGCGGCAGGTCACTGGCAAAATTCAGCGTGCCGTCGACCGGATCGATGACGAAGGCGAGTTCGGCGTCGGCGAGGCGCGCCAGTACGGCCGGATCGCGCGTCGCGGCCTCCTCGCCGACGAGCAGCGCACCCGGGAAGGCCCGCTCGAGCTCGGCGAAGATGAAGCGCTCGGCCGCCTCGTCGGCCTCCGTCACGAGATCGCCCGGCGCCGCCTTCTCGCGGACCTCCCCGGCCCCGAGCTTGCGGAATCGCGGCATGATCTCGCGCCGTGCCGCCTCGGCGAGGATGCCGTTCAACCGATCGAGATCGCGTCGCGAAAACATCATCGCGCCCTTCCGGGCCGGCCGTCAGCCCGCATCGAACTCGACCATGATGGGCTGGTGGTCGGAGGCGCGGGTGTCGACATCGCATAGGATGCTGCGGGCGCGGGCTGCGAGATCCGGCGTCGCCAGCACATAGTCGAGGCAGCCGGGCGGACCATAGGTCTGATCGACGATGAAGGCGGTGGGCGGCGGTGAGGCGTCGCCCATCAGCACGGGCCAGAGATCGCGCAGCAGCGGCGTGCCGTCGTCGAAGGGCGCCATCAGTCGCGCCAGCGCGGGATCGTCCGGCCGCATGTTGAAATCGCCGGTCAGGATCGCGCTCGCCGTGTTCGGCGTCGGCGCATAGGTGTGCGGGCCGGGAGCGCGCGGCGTGCGGGCGCGGGACGCGGCCATGCGGTGCGCCTCCCGGATGCCTTCGACCTGGGCCGCCCGGAGGACCGGCGATGAATATTCGAGATGCGTCGTCATCAGCCGCACCGGCCCCAGCGGCGTCTCGGCGACCGCCTCGACCAGCACACGCGGCATGTTGCGCGTCGCCGCCGCCTCCCAGGGCAGGAGATGGCGCAGGGCCTGCGCGACGCGATAGCGGGTCAGGATCAGGTTGCCGAAGCGCTTGCGCCCGCCTCGTCCGTCATCGACATCGACGCCGATGCCCTCGATCGCGGTGAAGCCCGGCAGCATGTCTGCGAACAGCGCGAACTGGTCGGTGTCGTCATTGCCGTCGAGATCGGGAAAGTTCGCCGCGACTTCCTGCAGGCAGAGCACGTCGAAATCGGCCATCGCCTTGGCATGGTCGACGATGCGGCGGGGATCGACGCGGTCGTCGGTTCCGCGGGCCCACTGGATGTTCCAGGTGATCAGCTTCATCGGATCAGCTTCATCGCGGTGGAGCCTTGGTCACTTGATGCCGGCGCGCATGAAGCTCTGCACGAACTGGCGCTGGAACAGCAGGAAGCCGATCAGCAGCGGGGCCGAAGTCATCAGCGTCGCGGCACAGATCACCGCCCAGTCGATGCCCTGGTCGCTCGACGAGAACACCTGCAGCCCCACTGTGAGCGGGCGCGACTCGACCGAATTCGTCACCAGCAAAGGCCAGAGGAAGTTGTTCCAGTGATAGCTCACGGAGACCAGCCCGTAGGCGATGTAGGTCGGCTTCGCGAGCGGGACATAGACTTTCATCAGCACCTGCAGCGGGCTCGCGCCCTCGACGCGGGCTGCGTCGTCGAGTTCCTTGGGCACGGTCTTGAAGGTCTGCCGCAGCAGGAAGATGCCGAAGGCCGAGGCGATATAGGGCAGCGCGATGGCGGGGATGGTGTCGATCAGATCGAGCCTGGCCAGCGTGCGGTAGTTCTCGACGATCAGCGCATCGGGCATGATCATCAGCTGCGCCAGGATCAGCGCGAAGGCGATGTCGCGGCCCCAGAAATCCTGCCGTGCCAGCGCATAGGCCGCCAGCGTCCCCAGCACGAGCTGGAAGGCGAGGATCATCGTCACCAGGATGAAGGTGTTGAGGAAATAGCGCGCGAAGGGCGCCGCCGCCCAGGCCCGGGTGAAGTTGTCGAGTGTCAGCGGCGCGGTCAGGACGAAGCGCGTGGTGTACTCGGCCGGATGGATTGCGGCCCAGATCGCGTAGGCGAGCGGCAGCACCCAGAGCAGCGCCAGCAGGATCGCCCCGGTCGATTCCAGCGTCAGCGACAGGCCCTTGGGGGCGTAGGGGTCCGAGCGCGTCGCGGAGGCGACCGGCTGGGGGGCGGGCGCGCTCATCGATAATGCGTCCTGCGCTCGAGGAGGCCGTACTGTACGAAGGCGACGAGCGCGAGCAGCACGAGCAGCACGCAGGTCAGCGTCGCCGCATAGGCCGTATCCCAGAAGCTGAAGCCGACCTGGTAGATGTAGAACAGCAGCAGCGTCGTCGCATTGTCGGGCCCGCCCCGCGTCATGACGAAGATGTGGTCGACCATACGGAAGGCGTTGATGACCGCATTGATCAGGACGAACAGTGTCGTCGGCATCAGCAGCGGGAACTGGATGCGCCGAAAGTAAGTCCAGCGCGAGGCGCCCTCGATCGCCGCCGCCTCGCCGAGACTGGGCGGCAGGGCCTGCAGCGCTGCGAGGTAAAAGATCATGAAGAAGCCGGCTTCCTTCCAGATTGCGACGATCGTGATCGCCGCGAGCGCCGTGTCCTGAGAACCAAGCCAGTTGGTGCTGCGCCCGCCGAACAGCCCGACGATCTGCTCCAGGAGCCCGTATTGCGGCGTGAAGAAGAACAGCCAGATGTTGGCGACCGCGATCATCGGCAGGATCGTCGGCGTGAAGAAGGCCATGCGCACCCAGGTCCGCCCGACGATCTTGTCGTTGACCCAGACCGCCATCAGCAGCGCGAGCGCGATCGAGGTCGGGATGGTGCCGAGCGCGAACCAGAGATTGTTCGACATCGCCTTCCAGAAGATCGGATCGGCGAGGAGTTGCTCGTAATTGTCGAGCCCGACGAAGCGCGCCGGGCGGCGCGCCTTGGGTGTCGAGTAAAAGCTCTCGATGAGGCTCGCGACCGCCGGCCAATGCGTGAAGAGGGCCAGACAGGCCATGGCCGGCAGCAGAAGCAGCCAGCCATGGACCGTGGCGGTCGCGCGGGTGTTCATCGCAAGGCGAATCCGAAGTCTCAGCGATAGGGCTTCAGGATGCGTTCGGCCTCGGCCTGCGCATCCTCCAACGCCTTCTTGGGCGGCTTGGTGCCGGTCAGCGCGGCCTGCAGCCCGTCATTGAGCGCCTTGGTCACGCGCTGGTTCTCATGGGTCGAGAGTTCGGCCACCGCATGCGGAAGCTGGTCGCGCGCCACCAGCGCCGGCGGGAAGTCCTTGGCGTAAGCCTGCATCGCCGCCGTCTCATAGGCCGCGGGCGAGACCGCGACATAGCCGGTGTCGATGCCCCACTGGGCGGCGCGCTCGGGCGTCGTGATCCAGCGGATGAACTTGAAGGCGGCCTCCTGCTGGGCCGGAGTGGCCTTCTTCGAGAGGTAGAAATTGCCGCCGCCGGTCGGGCTGCCGCGGCGCTTGCCGGCCGGCAGCATGGCGACGCCGAAGGGGAATTTGGCGTTGCTGCGGACATTGGTCAGGTTGCCCGTGGTGGTCCACATCATGGCGACCTTCTTCTCGAAGAAGTCTTTCGGCGTGGTGCCCCATTCAACGATGCCCGGAGGATGGACCTTGTGCTTCTGCGCGAGGTCGACCCAGTACTGCAGCGCCTCGACCACGGCGGGGTCGGCGTAGTTGGTCGTGTTGCCGGCGGCATTGGCGAGGATCGCGCCGGCCTGCGTCGAGAGGCCCTGGAACAGCCAGTAGGGGAAGCCCGAGGACGGGATCTGGATGCCCCATTGGGTGACGTTGCCCGAGGCGTCCTTCTTGGTCAGCTTCTGGGCGAATTCGAGCTGCTCGGCCCAACTCGCCGGCGGCTTCTCGGGGTCGAGTCCGGCCTCCTTGAAGAGCTCCTTGTTCCAGTAGAGCACCACCGTCGAGCGCTGGAAGGGAATGCCCCAGGTCTTGCCACCGGTCTGGCTGTTTTCCATGAAGGCCGGGAAGAAGGAGGCGAGCCACTTCTTGTCGTCCTCGGTCTTCACGAAGGAGTCGAAGGGGACGATCGCGTCCTCGTCGATCAGCGTGAACATGTCGGTGGAGAGCAGGACCGAGGTCACCGGCGGCGTGCCGCTCTTGTGCGCGGTCAGCGCCTTGACGATGGTCTCCTGATAGGTGCCGGCATAGATCGGCTTCAGCTTGATCGACGGGTTCTCCTTCTCGAAATCGGCCGCGTAGGTGTCGATCAGCTTGGTGATCGGCCCGCCGACGGCGACCGGGTAGAAGAAGGAAACCTCGGTCGCCGCCTGCGCCCGGGCGAGGCCCGGCAGGGCCAAGGATCCCGCAAGCGCCGCAGCGCCGCTCAATACGTCACGCCTGTCCATTTTGTCTTCTCCCTGGTGAGGTGGATTGCGCCCGACCCTTGTGAACGGATCTTAACCCGCAGCCACTTTGCGCTCGGACGCCTGGTCGAACCAGTGCAATGCCGATTGTGACAATGTGATGTAGACGGTTTCGCCCGGCCTGGTGCGCACCTTGCCCGCCCGCCGGACGATGAAGCCGTGCCCAGCGATGCGGGTTTCGACCAGCGTATCGGCGCCGAGATACTCGACCGCCACGACCTCCGCCGCGATGCCGCTCTCGCCCAGTTCGGTCATCTCGGGCCGGATGCCGAGCGCCAGCGCCGCCGGGTCATGCCCCGGCGGGGGCGTCAGAAGCCCCGCCCCACCGGCGGCCAGCACCGCCGGAAGCGGCACGACGTTCATCGGCGGCGTGCCGACGAAGCGCGCGACGAAGATGCTCGCCGGGTTCTCGTAGATCTCGTCGGGCGGGGCATCCTGCTCGATGCGGCCGTTGCGCATCAGCACGACCTGATCGGCCATCGTCATCGCCTCGACCTGATCATGCGTGACATAGACCATGGTGATGCCCAGCCGCTGCTGGAGCTCGCGGATCTCGCGGCGCATCTCGACGCGCAGCTGTGCATCGAGGTTCGAGAGCGGCTCGTCCATCAGACAGACGGGAGCCTCCGCGACGACGGCCCGGCCCAAGGCCACCCGCTGCTGCTGCCCGCCGGACAATTGCGAGGGCTTGCGGTCGAGCAGGCCCTCGAGACCGAGGATGTCGGCCGCGCGCGCCAGCCGGCTGTCGCGCTCCGCCTTGGGGACCTTGCGCACCTCGAGACCGAAGGCGATGTTCTGTGCCACCGTCAGATGCGGGAACAGCGCATAGTTCTGGAACACCATCGCGATCCCGCGCTGGGACGGCTCGGCCCGGGTGACATCGCGGCCGCCGATCAGGATCGCGCCGCTGCTGGTGTCCTCGAGGCCCGCGATCAGGCGCAACGTGGTCGACTTGCCGCAGCCCGAGGGGCCGAGCAGCGCGACGAGCTTGCCCCCTTCCACCGTGAAGCTGACCTCGTCGACCGCCGCCGCGCCGCCCCAGGTCTTCGAAACGGTTTTCAGCTCGACAGAAACCATGCGTCATCCGGCCCGGCGCCCACGATGCCAAACTGAGCCGGCACAGGGTCTGTATTCTCGTTCGATCGATATGGCGCAGAATTGCCCCGCAGCACAAGGCCGCTCCGGCCGCCGCGCCCGGCCCTTTCGCTCAGACTCGCGCGGCGACCAGTCGCTTGACGCGCACGACCTCCACCATCGCCAGCAGCAGATGGTAGAGCACGCGAACCGGAACCGCTCCCCGGTCGGGCGCCCCGGCGGCGTCGATGCGGTTGATCCACAGGCCGCTGCCGCGATCGACGAAGCGCGTGAAGACGAGAGCCAGATGCGGGTCGAGCCGGGCCGCCGCCTCTGCGTCATGCTCGAACTCGACGCGCACTGCCAGGGCCTTGAGATATTCGGTCTGCGGCCAGAGCAGGCAGGCGCCGTCGAGCAGGCTGCCATCGGGCGCGATCTCGTTGACGACCGCGTGCGCCGGGTCTCGACCATGGTAGCGGTCGGCAAAGCTATAGAGAGAGAGCGCTGCCGCCCGCGCTTTACGGTCGCCGGTGAGGCGGTCGTGATGATGCAGCAGCCAGGTCCATTCATAGTGATGTCCGGGCTCGCGAATCTGCCCCGCCCGGCCGGCGGCGGGCTGCCAATCTTCAGTGAAGAACTCGCCGAGCGACCCGGTGCCGGCGTCGAGCATGCGCTCCTGCATCAGCCGCACCAGGCTCTCGGCCCGGGCGAGCCAGCGGTCGCCGCCACCGCTTTCGGCCAGGGCATGGCAGGCTTCGAGGAGGTGCATATGCGGGTTCTGCCGGCGCGGCAGGCTGCCCAGCGTGTCCTCGGCGAAGCCGCCCTCGGGATGGGCGAGCGTCGTCTGGATGAAGCCCATCACCGCTTCCGCCCGCTCCAGCCAGACGGACTCGCCGCTGGCCCGCGCGAACCAGCCGCAGGCGAAGAGCACGAAGGCAAGGTCATAAAAATCCGACTTCGGATCGACGGGCTCGCCCCGAGCGGTGCAGCGATGGCTGAAGTGCCCCTCCGGGCGGCGGCAGCCGTGCCAGAGGAAATCCATGCCGTGACGCGCCGCATCGAGCGTCCCCGGTACCCCGAGGAGGTGGGCATGGCTGAAGACATAGGCCAGCCGCGCCGTCACCAGCGTGCTGCGCGCGTCGCTTTCGAGGGCCAAACCATCGGGCGACACCATCTCGACATAGCCCGGCCGGTCGGCCGACCAGACCCGGTGCAGCCAGCCGGGGAGCAACGTCCCGGTGAGCCAGCTCTCGATCGTCCCCGCCTCGAAATCCTGCATGCCGCTCCCCGCGTCATGTCCAGCCCGACACCGACGCCGGCCGGCAGGGACATCCAATAGGCCGCTCTCCACGATCACCCACAGCGGCTGGGGCATCATCACCGATTCGCTCGTCGTCTGCGCGCTCTTTGCAGGCAGCTTCGCAAGACGAACACCGTGACTTGGATCGACCGGCTCAGAACTCTTCCCGGCCGGCGTCGCCCGACCGGCTGTTGGCGACCTTCTTGGCCGGCGCGCGTGGTGGCGGCGCCGCGACCGGGGCGGCAGCCCGGGCTGCCGGCGCCCTGGTCTGGGCGAAGGCGGCTTCCGCGAGCTGGCGCAGGCGGGCGGGCTCGCTCGCCGGAGCCGGTTGCGCGGCGCGGCCCGACTCCGGCCCGGTCTTGAAGGCGGCGACGAGGTCGTTGAGCTGGGCGATCTTGCCCGAGAGCGAGCCGGCCGAGGCTGCGCTCTGTTCGGAGGCGGCTCAACAGCATGTCCGCCGCCGCCGAACTGGGCGTCACCCATGGCGCGATCAGCCGGCATGTCCGCAGTCTGGAAACCGAATTCGGCTTGCCGCTGCTGAAGCGCCTGCCGAGATCGGTCGAGCGCACGGTGCAGGGCGGGCCACTGGCCGCGACGCCGGGGGTGCGCAACCGGCCCGACACGATGCGGCTCGCCGGCTGGATCGAAGCTGAAACGCGGGCGACGAGTGGCTGACGGCGGGAGCGCGGGTGTTCCAGCCTCACGCACGGCCGGGGCTGCCGGCGCGGCCGACCTCGTCGACGAGCCAGCCGGAGAAGAGGCCGATCAGCCCGCCCTGCCGGGTCTCGCGTGGGTAGACGAGGTGATGGCCGACATCGACGACATCGACACTGCGGCCGCGCAGCGGCGCCACGAGCCGGCCATTGGCAAGGTCGCGGCGGGCGAGAAGGGTCGATTCGAGCGCCACGCCCAGCCCGTCGGCCGCCACGCCGAGCGCGAGGAAGCTGCGGTCGAACCGCAGGGTGTGCTGCAGCGTCGGCGCCAGCCCGTTCGCCTCGAACCAGTGCGGCCAGCGCAGCTGCTTGTTGTCGCTCAGGATCAGATTGCAGCGCAGCAGGTCGGCGGGAGTCTCGATGGCCGCGGCGAGTTCCGGCGAGCAGAGCGGCGTCACCGTCTCGCTGCCGAGCGGCACCGCGATCACGCCGGCGGCATGGACCGGGCCGTAGACCACGTCGGCATCGAAATCATCCGTGGTGAAGCGCGTGTAGTCGGTCCCGGCCGAGAGCCGGACCTCGACGCCGGGGTGTCGGCCGAGAAAATCCGACAGTCGTGGCGCCAGAATCGCGGACGCGATCGACGGGGCCGCATGCAGGCGCAGAATCCGCTGGCCGGAGCGGGCGGACACCGCTTCGACGCCACGGCCGAGATGCTCGAACGCGGCCGAGACATGGCGCATCAGAACAGCGCCGTTGACGGTGAGCCGGACGTTGCGGCCGTCGCGTTCGATCAGTTGGACGCCCATCGCCCGTTCGAGATTCTTGACCGCGTGCGAGACGGCGCTGGGCGAGAGCCGCAGCTCGTCGGCCGCCGCCTTCTGCGAGCCGCGCCGCGCCACGACCTCGAAGGCGCGAAGGGCCGACAGGGAGATCTGGTTCAGCACGGATGATTGATCTCGCTTCACGCGGGAACGCAGGATTGCAGGAGAATCACGCTCCAGGCGACGATTCGACGGAGGCGGTCCGCTCAGCGCCGCCCTCAGATGAATTCAATTCATGCTAGGTTGAAAAACGACCGTTTGTCCATGCTGGCCGCGTGCTGCTTCTCTGGCGCCAAGGAGACGCTCTGCCAGGGGCGCGGTTCAACGGAGGAAACAGCATGCTCCTCGAGGGCAAGACGGCCGCCATTTCGGGGGCGGCCAGCCTGCGCGGCATCGGGCTCGCCACCGCGAAGCTCTTCGCCCGCCACGGCGCGCGCGTCGCCATTCTCGACATCGATGCCGCGGCGGCGCAGAGCGCGGCGGCCGAACTCGGCCCCGATCATGTCGGGGTCGCCTGCGATGTCGCCGACAAGGCTTCCTGCGAGGCGGCCGCCGCGGCGGTCCTCACCGCCTTCGGCCATCTCGACATCCTGATCAACAATGCCGGGGTGACCCAGCCGGTGAAGACGCTCGAGATCGACGAGCGCAGCTGGAACCGCATCCTCGACATCAACACCAAGGGCGTGCTGTTCCTCAGCCAGGCCTTCCTGCCGAGCATGCAGGCCCGTCGCCGCGGCTCGATCGCCTGCATGTCGTCGGTTTCGGCGCAGCGCGGCGGCGGCATCTTCGGCGGACCGCATTACTCCGCCGCCAAGGCCGGCGTCCTCGGCCTGGCCAAAGCGATGGCCCGGGAATTCGGCCCCGACGGCATCCGCGTCAACTGCATCACGCCTGGCCTGATCCAGACCGACATCACGCAGGGCAAGCTGACCGACACGATGCGGGCCGACATCATCAAGGGCATTCCGCTCAGTCGCCTGGGCGACGCCTCGGACGTGGCCGGCTGCTATCTCTTCCTGGCCTCCGACCTGTCTTCCTATGTGACCGGGGCCGTGATCGACGTGAATGGAGGCATGCTGATCCATGGCTGACCGCCCGAACACTTCGCTGGCCGACCGCGCCTATCGCATCCGCCGCAATGCGGTGCTGATGGGCGAGGTGCAGGGCCAGGGCTACATCGCCCAGGCGCTCGACATCGCCGACGTCCTCTCGGTCGCCTATTTCCACGCGATGACCTACCGGCCGGAGGATCCGGACTGGGAGGGGCGGGACCGCTTCCTGCTCTCGAACGGCCACTACGCCATCGCGCTCTATGCGGCGCTGATCGAGGCCGGCGTGATCCCCGAGGAGGAGCTGGAGAGCTACGGCACCGACGACAGCCGCCTGCCGATGTCGGGCATGGCCCAGTACACGCCGGGCATGGAGATGTCCGGCGGGTCGCTCGGCATCGGCCTGTCGATCGCGGTCGGCAAGTGCCTCGGCCTGAAGCGGAAGGGCTCGCCCAGCTTCGTCTACACCCTGTTCTCGGACGGCGAGCTCGACGAGGGCTCGGTCTGGGAGGCGATCATGGCCGCCGCCCACCACAAGCTCGACAACCTGATCGCCATCGTCGACATCAACAACATGCAGGCCGACGGGCCTTCGACCCAGATGATGGGCTTCGAGCCGCTGGTGCCGAAGCTCGAGGCCTTCGGCTGGTATGCCCAGCGCGTCGACGGCAACGATATCGAGGCGGTGCGCGAGGCCTTCGACCGGGCGCGGCAGCATCCGCTGCCGCAGCCGCGCATGATCGTGGCCGACACGCTGATGGGCAAGGGCGTGCCCTTCCTCGAGACGCGCGACAAGAGCCACTTCATCCGCATCGAAGCCCATGAGTGGCAGCTCGCCCTCGCGGCGCTGGACGCCGGGAGGAACCCATGAAGCCGGTCTTCTCTCCCCCGACCCCGGGCAAGCCGCGCCTGACGACGTCGGCCATGATCGCCTCGATCGCCGCCGAGGGGCAGGCGACGAAGCCTGCCCCCTTCGGCCATGCGCTCGTCGCACTGGCCGAGACGCGACCCGACATCGTCGGCATGACGGCGGATCTGAGCAAATACACCGACCTGCACATCTTCGCGAAAGCCTATCCCGACCGCTTCTACCAGATGGGCATGGCGGAGCAGATCCTGTTCGGCGCGGCCTCCGGGCTGGCGAGCGAGGGCTTCACGCCCTTCGCCACGACCTATGCCGTCTTCGCCTCGCGGCGGGCCTATGACTTCATCCACCAGACGATCGCGGAAGAAGACCGCGACGTGAAGATCGTTTGCGCATTGCCCGGCCTGACCTCCGGCTACGGCCCGAGCCACCAGGCGGCGGAGGATCTCGCGCTGTTCCGCGCGATGCCGAACATGGTGGTGGTCGACCCCTGCGACGCGCTCGACACCGAACAGGCGACCGCCGCGATCGCGGCCCATAAGGGGCCGGCCTATATGCGGCTGCTGCGCGGCAACGTGCCGCTCGTGCTCGACGCCTATGACTACCGCTTCGAGCTCGGCAAGGCGAAGCTCCTGCGCGAGGGGCGCGAGGTCCTCGTCATCTCCTCGGGCATCCTGACGATGCGGGCGCTGGAAGCCGCGAAGCTGCTGGAAGCCGACAAGATCGGCGTCGCGGTGCTGCACTGCCCGACGATCAAGCCGCTCGACGTCGCCACCATCGAGGCCGAGGCGCGCCGCTCGGGGCGGCTGGTCGTCGTCGCCGAGAACCACACCGAGATCGGCGGACTCGGCGAGGCCGTGGCGCGCCACCTGATGATGGCCGGCGTCCATCCGAGCTTCCGCCACATCGCGCTGCCCGACGCCTTCATGGCCGCCGGTGCCCTGCCGACGCTGCATGACCGCTACGGCATCTCGGCCGAGGCGATCAAGGCCTCGATCAAGGGCTGGTTGGGCTAAAGCGGCGGAGCATCGGGACGGGGCGCTTCGCCGCCCGTCCCTGGACTCGTCTCGAGGGCGCGGGCCGCATCCTGCATCGCGGCCAGCCCGGCCTCGCGAACCATGGCGGCGATCTCGGCGAGTTGCGCCGCCAGCGGGTTGGTCTTGCGCCAGACCATGCCGATGGTGCGGGATGGCCGCGGTGCCTCGAGCCGGGCGACGGAGACGGCGGCGCTGCGGATCTCGACCGCCACGGCCATTTCCGGGATCAGGGTGACGCCGATGCCCGCGCCCACCATCTGCACCAGCGTCGAGAGGGAGCTGCCCTCCATCAGGGCGCGCGGGGCCGGCGCGCCGATGTTGCAGACCTCCAGCGCCTGGTCACGGAAGCAGTGCCCTTCCTCCAGCAGCAGCAGGCGCATCTCGCGCAGCATCGTCGTGCTCGGGACGGGCCGACTGGCGTCGTCATGCGAGCGGACCAGCACGAACTCCTCCTCGAACAGGGCCGTCTCGACCAGGGACGGTTCCGAGGCCGGCAGGGCGACGATCGCCGCATCGAGCCGCCCCCCGACCAGATCCTCCAGCAGCAGGCGCGTCAGCGCCTCGCGGGGATTGAGTTCGATCTCGGGATAGCGGGCGACGAGGCCCTTGATCAGCCTCGGCAGCAGATAAGGCGCGACCGTCGGAATGATGCCCAGGCGCAGCCGCCCCGCCAGGGGCCCGCGCGACGCGCGGGCGAGATCGGCCAGTTCGTCGATCGCACGCAGGATGTCCCGGCCGCGCAGGGCGAATTCCTCGCCCAGCGCGGTGAGCCGGATCTGCTTGGCGCTGCGCTCGACCAGGGTGGCGCCCAGGCTGTCCTCGAGATCCTTGATCTGCAGCGAGAGCGCCGGCTGCGAGATCGCGCAATGCTCTGCGGCGCGTCCGAAATGCCCCTGGCGGGCGAGGGCATCGAAATAGCGCAGGTGCCGGATGGACAAGGCCGCCATAGGTTTTTCTCATCGCACCAATTACAAATTCAAAATTAATTTTATCACGTTCGCATGCTAGGTCCCACCCCAGCTGACCGGTCCGCGACGCCTCGCGGATGACGGTACCGAGTGGGGAGATTGGCAATGGACGGATTGAACACGGCGCCGAAGGGCAAATGCCCCGTGATGCACGGCGCGAACACGCGGGCCGACGGCATGGCCATGAACTGGTGGCCGAACGCGCTCAACCTCGACATCCTCCACCAGCACGACAGCAAGACCAACCCGCTGAAGGGCTTCAGCTATCGCGAGGCGCTGAAGACGCTCGATGTCGCCGCGCTGAAGCGTGACCTGCATGCGCTGATGACCGACAGCCAGGAATGGTGGCCGGCGGATTGGGGCCATTACGGCGGCCTGTTCATCCGCATGGCCTGGCACGCGGCCGGCTCCTACCGCCTGGCGGACGGGCGCGGCGGCGGCGGCACCGGCAACCAGCGCTTCGCGCCGCTGAACTCCTGGCCGGACAACGCCAATCTCGATAAGGCCCGCCGCCTGCTCTGGCCGATCAAGAAGAAGTACGGCAATCAGGTCAGCTGGGCCGACCTGCTGATCCTCGCCGGCAACATCGCCTATGAGTCGATGGGCCTGAAGACCTTCGGCTTCGGCTTCGGCCGCGAGGACATCTGGCACCCGGAGAAGGACGTCTACTGGGGCGCCGAGAAGGAGTGGCTGGCGCCCTCCGACGGCCGCTATGAAGACATCATGGACGCCTCCACCATGGAGAACCCGCTCGCCGCGGTCCAGATGGGGCTGATCTATGTGAACCCCGAGGGCGTGAACGGCGTGCCCGATCCGCTGCGGACGGCAGCGCATGTGCGCGAGACCTTCGCCCGCATGGCGATGGACGACGAGGAGACCGCGGCGCTGACGGCCGGCGGCCACACGGTCGGCAAGACCCATGGCAATGGCGACGCCGCCAAGCTCGGCCCCGTGCCGGAGGGCGCCGACATCGCCGAGCAGGGCCTGGGCTGGATGAACCACGAGACGCGCTCGGTCGGCCGCAACACGGTGACGTCGGGCATCGAGGGGGCCTGGACCACCCATCCGACGAAGTGGGACAATGGCTATTTCGACCTGCTCTTCGGCTATGAGTGGGAGCTCAGGAAGTCGCCCGCCGGCGCCTGGCAGTGGATGCCGATCGACATCCGCGAGGAGGACATGCCGGTCGATGTCGAGGATCCGTCGATCCGCGTCATGCCGATCATGACCGATGCCGACATGGCGATGAAGATGGACCCGGCCTACCGCGCCATCTGCGAGCGCTTCCATCGCGACCACGCCTATTTCTCGGAGACCTTCGCGCGGGCCTGGTTCAAGCTGACCCATCGCGATATGGGGCCGAAGGTGCGCTATTTCGGACCCGACGTGCCGGCCGAGGACCTGATCTGGCAGGATCCCGTTCCCGCCGGCCGGCGCGATTACGACGTCGCGGCGGTAAAGGCCAAGATCGTCGCCTGCGGCCTCTCCGCCACCGACATGATCGCGACGGCCTGGGACAGCGCCCGCACCTATCGCGGCTCCGACATGCGCGGCGGCACGGACGGCGCCCGCATCCGCCTCGCGCCGCAGAAGGACTGGGAGGGCAACGAGCCGGCGCGACTGGCGCGCGTGCTCGGCGTGCTCGAGGGCATCGCGTCCGAGACCGGTGCGAGCGTCGCCGACGTGATCGTGCTGGCGGGCAGCCATGCGGTCGAGCAGGCGGCGAAGGCGGCCGGCTTCGACGTGGCGGTGCCCTTCGCGGCCGGTCGCGGCGATGCCACCGCCGAGCAGACCGACGCGGCCTCCTTCAAGGCGCTGGAACCGCTCGCCGACGGTTTCCGCAACTGGCTGAAGAAGGATTACAGCGTCAGCCCCGAGGAGCTGCTGCTCGACCGGGCGCAGCTGCTTGGCCTGACTGCCCAGGAGATGACGGTGCTGGTCGGCGGTCTGCGTGCGCTTGGCGTCAACCATGGCGGCACCAAGCACGGTATCTTCAGCGACCGCGCCGGCGCGCTGACGACGGACTTCTTCGTCGGCCTGACCGACATGGCCTATCGCTGGGAGCCGGTCGGCAAGAACCTCTACCACCTCGTCGACCGCAAGAGCGGCACGGTGAAGTGGACGGCGACGCGCGTCGACCTCGTCTTCGGTTCGAACTCGATCCTGCGGGCCTATGCCGAGGTCTATGCCCAGGATGACGGCCGGGAGAAGTTCGTGAAGGACTTCGTCGCCGCCTGGACCAAGGTGATGAACGCCGGCCGCTTCGACCTGAACTGAGCCGGCTCGGCGGCTCAGGCCGCCCATGAACGACCCTGTCCCCGCGCCGACCGGCGCGGGGATTTTTCGTTGGCGGACGGCTCCAGGGCCCCTCCTCCACCTGCGGCATGGGCGCCCAGTGACCGCTCGCCGGCTTGCGGCTCGGATGAAGCAGGCCGATATCGGCGGGCATGACAGATCTGGTCGTCTGGTTCGATGGCGGGTGCCCGGTCTGCCGTCGCGAAATCGCGGCGATGAAGCGGCTCGACCGCGCCGGCCGCATCACCTTCCTCGACCTCGCCTCCGCCGAAACCGATTGCCCGATCGACAGGGGCGCCCTGCTGGCGCGGTTCCATGCGCAGGAGAACGGCGTGCTGCTCTCGGGGTCGGCCGCCTTCGCGGCGATGTGGCGCGCCATCCCGCTGTTGCGCCCGCTCGGTCTCGCCGCGCGCAACCGCCATGTCGGGTCTGTGCTGGAATGGCTCTATGTCCGCTTCCTGCGCCACCGACCGGCGCTGCAGCGTTGGGCGACAGCCCGCGACGCGAGACCCTGAGACCTCCGCGACGACGTCAGACGCCATCCTCCAGCACGAAGACCAGCGCGCTGAGAGGCGGCAGGACGACCTCGATCGACGCCGGCTCGCCGCCTTGGGCCTCCGCGCGAGCCTCGACACCGCCACCATTGCCGACATCGGACCCGCCATAGACACCGGCATCGCTGTTCAGCACCTCGCGCCAGCGCCCCGCGGAGGGCACGCCGATCCGGTAGTTCCAGCGGGTGACGGGCGTCAGGTTGACGACGGTGACGACCGGCTTTTCGCCCGGCGCCTGCCGCAGATAGGCATAGACGCTGTTCTCGCGATCGTTCTGGACAAGCCAGCGGAAACCGCCCGGCTCGGCATCGGTCCGGTGCAGGGCCGGCCAGGAGGCGTAGAGCCGGTTGAGATCGCCGACCAGTGCCTGCATGCCGCGATGCAGCGGGTCCTGCAGCAGATCCCAGTCGATCTCGCCGTCATGGTTCCATTCGCGGCGCTGGGCGATCTCGCCGCCCATGAAGAGCAGCTTCTTGCCCGGGTGGGTCCACATGAAGGCGAAATAGGCGCGCAAGCCGGCGAATTTCTGCCAGAGATCGCCCGGCATCTTCTCCAGCAGCGAGCCCTTCCCATGGACGACCTCGTCATGGGAGAGCGGCAGCACGAACCGTTCGGAAAAGGCATAGACGAGCCCGAAGGTCATCTCGTCATGGTGATGGCGCCGGTAGAGCGGGTCGCGCTGCAGATAGTGCAGCGTGTCGTGCATCCAGCCCATGTTCCATTTGTAGGAAAAGCCGAGGCCGCCTTCGGAGACGGGCCGCGTCACGCCCGGCCAGGCGGTCGATTCCTCCGCGATCATCACCGCGCCGGGCTGGCGCTGCGCGACGAGGGTGTTGAGTTCGCGCAGAAAGGCGACCGCTTCGAGGTTCTCGCGCCCGCCGAGATGGTTGGGCACCCATTCGCCCGGCTGGCGACTGTAGTCGCGATAGAGCATCGACGCGACGGCATCGACCCGCAGCCCGTCGACATGGAAATGCTCGAGCCAGTGCAGCGCGCTCGCGATCAGGAAGTTCGAGACCTCGCGCCGCCCGAAATTGTAGATCAGCGTGTTCCAGTCCTTGTGGAAGCCCTCGCGCGGGTCCTCGTGCTCGTAAAGCGCCGTGCCGTCGAAGCGGGCGAGGCCGTGGGCGTCGGAGGGGAAATGGGCCGGCACCCAGTCGACGAGGACGCCGATCTCCTCGCGATGGCAGGCCTCGACGAAGAGCGCGAAATCCTCGGGCTCGCCGAAGCGGCGCGTCGGCGCGAAGAGGCCGAGCGGCTGATAGCCCCAGGAACCGGTGAAGGGGTGTTCGGCGACCGGCATCAGCTCGACATGGGTGAAGCCCATCGCCTTGACATAGGGCACCAGGCGGTCGGCGAGATTGCGCCAGTCCAGCATGTCGCCGTTGGGGCCGCGCACCCAGGAGCCGGGATGAAGCTCGTAGATCGACATCGGCGCATCCGGGGCTTGTCGGTTTGCCCGCTTGGCCATCCAGGCCTGATCGCCCCAGACATGCGATGGGGCCCGCGGCACGATCGAGGCCGTGCCGGGCGGCAGTTCGGCGGCGCGCGCCAGCGGATCGGCCTTCTGCGGCAAGAGATGGCCGTCGCGGTCGACGATCTCGTATTTGTAGAGTTCGCCACTGCCGAGGCGCGGGACGAACAGTTCCCAGACGCCGCCGTCGCCGCGCCGGTTCATCGGGTGGCGGCGACCGTCCCAGCTGTTGAAGCTGCCAACCACGGAAACCCGGCGCGCATTCGGCGCCCAGACCGCAAAACGCACGCCCTGTACGCCCTCGACGGTGCAGGGGTTTGCCCCCAGCGCCCGGGCCAGTTCGAGATGGCGCCCCTCGCCGATCAGATGCAGATCGAGATCGCCGAGCAGCGGCCCGAACGCATAGGGGTCCTCGGTGAGCTGCTCACCGCCCGGCCAGCGGATCGCGAGGAAATAGCGCCCGTCGGCGAGGTCCCCGACGAAGAGGCCGTCCGGCTCGGCCGGGCGCAAGCCGACATCGTCTCTGCCATCCTGACGCACGACCACGGCCTCGGCACCCGGAAGGAAGACGCGCAGATAGCGACCAGCCGGACCCTGATGCGGACCGAGAACGGCCGAGGGCGTGCCCCATCGCCCCTGGGCCAATGCGGCGGCCGTTTCCATGGGCAGCGGCGGCACGCGTTCGAGGGCGGCCTCACTCATGCCGATCTCCTTCCGGCAGCAGCCGCGCGAGCAGGGCCGTCAGGCCGCGCAGGGGCACGGCGAGCCAGTCCGGCCGGTTGCTGACTTCGTAGTTGATCTCGTAGGCTGCCTTTTCGAGCATGAAGAGATCGAGCAGCACCTCGTCGGCCTCTCCGCCCCCGCCCGTTTCCCCGACGCCGATCGCCTCGCGATAGGCCGACAGCAGCGCCGCAGGCATGGCGGTGCCGAAGGTTTCGGCGAGGGTCTTGTAGCGGGTCGCCTGACCTGCAGCGGCGACGGTTCGTGCACCGGCTGCGACGGCATAGTCGAGCGAGCGCAGAATGCCGGCGACGTCGCGCCAGCCGCTGTCCTTGGCGCGGCGCTCCGCCAGCGGCTGGGCCGGCTCTCCCTCGAAATCGATGATCATGACGTCGCCGCTGGCGACGAGGACCTGGCCGAGGTGGAAATCGCCATGGACGCGGTGGAGGAGGCTGCCCTCGCCCGCATGGCAGAGCCGGTCGACGAAGTCGAGGAGATCGGTACGGCGCGAGACGATGGCCTCCGCCATGGCCTGCTCCTCCGGCGGAAGGCCGCCGGCCGCCTTCTCCAGATTGGCACAAGCCGACTCGACCCGGTCGCGGATGCGCTGCCGCCAGCGCTCGACCTGCCCGGCATCGGCATGCTCCGGCGCGAAGGCCGCGTCTTCGCTCGGTTGCGCCAGCACGACATGCATTTCGCCGAGACGCTGGCCGAGCATTCGCGAAAAGCTCTCGTAGATCGCGAGCTGGCTGCCGAGATCGACGTCCTCGCGCGACATCTCGTCGAGAGCCCGGCCGAGATAGGCAGCCGTCCATTCCCATGCATCGCCCTCGCCGGGAATGAAGGCCTGGACGACGGCCATCATCTCCTCGTCGCCCTCGGAGGGCACATGCACGATCTCGCCGAGCAAAGCGGGCGCATTGCGGAAGCCACGCTCGGTGAGCAGCCGCGACATCTCCGCCTCGGGGTGCTGTCCCGGCGCCAGCCGCCGGAACAGCTTCAGCATCACCTTGTGGTCGACGATCACGGAGGAGTTGGACTGCTCGGCGGAGAGCCAGCGTACCGGATCCTCCGGCAGAACCTGAACCTCGCCGAAGGCTGCGGTGGGACGGAACCGAACCTCCCCGACGGTGCTCTTGACGGAGCCACCCTCCTTCAGGAGCGCCAGCAACTCGTGGACGAAGCCCGGCAGCGAGAAGGCATCCGTGAGGAAGCCGGTGCGGCGGCCGCGCCGGACGCGGGCGAGCGCCAGTTGCTGCGGCAGCGCCTGCGTGATCTCGTCATCCCAGCCGATGCCGAGCGGCAGCTGATAGCGCTCGGTACCGCCGCCATGAGTGGTTTCGACCGCCATGATGGCCGCCTCGCGGCCGCTTCCGATGCGGGCAGTGAAGGCGACGCGGCTCTCGCCGAGTTTCTGGTCCTTGGCGGCAAACCAGCGCCGCTTGAGAAGATAGGGCGGCAGAATCGCCGTCTCGAACTCACGGCGGGACTGCGGCGTGATCATCTCGTCGGGTCCGCCGCGCAGGACGAACGTCGTGTAGTCCGGCATCGGCTCGGGAGCCTGTCCGAGCCAGGACGGCACCTGCGCGTCCTGCGCCAGCACGAACCAGTAGAAGCCGTAGGGCGGCAGCGTGATCAGATAAGTGAGCTGGCCGATCGCCGGGAAGACGGAATTGCCAAGCATTTCGACCGGATGACGGCCGGCGAATTCCGAGAGATCGAGTTCGAAAGCCTGCGCCGAGCGCGACAGATTGGCGACGCAGAGGATCGTCTCGCCGTCATATTCGCGCAGATAGGCGAAGGCCTTGCGATTTTTCGGATAGAGAAAGCGCAGGCTGCCGCGGCCGAAGGCCTGGTGCTCCTTGCGCACCGCCAATATGCGGCGGGTCCAGTTCAGGAGTGAATGCGGGTCACGCGTCTGCGCTTCGACATTGACGGCGTCAAAACCGTAGAGCGGGTCCATGACCGGCGGCAGGACGAGGCTCGCCGGATCGGCCTTGGAGAAGCCGCCATTGCGGTCGGGCGACCACTGCATCGGGGTGCGCACGCCGTCCCGGTCGCCGAGGAAGATGTTGTCGCCCATGCCGAGCTCGTCGCCGTAATAGATCACCGGCGTGCCCGGCATCGAGAGCAGCAGGCTGTTCATCAGCTCGATGCGGCGGCGATCCCGCTCCAGCAGCGGGGCAAGGCGGCGGCGGATGCCGAGATTGATGCGGGCGCGCTTGTCGGTGGCGTAGAAGTTCCAGAGGTAGTCGCGCTCCTTGTCGGTCACCATTTCGAGCGTCAGCTCGTCATGATTGCGCAGGAAGATCGCCCATTGGCAGCCCTCCGGAATGTCCGGGGTCTGGCGCATGATATCGGTGATCGGGAAGCGGTCCTCCTGCGCGATCGCCATGTACATGCGCGGCATCAGCGGGAAGTGGAACGCCATGTGGCATTCGTCGCCCTCGCCGAAATAGGCCTGCGTGTCTTCGGGCCACATATTGGCCTCGGCCAGCAGCATCCGGTCCGGGAAGGAGGCGTCGAGCTCCGCGCGGATGCGCTTCAGCACGGCATGGGTCTCGGGCAGGTTCTCGTTCGAGGTGCCGTCGCGCTCGATCAGATAGGGTACCGCGTCGAGCCGCAAACCGTCCACGCCGAGATCGAGCCAGAAGCGCATCACGCCGAGCACGGCCTTGATTACAGCGGGGTTGTCGAAGTTGAGGTCGGGCTGGTGCGAATAGAAACGGTGCCAGAAATAGGCGCCGGCCGTCGCGTCCCAGGTCCAGTTCGAGCGCTCCGTGTCGAGGAAGATGATGCGCGTGCCGGAGTAGAGCTGGTCGTTGTCCGACCAGACATAATAGTTGCGGTGCGGCGAGCCCGGCTTGGCCAGCCGCGCCCGCTGGAACCAAGGGTGCTGGTCGGAGGTGTGGTTGATCACCAGCTCGGTCACCACCCGGAGACCACGCTCATGCGCGGCCCGGATGAAGCGCTTCACATCGGCGATCGTGCCGTAATCGGGATGGACCGCCTTGTATTCGGAGATGTCATAGCCGTCGTCGAGCCGCGGCGAAGGGTAGAACGGCAGCAGCCAGATCACGTTCACGCCGAGCGAGACGATATAGTCGAGCTTGGCGATCAAGCCGGGAAAATCGCCGATGCCGTCGCCATTGGCGTCGAAGAACGACTTCACATGGAGCTGGTAGATGATCGCGTCCCGGTACCATTGCGGATCGCGCGCATCGGTGGCGGGTTCGGCGATGCCTTCGAATGTCATAGGGAACCTGTCGGGGCGCTGAGGCGCCAGATCGAGAAGGGCAGTTCGCGCGGATCGAGGCGGATCGACTGCGCCTTGCCGTGCCAGTGGAAACGGTGGCCGCGCATCAGGTCCTCGACGGCGACGGAGGCGTCGTCGTTCAGGCCGAATTCCCAGAGCGGCACTTCGATGCCGGCCTCATGCGCGCCGAACGCGTCGAGATTGACGGCGACGAGGATGATGTCGCCATCGGCGCGCGCCCTCTTGCCGAAGTAGAGGATGTTGTCGTCGAAGGCGTTGTAGAAGCTCAGCCCGAGATGGCTCTGCAGCGCCTTGTGGCTGCGCCGGATCTGGTTGAGCCGCGTGATCTCGGCGATGATGTTGCCGGGCGCCTGCCAGTCGCGCGGCTTGATCTCGTATTTCTCGCTGTCGAGATATTCTTCCTTGCCCGGGATCGCGGCCGCCTCGCAGAGCTCGAAGCCGGAATAGACGCCCCAGAGGCCGGACAGCGTCGCAGCCAGGGCGGCACGGATCAGGAAGCCCGGCCGGCCTGAATTTTGGAGGAAGACCGGGTTGATGTCGGGCGTGTTGACGAAGAAGTGCGGGCGGAAGACGTCGCGCGCCGGCGGCTCGTTGAGTTCACTGAGATATTCGGTCAGCTCCGCCTTGGTGTTGCGCCAGGTGAAGTAGGTGTAGGACTGCGAGAAGCCGACCTTGCCGAGCCGGTACATCACCTTGGGGCGAGTGAAGGCCTCCGCCAGGAACAGCACGCCGGGATCGCGCGAACGGATGTCGGCGATCAGCCACTCCCAGAAGGGGAAGGGCTTGGTGTGGGGGTTGTCGACGCGGAAGATCCGCACGCCCTCGTCGACCCAGCCCTGCACCACGTCGCGAAGCGCCAGCCAGAGCCCGGAAATGGCGTCTTCGGCGTAGAAATCGACGTTGACGATGTCCTGGTACTTCTTGGGCGGATTCTCGGCGTAGCGCATCGAGCCGTCCGGCCGCCACTGGAACCAGCCGGGATGCTCCTCGAGCCAGGGATGGTCGGGCGAGCACTGGATCGCGAAATCGAGCGCGATCTCCAGGCTATGATCCGCCGCCGCCCTCACCAGAGCGCGGAAATCCTCGCGGCTGCCGAGTTCGGGGTGGATCGCGTCATGGCCGCCATCCGGCGAGCCGATCGCATAGGGACTGCCGGGATCATCGGCAGCTGGGGTCAACGTGTTGTTGCGCCCCTTCCGGTTGGTCTTTCCGATGGGATGGATCGGCGGGAAGTAGAGCACGTCGAAGCCCATCGCCTTCACGGCCGGCAGGCGGCCGATGACGTCGCGAAATGTTCCGTGCCGCGCAGGGTCGTCCGTGATCGAGCGCGGGAAGAGTTCGTACCAGCTCGAGAAGGCGGCGGCCTCGCGGTCGGCCTCGATGGGGTAGACGCGGTCTGCGCCTGTGGCATGGGGGCGCGGATCGGCGCGCGTCATCGCGGCGTTCAGCGCGTCGCCGAGCAGCACTGCGGCGTCCTCGGTCTGCGATGCTCCCAGACGGGCCAAGTGCGCTTCGATCACACTGCGATCGGCGGGCGCAGCATCCAGCGCGAAGCGCTCAAGGATGATGCGCCCCTCGCGGATCTCAAGCGCGATGTCGAGGCCGGCATCGCGCTTCTTCACCAGGTCGCGGCGGAACGTGCCGAATTCGCTCCACCAGGCTTCGATCGCGAAGAGATGGCGGCCGGTGCGCAGGAGCGGGAACTGGCCTTCCCAGATGTCGTTGACGCGGTGCGCCATCGGCGTGCGCGACCATTCGGCCTCGTCCGCCGCCCGCCAGCGCAATTCGGCCGCGAGAACCTCATGCCCGTCGCCGAAGATGTCGGCCGTCACGCTCACGGTGTCCCCCGTCTGTCGCTTCACGGCGAAGCGCCCGCCTTCGACGGCGGGGCCGACGGCCTCGATGGCGATCCGCCCTGCCGCGAGCGCCGGGCGGTCGTCGGGCGGCGGGGGCGCGGCCTCGCGCACCGGCGCGGCGTCGTCGAGCCGCAG
>NZ_JAUXYO010000230.1 GCF_030694325.1 Allobosea sp. | reverse complement strand
GCGTCGGGGCCGGCCGGACGTGCTGCCGACAGGGCGCAATCTCTCGACGCTGGACCCGCGCGCGATTCCGACGCGCGCCGCAGCGCGGCTCGGTGCGCTGGCGGCACAGGCCGTGATCGCGCGCCATCTCCAGGATGAGGGCGAGCCGCCGCGCCGGATCGTGATGGATCTCTGGGCCTCGCCGACGCTGCGCTCGGGCGGCGAGGACATCGCCCATGCGCTGGCGCTGATGGGTGCAGCCCCGCTCTGGGACGATGCCTCGACGCGCGTCACGGGCTTCGCGATCACGCCGCTGCCGAAGCTCGAGCATCCCCGCGTTGACGTCACCTTGCGCATCTCGGGCGCGTTCCGCGACACCTTCCCCAGCCAAGTCGCGTTGCTCGATGCCGCGGCGCGCGCGGTCTCGATGCTCGACGAGCCTGACGACTTGAACGAGCCCGCCGCCGCGCGCCGTCGTGGCGAAGCCGGCGCGCGGGTTTTCGGGGCCGCGCCCGGCCGTTATGGCGCGGCCGTGGCCGACCGGGCGCTCGACGGCGACTGGGCGAGCCGCGACGAACTGGGCGCAGCCTATCTCGCCGCCTCCAGCCACGCCTATGGCGGGCCGGAGGGCGCGGGGTATGCCGATGACAGCTTCTCCGCCCGCATCCGCATGGCCGACGCCTTCGTGCATGTCAGCGACACGGCCGGGCGCGATATCCTCGAAGCCTCCAGCGCCGCCGATGTCATCGGCGGGTTGGCTGCGGCGGCGCAGTCGCTCGGTGCCGCGCCGGCGCTCTACAGCCTCGATTCCTCAAACCCCGAGGCGCCGAGGGCGCGCACGGTGGCGGAGGATATCGCCCGCATCGTCCATGGCCGGCTGACTCATCCGCGCTGGATCGCCGCCCATCTCGCCCATGGCTGGCGTGGCGCGGCGGAGCTGGCGGAAGCGGTGGACACGCTCTTCGTCTTCGCCGCCGGCACGGACGCCGTCGCGGACGGGTTGTTCGACGCGGTGTTCCAGGCCTGGTGCGCCGATGCCGCGGTCTGGACCGCGATCGAGGCCGCCAATGCCCCGGCCGCCGAGGCGATCCGGTCGCGGCTGGCTGAGGCGGCGCGGCGCGGCCTGTGGACCAGCCGCCGCAATTCGGTGGGAGCGTTCCTGGCGCAGGCGGCTCACGTCGAGACGCCGGCCGAGATGGGCTCCTCCCTTCCCGCTCGTGGGGAAGGGTTGGGGATGGGGGGCGTGCCGCCTGGTGAGCGCTTGCCCGGTCGTTCGCCCCCTACCCCTGCCCCTCCCCACAAGGGGGAGGGATTCCCCGCGCCTGAGACTGCAAGCCGCTTTCACCGGAAGGCGGCGGAATGAGCGCGCCCTCTCGCGATACGCTCCGGCGCGGCTGGTGCCCGAGCACGTTGAAGCCCATGGAGACCGGCGATGGCTGGCTGGTGCGGCTGCATCCGCCCGGCGCCTGCCTGACGCCCGCGCAGCTGCGGCGCATCGCGGCGCTGGCCGCCCGGCACGGCAACGGGCTGATCGAGATCTCGGCGCGCGGCAACATGCAATTGCGCGGGGTGACGGCAGACAGCCATCCGGAGCTGGTCGCGACGCTGCTGGCGGAGCGGCTGGTCGACGAGCATGAGGGCGACGGGCCTCAAAGGCTGACGCTGGTTTCGCCACTGGCGCAGCTCGGCTGTCATTCCGGGGCTTCGCGGAGCGAAGAGCCCGGAATCCATGAATACGACGGAGCCTCAGGACGTGCAGGCCCGTCGGGCGCCTCTTGCATCCAAGACGGTGTTCATGGGTTCCGGGCTCAGGCCTGCGGCCTGCCCCGGAATGACGGCCTAGGCGACCTGATCGACGCTCTCGCCCTCGCCGCCGCCATCGAGGCGTGCGGGCGCGAGATCGCCGGCCTGCCCGCGAAGTTCGCCATCGTCGTCGATGGCGGCGGTGAATCGTCGCTCGACGCTTTTGCTGGCGATCTCCGAATCGTCGCGATTGCCCCGGCGCGGGTGGTGATCGCGCTGGCGGACAGCCTCTGGTTCGGCCCTCTCCCCGCAAGCGAGGCCGCAGCCGTCGTCGCGCAAGCCATGGCCCGCTTCGCCGTGCGACGGGCGCGAGCGCCCGACTGCATCCGCCGCATGGGCGACCTCGCAGCCGACGAACTGGCGGCGCTCTGCGACCTCCCCGTGGCAGAGGCCCCGGTCGCGCGCCCCGAGCCGCGGCGGGCCGGGCTGTTTGCGCTCGGCGACAGCCATGCCGCGCTGGTCGGGCTGCCCTTCGGACGCGCGGAGGCCGCCATGCTCGATCGTCTCGCACAGGCGGCCGAGAGGCTGGGCTGCCCGGAGATCCGCCTCTCGCCCTGGCGCGGCCTTGCCTTTCGCGGGCTGTCCGAGGGCGATGCAACGACCCTGCTTGAGAGGGCGGCGACGGATGGCCTGATCACGCGCGACGACGATCCGCGCCTGTCGGTGCAGGCCTGCGCTGGCGCGCCCGCCTGCAGCCGGGCGCAGGCTCCGGCAATGGCGGATGCGGCGCGGCTCGCCCAGGTGCTGGCGCCTGACCTCGCCGCGGGGCTGACCCTGCATGTCTCGGGCTGCGTCAAATCCTGCGCGCGGCCCGCAGCCTCCGACCTCACGCTGGTCGGCGAGGGCGGGCGCTACCGTGTCGTCATCGGTGGCAGCGCGCGGGACAGCGCCGTCGCCACCCTTGACCTTTCCGCCCTACTGACGCGATTGCAGCCCGGACAGGACCTTCATGCCCGCCTGATCGCGGCGGGCCGGCTTTCAGGACCGACCAAGTGACGACGGGTTACGATTACATCCGCGATGGCGGGGCGATCTATGAGCGCTCCTTCGCGATCATCCGGGCCGAGGCCGATCTCTCGCGCTTTGCCGGCCGCGCCGCCCATGTCGTGGTGCGGATGATCCATGCCTGCGGCATGACCGATCTGCCTGACGATGTGGAAATGTCCCCCGACTTCGCTGGAGCGGGCGAGGCCGCGCTGAAGGCGGGCGCGCCGATCCTCTGCGACGCCAAGATGGTGGCGAATGGCGTGACGCCGTCGCGGCTGCCGGCGCGCAACCCGGTGATCTGCACGCTCGACGATCCGCGCACTGCGCCGCTGGCAGCCGAGATGGGCACGACGCGCTCGGCCGCCGCGATGGAGTTGTGGCGGCCGCATCTGGCGGGCGCGCTCGTCGTCATCGGCAATGCGCCGACCTCGCTGTTCCGGCTCTTGGAGATGCTCGATGCCGGCGCGCCGAAGCCGGCTGCGGTGATCGGCACTCCCGTCGGCTTCGTCGGCGCGGCGGAATCGAAGCAGGCGCTGGCGCAGGACGGGCGCGTGCCGTTCGTCGTCGTGCATGGGCGGCGCGGCGGCTCGGCGATGGCGGCGGCGGCCGTCAACGCGCTGGCGCAAGAGAAGGAGTGAGCCGGTGAGCCTCCAACCGGCCAAAACTCTGCTGTTCGGCGTCGGGCTCGGCCCCGGCGACCCCGACTACATGACCCTGCGCGCCCGCGACATCATCCTGGGCGCCGACCGGCTGGTGCATTTCTGCAAGCGCGGCCGGCGTGGCCATGCCCGCATCACCGCCGATGCCGTGGTCGGGCAAGATGCCGTCCGCGAGATCGAACTCGCCTTTCCGGTCACGATCGAGGTGCCGGTCGAGGACGAGGGCTACAGCGGCCCGATCACGCGGTTCTACGACGAATCCGCCGCCCTGCTCGCCGCCGAGATGGAGGCCGGGCGCAGCGTCGCCGTGCTCTGCGACGGCGATCCGTTCTTCTACGGCTCCTTCATGCATCTGTGGCGGCGGCTTTCGCATCGCTTCCCGACCGAGGTGGTGCCCGGCGTCACCGGCATGGCCGGCGCCTGGACGCGCGCCAACGCGCCGATCACCTGGGGCGACGATATCCTGACCGTGCTGCCCGGCACGCTGCCCGAGGCCGAGCTGGTCCGACGCCTCGGCGATACCGACGCGGCCGTGATCATGAAGCTCGGCCGCAACCTGCCCAAGGTCCGCCGCGCGCTGGAGGCCACCGGCCTGATCGGGCGGGCGATCTATGTCGAGCAGGCGACGATGGCGGGACAGGCGATCATCCGCCTCAGCGAGCGCGACGATGCGGAGGCACCGTATTTCTCGATGGTGCTGGTCCCTGGCGAGGGGCGGCGGCTGTGAGCGGGTCTTCGCCTTTTGCCGAACCTCTCCCGTCATCCCGGACAAGCGGCGAAGCCGCGCCGATCCGGGATCCATTCCGGAGCGCGTCCGGAGAAGGTTCCGGTATGGATCCCGGGTCTTCGCTTCGCTCCGCCCGGGATGACGGCGAGGAGATGGAGACAGGGGAGGAAAAGACGGAGGCCCGCACCGGCTCCCTCACCATCGTCGGCCTCGGCCCCGGCCCGGCGCAATGGCTGACGCCCGCCGCGCAGGCCGCGATCGACGCCGCCGGCGACCTAATCGGCTACGGGCCCTATCTCGACCGCATCCCCACACGCGACGGCCAGACGAAGCACGCCTCCGACAACCGCGTCGAGATCGACCGGGCGCGGCACGCGCTGCAGCTGGCGGCGGCGGGGAAGAATGTCGCGGTCGTCTCCGGCGGCGACCCCGGGGTCTTCGCCATGGCGGCGGCCGTGTTCGAGGCGCTGGAGGCGGGCGACCCCGCCTGGCTTGCCCTGCCGATCGCGATCGAGCCCGGCGTCACGGCGATGCTGGCGGCGGCGGCCAAGGCCGGCGCACCGCTCGGCGGGGATTTCTGCGCGATCTCGCTCTCCGACAACCTCAAGCCCTGGGAGGTGGTGACCGCACGGCTCGACGCCGTGCTGGCCGCCGATCTGGTGACCTGCCTCTACAATCCGATCTCGAAGGCACGGCCCTGGCAGCTGCGCGCGGCGCTGGAACTGGCCGCCGGTCATCGCGAGCCGCAGACGCCGGTGATCTTCGCGCGCGCCGTCGGGCGCCCCGACGAGGCGCTGCGCATCCTGACACTGGCGGAAGCGATCGAAGCCGCCGCGACCGCCGACATGGCGACGCTGGTGATGATCGGCGCGTCGAGCACGCGGCTGATCGCGCGGCCCGGCGACGATGCGCCTTGGGTCTATACGCCGCGTTCGGTGACGAAGAGCCCCTGCGCCACCAGCCAGGGCAGGACCTGATCGACATGGGCGACGCTCTCGACATCCGGCTTGGGCGGGCGGGCGACCATGATCACCGGCAGGCCGAGCCGGCGCGCGGCGATGAGCTTGCCGGCCGTGGCGTCGCCGCCGGAGTTCTTGCTGACGAGCAGCTCGATGCGCTTCTCGCGCAGCAGCGCCTCCTCGTCCTCGGCGCGGAAGGGGCCACGCTGCTGGATGACCTCGACATGGGGCACGGGCAGGCGATCGCCGATCGGCTCGATGGCGCGCACGAGATAACGATGCTGCGGCGCCTCCGCGAAGACCGGAAGGTCGAGTCGGCCGATCGTCAGGAAGACGCGGCGCGGCGCATCGCCCAGCGCGGCGGTGGCGGCTTCCATGTCGGGCACGTCGCGCCAGTCGTCGCCCGCTTCCGGGTGCCAGGGCGCGCGGCGGATGGCGAGCAGCGGCACGCCTTCCGCCTTGCAGGCATGCTCGGCGTTGAAGGGCATGATCGCCGCGAAAGGATGCGTCGCGTCGATGACGGCGATGATACCCTCGTCGCGCAGATACTGCCTGAGACCCTCGACGCCACCGAAGCCGCCGACGCGGACGGGGAGATTAACGGGCCGGGGGTCGACGGTGTGGCCCGCCAGCGAGATGATGGCGCGGATTTCGGGCGCCTGCTCGGCCAGATGCTGGTCGAGCGCCGCCGCTTCGCCGGTTCCACCGAGGATGAGCACGGTCATGTCCCCAGTTACGCTTGAAACCGAGAGCCTGTCGAGCGGCGAGGCCGCGCCCGCGCCCTGGCTGTCCCTGATCGGGCTTGGCGAGGACGGCCCGGCCGGGCTTTGCGCGCAGGCGAAGGCGGCGCTGGCGGAGGCCGAGATCGTCTTCGGCGGCGAGCGCCATATTGCGCTGGTCGGTTCCGTGCCCGGCGAATTGCGACCCTGGCCGCAGCCCTTCCGCAATGCGCTGCCGCAGATCCTGGCGGAGCGCGGCCGCAGGGTCTGCGTGCTCGCGACCAGCGACCCGTTCCATTACGGCATCGGCAACAGCCTGAGCCGGGCCATCCCGGCGCAGGAGATGCGGATCATCCCGCAATCCTCGTCCTTCTCGATGGCCTGCACGCGGCTGCGCTGGCCGCAGGAGGAGTGCGCGCTGGTCTCGCTGCATGGCCGCACGCTGTTTCGGATCGTGCCGCACCTCCAGCCGCAGGCGCGCATCCTCGCTCTGTCCTGGGACGAGACGACGCCGCGGGCGGTGGCGGAGCTGCTGACCGCGCGCGGCATGGGGGCGAGCCGCGTCACCGTGCTGGAATCGCTCGGGGGGCCGCAGGAGCGCATCCGCGAGACCCGCGCCGACGCGTTCGCCTTCGACGACATCGTGCCGCTCAACATGATCGCGGTGGCCGTCGATGCGGGCCGGGATGCGCGCGTGCTGCCGCTCGCGCCGGGGCTGGACGAGGAGTGGTTCGCCCATGACGGGCAGATCACCAAATCCGAGGTCCGCGCCATTACGATCTCCGCGCTCGCCCCGCGGGCGGGCGAGCTGCTGTGGGATGTCGGCGCCGGCTCGGGCTCGGTCGGCATCGAGTGGTGCCAGCGCCACCCGCGCAATGCGGCCATCGCCTTCGAGTCCAAGACGGAGCGGGTCGAGCGGATCACCCGCAACAGCCTCGAACTCGGCGGGCTGTCGGTGAAGGTCACCGGCGAGGCGCCGGCGGGCTTTGCCGGCCAGCCCGCGCCCGATGCGGTCTTCATCGGCGGGGGGCTGACGGTCGAGGGGCTGTTCGAGGGCGCCTGGGCGGCGCTGAAGCCCGGCGGGCGCCTCGTCGCCAATGTCGTCACGCTGGAGGGCGAGGCTCGGCTCGCGGCGCTGCATGGGCTGCTTGGCGGCTCGCTGCGGCGCATCGCGATCGACCGGCTCGTCCCCGTCGGCGGCAAGCATGGCTGGCGCCCGGCGATGCCGGTGACGCAGTGGCGGGTCGAGAAGCCGTGAGGTCCTTGCCCCGTCCCCAAGTCCGCGCCGTCGTCCCGGGCGGAGCAAAGCGCAGACCCAGGATCCATTCCGGAGCATTTCCGGCATGGATCCCGGGTCTCCCTTCGGTCGCCCGGGATGACGTCGTGTTGGGTTGCCAGGGGAAGGCAAGACCATGACCGGCCGTCTCGTCGTCGGGCTGGGCCTGCGCGCCGGAACCCCTGAGGCCGACATCCTCGCCTGCCTCGACGAGGCGCTCGCGCTCGCCGGGCTGACGGGCGAGGCGACGCCGCGGCTGGCGACGCTGGCGAGCCGGATCGGCGAGCCCGGGCTCGCGGCCGCCGCAGCCAACCGCGCGGCCGAACTGGTCGGCGTGCCCGACGAGGCGCTGAAGGGCTTCGAGGCCAGTTGCGCGACGCGCTCGACCCGCATCGCCTCGCTCTATGGCGTCGGCTCGGTGGCGGAAGCGGCTGCGCTCGCGGCCGCCGGGCCGGGCGGGACCCTGGTGCAGCCGCGCATCGCCACCGCCCGCGTCACCTGCGCGCTGGCGCGGAGTGTATCGTGATGCACCCGAGCCCCATCGTCTTTCCAGGGCATCGCGAAGCGAAGAACCCGGAACCCACGACCGGGCTCGGCCCTTCAGCGTTGCGTCATCACATCTCTCACCCGGTCGTGGCTTCCGGGTTCAGGCCTGCGGCCTGCCCCGGAAAGACAGTGTTGCGGCACAGCGCGCGGGCTCCGTCATGACCATCCATTTCATCGGCGCCGGCCCCGGCGCGCCCGACCTGATCACCCTGCGCGGGCGCGACCTGATCGCCTCCTGCCCGGTCTGCCTCTATGCGGGATCGCTGATCCCCAAGGCGATGCTCGACTGGTGCCCGCCGGGCACGCGCCTCATTGACACCGCCCCGCTCGATCTAGACGCCATCGTCGCCGAGATGCAAGCCGCCCATGCCGCCGGGCAGGACGTGGCGCGGCTTCATTCGGGCGACCTTTCGATCTGGAGCGCGACGGGTGAGCAGATGCGCCGGCTCGACGCGCTCGGCATCCCCTACAGCGTGACGCCGGGCGTGCCGGCTTTTGCGGCCGCCGCCGCGACGCTGAAGCGGGAGCTGACCCTGCCGGGACTGGCGCAGTCGCTGGTGCTGACGCGGACCTCGGGCCGGGCTTCCGCCATGCCGGAGCGGGAGCGGCTCGTGACCTTCGCCGCCTCGGGCGCGACGCTGGCGATCCATCTCTCGATCCATGTCATCGAGCAGGTGGTGGCGGAGCTGGCACCCCTTTACGGCGAGGGCTGTCCGGTCGCGATCGTCTTCCGCGCCTCCTGGCCGGATGAGTGCGTGCTGCGCGGGACGCTTTCCACGATCGCGGCGCAGGTGCGCGAGTCGGGGCTGGAGCGCACCGCGCTGATCCTGGTCGGCCCGGCGCTGGCGGCCGAGGATTTCGGCGAGAGCGCGCTCTATTCCACCGGCTATGACCGCCGCTTCCGGCCGGGAGGCGGGACATGAGAATGACCGCCCACCCCCGTCATTGCGAGCGCAGCGAAGCAATCCAGGCCGGCTCGATCGACCTCCCCCTGGATTGCTTTGTCGCTGTCGCTCCTCGCAATGACGGAGGAGCCCGCCCATGACCGCGCCCGGCCTGATCATCGCCGCGCCGCGCTCCGGCTCTGGCAAGACCACGATCACGCTCGGTTTGCAGCGCGCGCTGACGCGGCGCGGGCTGGTGGTGCGCGGGCTGAAATGCGGGCCGGATTATATCGACCCGGCCTTCCATGCCGCGGCGACCGGCGCTCCCAGCGCCAATCTCGATTCCTTCGCCATGCCCGACGCGCTGCTGCGCGCCATCGCAGGCGATGCGGCTGTTGGCGCCGACCTCGTCATCGCCGAAGGCTCGATGGGGCTGTTCGACGCCGTGCCGGGGCCGGAGGGGCATACGGGTGCGAGCGCCGACATCGCGGCTCTGCTGGGCTGGCCGATCGTGCTGGTGATCGACGTCTCCGGCCAGGCGCAATCGGCCGCCGCCGTCGCGCTGGGCTGCATGCATTACGACCCGCGCATCACCATCGCGGGCGTGATCCTCAACAAGGTCGCGAGCGAGCGCCACCGCCGGCTGGTGGCGCAAGGGATGGACAAGATCGGCCTGCCGGTGCTCGGCGCGCTGCCGCGCGAGGCCAGCCTGATCCTGCCCGAGCGCCATCTCGGGCTGGTGCAGGCCGGCGAGACCGCCGATCTCGACGCGCGGCTCGAGGCGCTCGCCGATGCGGTGACGGCTGCGGTCGATCTCGACGCCGTCAGGGCGGCCGCCCAGGCGACTCGTTTGCCGGCTGCTTCGGCGACGATCCCGCGCCTGCCAGCGCCCGGCCGGCGCATCGCGATCGCGCGCGACGCCGCCTTCAGCTTCGTCTATCCGCATGTCGAGGCGGGCTGGCGGGCGGAGGGCGCCGTGCTGGTGCCGTTCTCGCCGCTGGCCGACGAGCCGCCGCCTAAGGATTGCGATGCCTGCTGGCTGCCGGGGGGCTATCCGGAGCTTCATGCGGGCACCCTTGCCGGAGCGACGCGCTTTCTCGGCGGCCTGCGCGCCTTCGCGCAGACCCGGCCGGTGCATGGCGAGTGCGGCGGCTACATGGTGCTGGGGCGGACGCTCATCGACACGGACGGAGTCTCCCACGCCATGGCCGGTCTGCTCTCGGTCGAGACTTCCTTTGCCAAGCGGAAGATGACTCTCGGCTATCGCCGCGCCATCCTCGAGGCCGATGCGCCGCTGGGCGCAGCCGGCGACGCGCTGACCGGCCATGAGTTCCACTATGCGACCATCGTCACCCAGGGCGAGGACCCGCCGCTGGCGCTGGTGACCGACCCGCATGGCTCGGCGCCCGCCCCCGCCGGCAGCCGGCGCGGCCCTGTCACGGGCTCGTTCTTCCATGCGATTGCGGTGGCGGGGTGAGCATGGCCATCCGCCCGTCCTCCCTCAGCCCTCATCCTGAGGAGCCGCGCAGCGGCGTCTCGAAGGATGGTCCTGGAGGTTCCCGCGCAAGCTGGAGCATCCTTCGAGACGCGCTGCTGCGCAGCGCTCCTCAGGATGAGGGCTGAGGGGGATGGCCACATCCCCTCCCCGCTTCGACGAGGCCTTCGCGGCACAATTCGCCGAGCTTCTGGCCTGGCGGCGCGATGTCCGGCGCTTCCGCCGCGACGCCCTGCCGGAGGGTCTGGTCGAGCGGCTGCTGGCGCAGGCGGAGCTGTCGCCTTCGGTGGGCCATTCGCAGCCTTGGCGCTGGGTTCGTGTCAGCGACCCCGCCGAGCGCGAGGCCGCCCAAAAGAGCTTCCAGCGCTGCAACGCCGATGCGCTGGCGGATTTCGAGGGCGAGCGGGCGCGGCTCTATGCGACGCTGAAGCTCGAAGGGATGCGCGAGGCGCCCGAGCAGATCGCGGTGTTCTGCGACCATGGCACGGCGCAGGGGCACGGGCTCGGCCGCAAGACGATGCCGGAGATGCTGGATTACTCGGTCGTCGCCGCGATCGCGCAGTTCTGGCTAGCGGCGCGGGTTCAGGGCGTCGGCGTCGGCTGGGTCTCGATCCTCGAGCCGGAGGTGGTGCGGGAGGCGCTGGGTGCGCCGCCCGAGTGGAAGCTCATCGCCTGGCTCTGCGTCGGCTGGCCGGAAGCGCAGAGCGAGGTGCCCGAGTTGGTCAGGGCGGGATGGGAGCCTGGACGGCTGCCCGCGCGCCCGCAAACGAGGTGACGATGCGCAGATTATTGATCATCGGGATCGGCGCCGGCGACCCGGACCAGATGACCGTCCAGGCGATCGCGGCGCTGAACCGCGCCGATGTGATCTTCCTGCCCGACAAGGGGCAGGAGAAGGCGGCGCTGCGCCATCTGCGCGAGGCGATCTGCGCGCGCTTCATCGAAAAGCCCTGGCGCAGCGTGACGATGGAAACGCCTCGCCGGGCCGAGGCCGGGGACGATTATCGCGGCGTCGTCGACGATTGGCACGCCCGCATCGCGGCCTCCTACGCGGCGCTGTTCCGGCAGGAGCTGGCGGAGGGACAGACCGGCGCGCTGCTCGTCTGGGGCGATCCCGCGCTCTATGACAGCACGCTGCGCATCGTCGAGCGCGTCCGCGACGCCGGTCTGGCGCTGGACTGGCAGGTGATCCCCGGCATCAGCAGCGTCCAGGCCCTCGCCGCCCGCCACCGCATTCCGCTCAACCGGATCGGCGAGCCCGTGCTGATCACCACCGGCCGCAAGCTGGCGGAGGGCCTGCCGCTGGCGCCCGACGGCGTCGTCGTGATGCTCGACGGCGAACAGGCCTTCGCGAAGATCGCGCCCGAGGGGCTGGAAATCTTCTGGGGCGCCTATCTGGGCACGCCAGACGAGATCCTGATCGCCGGCCCGCTCGCCGAGGTGTCCGGCGAGATCGCGCAGGGTCGGGCCGCGGCCCGCGCCCGCCATGGCTGGATCATGGACATCTATCTGCTGCGGCGCCTCCATCGGGATGGCTCCAGCACCGCGACGTCCCCTCCCGAGCTTGCCCCGCCCCGCGCCGCCATGTGAGATGCGCGCCACGGATTGCGGGACGAACCATGCCTTCGACCAGACGCGACAGGGCCGGAGAGGACATCGAACGGGACGTCCTCGATCTCGGCGGCTATGTCCCCTATTTCCTGACCGCGATCTCCAACACCTGGTCGCGCAGCTCCTCGCGGCTCTATCTCGAGCGCTTCGGCGTCGGCGTCACCGAATGGCGGGTGATGTCGCAGCTCGCGATCGAGCCCGGCATCCCGGCGCAGCGCATCTGCGAGGTGATCGGCCTCGACAAGGGCGCGGTCAGCCGCAGCGCCGCGACGCTGGTCGCGGCCGGCCATGTCGCCGAGCGGCCCGATGACCGCGACGCCCGCCGCCAGCTCCTCGAACTCACGCCCAGCGGCTACGCCTTGCACGACCGGCTGATCGCGCTCGCCACCGCGCGCGAACAATTGATGCTGGAGGGCTTCAGCCCCCAGGAGCGCGCGCAACTCCTCGATTTCCTGCGCCGGATGCAGGCGCGGCTGCCAGCCCTGCGCGATTTCGCACCGCCGTCAGACGAAGGGCCGGCTGAGCCTCACCAGCGGCGATAGCCGTAGCCGAAGCCATAGCCGCCGTAGAAGCCGCCGAAATCCTGGTAGACATAGGTGCGCCGCGCCGCCGCCCGCTCGACATCGATCGTCTGCATGCATTGCGCGAAGGCATCCGTGCCCTGCCGGAAACCGTAGCCGCGACACTGCTCCATATCGAGCGCGCGGCGCTCTTCCAGCGTCATGCAGCCGCCGGCGGTCAGCGCCAGGGCAAGGGCAGCGAGGGGGGCGAGCTTCATGTCCGGTATCCTCCGGTCGACAAGACCTGAGCCTGGCTGGCCTGTGCGAACAAAGGCCGCAATTGCGTCGAGATTGCGAAAGGTTCAGGCAACGCGAGTCGAGTCCGCGGCCGACCAGCCTCGGCGCCGCAGGGCGGGAGAGAGCCCCGCCAACCTGCCGGATGCGGCCTCAGCCACCCTCAATCCCAGGGCAAATCGACCTTGCAGCGATAGCCGATGAAGCATTGCGGATTGTCGCGGCTCCACACGAAGGCGGGTTCGAGATAGTCGCCATGTTCGCAGAAGCGGCGGTCGCGCACGAAGCGGTCATAGGTGAAGCCGCCGGTGCCGAGCACGATCGCGCCGCTCGCCGCGACGCTCTGGCGGTTGGCGGCGCAGCTGCGGTCGGACGTCGAGGGCCGCGACTGGGCCAGCGCGGGCGCAGCTGCGAGCAGGAGCAGCAGGGAAAGAGCGAGGTGCTTCATAAAGCCTCCGGCCGGTTCGCGGCGTCGTTGCCCATCCTAACACGGTCGGCGCCGCCGCGTTCCCGCAACCGTGTCGGCCGGCGGTACAGGCCCCATGCGGGTGGACGAGAGGCCGCGCGCCTTGACGTCAAGGCGCTCATCCGCCATCGCTCGGCCCGTCATGCTCGGGCTCGTCCCGAGCATCCACGTCTTCACCTTGTCCACGTCGCAAGACGTGGAGGGTCGGCACAGGCCGACCATGACGAGAGAGCCACGCCATGACGAACCTGACCGACCTCGCCGCCACCATCAACGCCGCCTGGGAGGCCCGCGCCGAGATCGGCATCAACACCAAGGGCGCGGTGCGCGACGCTGTCGAGCAGGCGATCGAGATGCTGGACGCCGGCCAGGCGCGCGTCGCCGAGAAGCAGGGCGCGGACTGGATCGTCCATCAGTGGCTGAAGAAGGCGGTGCTGCTCTCCTTCCGCCTGACCGACAACATGATCATCGCCAACGGCCCCGGCGAGGCGGTGTTCTGGGACAAGGTGCCCTCCAAGTTCGAGGGCTGGGGCGAGAACCGCTTCCGTGCCGCGGGCTTCCGCGTCGTGCCGCCGGCGGCCGCGCGCAAGGGCTCGTTCCTGGCGCCCAACGTCGTGCTGATGCCCTCCTTCGTCAACATCGGCGCCTATGTCGACTCAGGCACCATGGTCGACACCTGGGCCACCGTCGGCTCCTGCGCCCAGATCGGCAAGAACGTGCATTTGTCGGGCGGCGTCGGCATCGGCGGCGTGCTCGAGCCGCTGCAGGCCAACCCGACGATCATCGAGGACAATTGCTTCATCGGCGCCCGCTCCGAGGTCGTCGAGGGCGTCATCGTCGGCGAGGGCTCGGTGCTCTCGATGGGCGTCTTCATCTCGGCCTCGACCAAGATCGTCGACCGCGCCACGGGCCAGGTCCATATCGGCAAGGTGCCGCCCTATTCGGTCGTGGTGCCGGGCTCGCTACCGGGCAAGCCCTTCCCGGACGGCACCCCGGGCCCCTCGCTCTCCTGCGCCGTCATCGTCAAGACGGTCGATGCCCAGACGCGCTCGAAGACCGGCATCAACGAGCTGCTGCGGGATTGATCAAGCAACCGCGCCGTCATCCCGGACGGAGCGAAGCGGAGATCCGGGATCCATCATAGGGTGGGACATCCCTCTATGATGGATCCCGGAGCGGCGCGGCTGCGCCGCTTGTCCGGGATGACGGCGGAGAGCTTTCAGCCCTTCACCCAACCGGCGTCGAAGCCCCCGCCGCCGGCGCCGCCGCGCTCACCCCCGCCAGCGCGTCGCGCAGCGCCTGCTCACGGGTGTGGTCGAGCGAGGTCTTCAGCACCGTGCCGCCGGTGCCCTTGATCGCTTCCAGCACCTTGTCGCCGGTGACGCGCTGGACCAGCACGAAGAGCGCGGCATTGCCGGGCTGCAGGCTGGCGGCGAGTTCCTTCATGAAGGCGTCGTTGATGCCGTAATCGGTCAGGGCGCCGCCGAGTGCGCCCGAGGCTGCGCCCAGCGCCGCGCCGGCCAGCGGCATCAGGAAGATCGCGCCGATCAGCAGGCCCCAGAAGGAGCCCGAAGCCGCGCCCAGGGCGGTGGTGTTGAGCAGCTGGTTCAGCTTCACCTTGCCGCCCTCCTGCATCACCGCGATGGCGGCGTCGCCGATCTCGATCAGATACTCCTTCTGCAGCGCGAAGAGCTTCTGGCGCATCTCCTCGGCGCGGGCTTCGGTCGGGTAGACGATGACGACGAGATCGGACATGGGGCTCTCCTGCCGCGGGTGGGATCGCAGACTAGACCACGCTTCTTGACGGGTCTGTCGCGAGGCTAGCGGAAAGCGGAGGGCCCGGCGCGATCTGAATCAATCGACCGCCGGCGCCTTGGCGGCCTGGGCCGCGCCGCTGCGCAGCGGCAGTTCCTCCATCCGCAGCAGGAAGCCGAGCGCGCAGGCGAAGCCGAGGCAGGTCGCCCCGAAGACATATTGGAACAGCCGCACCATCGTGTCGCGATCGACGCCGTCGAGGCGGATGGATTCATGCGACAGGCCCGGCCCGGCACCGCCGATGCCGCCGAGCACGATGGCCCCGAAGATCGCCACGATCAGCGCCCCGCCGATCTGGCGGAAGAAGTTGGCCGCCCCCGTCGCGGTGCCGAGCTGATGCGGCAGGACCGCATTCTGGATCGACACGGTCGCGACCGGCAGCATCGTGCCGAGCCCGAGGCTGATCAGCGCCAGCAGCGCGCAGAAGGGTACGAGCGGCATCCGCCCAGCCTGCCAAGCCAGCAGCGCCACCCCGACCAGCGCGACGCTGAGCCCGACCACCGGCACGCGCTTGTAATGCGTCAGCCGCGTCATCGCCCGGCCCGACAGCGTCGCGCCGATGACCGTGCCCACCGTCAGCGGCAGCAGGCCGAGCCCCGAGGAGGCGGCACTCAGCCCCATCACGCTCTCGAAATAGATCGGCAGGTAGATCGTCAGGCCGATGAAGGTGCCCATGCCGAAGCCGGCTGCGATCGTGCCCATCCGCACCACCTTGTTGGCGAGGATGTCGAGCGGGATCAGCGGCTCCTGCGCCCTGCGCAGACGCCAGGCGAAGGCGAGCCAGAGCAGGAGCGACAGCGCCACGAGCCCGCCGATCGGCGCTGATGTCCAAGGGTAGCGCGTGCCACCCCAGGACAACGCCAGGAGCAGCGTCATCGTCGCACTGGTGATCAGCGCGGCGCCGAGCAGGTCGAGCCTGTGGGGCCGCTCATGTCGCGGCAGGCGCTTCAGCGCCGAGCTCGTCATCAGATAGGCTGCGGCGCCGAGCGGCAGGTTGATCCAGAAGATCACCGACCAGTGCAGCCGTTCTGCGATGACGCCGCCCAGCACCGGTCCGAGCAGCGAGGACGCCATGAAGACGGAGGCGATATAGACTTGGTAGCGCCCGCGCTCCTTGGGCTGGACCATGTCGGCGACGATGGTCTGGGCCAGCGCGATCAGCCCGCCGCCGCCGAGCCCCTGGACGAAGCGCGCCAGCACCAGCAGCCAGAGCGAGGGCGCCAGCGCGCAGGCGAGCGAGCCCGCCATGAACACGGCGATGCCGCTGAGCAGCACGACACGCCGGCCATGGATGTCGGCGAGCTTGCCATAGAGCGGCGTCACCGCAGTCGAGGCCAGGAGATAGGCCGTCACGACCCAGGGCAGATGCGTGACGTCGCCGAGCTCGCGCCCGATCGTCGGCATGGCGGTGGCGACGATGGTCTGGTCGAGCGCCGCCAGGAACATGGCGAGCATGATGCCGAACAGGATGCTGCGGATGTCCTCATGCCGCATCGGCGCTGGCGCGGCTGCCGCCTGATGCGCCGGGGGATCGACCCGTTGATCCATGAAGTGCCATGCCTGTCCGTGCGTCCGAGGAGGGCTCAAGTCTAGGTGCCGGCCCGGCCATGCACCAGAGGCGGGACGAGCGGGGCCGGTCTGGCGGCCATGCACTGCGGCATGGAACTCGCGTCCCGGATCCGGATCCGCGCGGGAGCGTCTTAGGGGCTCGCGCGGACAGGCTTATTTTCGCAGCGGCCTTACAATGGCGACAGGGCTTGCCCATCTGCAATCAACGGTGCGTGCGCGCGCCGTCTGTGGGCTTCCCAGTGGTGTCCGTCAGCCTCCGTCCGACCCTCTCGCGGTGCCGGACCTGCGGGCCGCGTCTCCGGTGTGCCGGGCCGCAGCCATAGGTGAGGGGTCGACATGCCTTTGAACTTTCCCAATCCGGTCCGCAGCTTCGATGCCGGCCGCTCCTGCGTCAGGTTCTGGGGCTCCGACGCCTCGCTCGAGATCGCCTTCCAGATCGACATCGACGCGCTGCGCCGGCTCGGTGCCGAGCCGGGCGAGGCGCAGATGCTGGCCACCTTCGACAGCCATCGCGACGCCATCCTGAGCGCGGCGGCGACGGTCTATGGCCGCCGCAAGGGCAGCTATCACCGCCTCACCGTGGCCGACATCGTCGGGAAGGACTGAACTCATGGCACGCCCGCCCTACAAGACCGGCGATCTCGTCCAGCTCACCGCCGGCTTCCACAATCAGGTCCGGCCCGGCCCGTTCGAGATCACGCGGCTGATGCCGCCGCGCGACAACAAGGAAGAGCAGTACCGCGTGCGGGGTCCCGACGGCCTCGAACGTGCCGTGGGCCATCACGAGATCGAGGAGGAGATCCCGCTTCCGGGCGGGACGACAGGTTAGGCGGACAAGGCACAGCGTCATTCTCGGGCGGCGCGCAGCGACGATCCGAGTATCTCCTGCCGCATGATGCGCGGAGGCGCGCGAACCCCTCCCCCTGGTGGGGAGGGGTAGGGGTGGGGGGCGCAAAGCCGGAGTGCGCGCGTTGCGTCGGTCCGTGAAGCCGATACCGCGTGATCTACACCACGCCCGCTCGCCCGGTCGTTCGCCCCCCACCCCTGCCCCTCCCCACGAGGGGGAGGGGTTCGCGTCGGGGTTCCTTCGACAAACCTTATCCCCGCACCCCAAACCCGTGCCTATCCTCGTTCCGCGCCGCCCGACCAAGGGGGCTGTCGCGAGGCATCGTGCGGCCGGGCGGGGTTGCGGGTTTCGTCGTCTGAGGCCGTTGCGGGCCGAGGACGGCGGAGGCGCAGATCGCCATCGCGCGGGTGAGTCAGGCCGCGCGACCCGTGACCCGGATAACCAGAAGGCGATCTGGTCGGCATCAAACACCTGCGTGCGGGACGGGGCGGCGGCTGTTGGCGCTGCTTCGACACGACATTCGACATCGACATCGGCACGCAGCCGTCGACTGCGACGCCACCACCGTCCCGCGCATCCCCTCGGATCCGCAAAGAGAGATCGAGCGATCCGGCCCGAAAACCCCGCGGCGAACAGCCGGCCGGGGCTTTCGGTGCGTCGGCTGCCGGCTATGATGAGAGCAACCGGATGAGGCCCATGCCCCTGCTCAACGCCAGCGACTCCACCCTCGTCATCATCGATTTCCAGGCCCGGCTGATGCCGGCGATCCATGAGGGCGCGGCCCTCGTCGCCAATGCGCAGCGGCTTGTCGCCGCGGCTGGCCTGCTCGGCGTGCCCATCGTGATGACCGAGCAGAATCCGGCGGGGCTGGGCGGCACGGTGCCGGAACTGGCCGGCGCAGGCCAGCTGGTTACCAAGATGAGCTTCGACGCCTGTGCGGAAGGGGCGTTCCTCGAGGCGCTGGCGGGGGACGGGCAGATCGTGCTCTGCGGCTGCGAGGCGCATGTCTGCCTCGGCCAGACCGCACTCACCCTGCTCGCGCATCGCCGCCGCGTCGCCGTGGTGCAGGACGCCAGCGGCTCGCGGCGCCCGGAGTCGAAGGACGCCGCGCTCGCCCGCCTCGTGCGCCACGGCGCCGAGATCGTCACCACCGAGATGGTGATCTTCGAATGGCTGCGGAACGCCGAGCATCCCCGCTTCCGCGAGGCGTTGAAGCTGGTGAAATAGGGAAGGGACGCTTTCTCCCGAACCTCATCGTCATCCTGGGCGAGCGGCGAAGCCGCGAAGCCCGGGATCCATCATAGGGTTCGGCGGCGCTTTATGATGGATCCCGGTCGAGCTTCGCTCGCCCGGGATGACGGCGTCTGTTGCAAGAGCCAAGAACCTAAAGCGGCTTCCTGATCCATTTCGAGATCACGCCGACGATGCCTTCGCGGAAGGTCATCACGCAGATCACGAAGATCACGCCCTGCACCACCGTGACCCAGGCGCCGAGCGAGGCGAGGTAGTTCTGCATCGAGACGATGACGAGCGCGCCCGCGATCGGGCCGAAGACGGTGCCTAAGCCCCCGACCAGCGTCATCAGCACGACCTCGCCCGACATCGACCAGTGCACGTCGGTGAGCGAGGCCAGCTGGAAGACGATGGCCTTGGTCGAGCCGGCGAGGCCCGCGAGGCTCGCCGAGAGCACGAAGACGGCGAGCTTGTACTGGTTGGCGCGGTAGCCGAGCGAGATCGCGCGCGGCTCGTTGTCGCGGATCGCCTTGCAGACCTGGCCGAAGGGCGAGTGGATGATGCGGTAGATCGCAAGCAGCCCGGCCATGAAGATCGCCGCCACCAGCCAGTACAGCGTGCGATCATCGGCGAGGTCGACCAGGCCGAACAGCCGGCCGCGCGGCACCGCCTGGATGCCGTCCTCGCCGCCGGTGAAGCGCGGCGTCTGCAGCGAGAAGAAGAACACCATCTGCGCCAGCGCCAGGGTGATCATGGCGAAATAAATGCCCTGCCGCCGGATCGCGAGCGCGCCGAAGACCAGGCCGAGCCCGCCCGAGACGGCCGTGCCCAGAAGGATCGCCAGTTCCGGTGTCAGCCCCCAGTTCTTGGCGGTGTAGGCGCAGACATAGCTCGCCATGCCGAAATAGGCGGCGTGGCCGAAGGAGAGCAGGCCGCCATAGCCGAGCAACAGGTTGAAGGCGAGCGCGAACAGGGCGAAGCACAGGACCTTCATGACGAAGACCGGGTAGGCCACGAAGGGCGCGATCACGAGCGCGACCGCGATGCCGATCATGATGGCGCGGTGCAGGCGCAGCGTGCCCTTGTCGACCTCGCCCGGGAGGACGGCGGCGGGGGCGTCGGTGGCGGCGATGTCGGCCATGGTCAAATCCTCGTCTCGCGGCGGGCAGCCATCACGCGGCCCGTCCGAACAGGCCGGCCGGCCGCACCAGCAGCACCAGCACCATGATGATGAAGATCACGGTGGCGGAGGCCTCCGGGTAGAACACCTTGGTCAGCCCCTCGACCAGCCCGAGCGAGAAGCCGGTGACGATGGCGCCCAGGATCGAGCCCATGCCGCCGATGACGACGACGGCGAAGACGACGATGATGAGGTCGGCGCCCATATTCGGGTTGACTGAATAGATCGGCGCCGCCAGCACGCCGGCAAAGCCCGCCAGCGCCACGCCGAAGCCATAGGTCAGCGTCACCAGCAGCGGCACGTTGATGCCGAAGGCCTGGGTCAGCGTCGGGTTCTCGGTCGCGGCGCGCAGATAGGCCCCGAGCTTGGTCTTCTCGATCAGGAACCAGGTCGACAGGCAGACCACGAGCGAGGCGACGACGACCCAGCCGCGATACCAGGGCAGGAACATGAAGCCGAGATTGACGCCCCCGCGCAGCTCGGCGGGAATCTGGTAGGGCAGGCCGGACGAACCATATCCATTGCGGAACAGGCCCTGGATGATCAGGGCAAGGCCGAAGGTGAGCAGCAGCCCATAGAGATGGTCGACATGGGCGATGCGCTTGAGCAGCAGCCTCTCGATCACGATGCCCGTCGCGCCGACCGCCAGCGGAGCCAGCAGGAGGGCCACCCAGTAATTGATGCCGAGATAGGTCAGGCACATCCAGGCGACGAAGGCGCCCATCATGTACTGGGCGCCATGGGTGAAGTTGATGATGTTGAGCAGCCCGAAGATCACCGCCAGCCCGAGGCTGAGGATGGCGTAGAACGAGCCGTTGATCAGGCCGAGAAGGACCTGGCCGAACAGCGCCTGGGGCGGAACACCGAGAAGTTCGAACATGCGGGGCTCAGATCATCTGGACAGTAGGTGTCGTGCGTTTTCGCCGTCATCCTGGATGCAGCGAAGCTGCCATCCGGGATCCATCCTAGGGCGGAGAGCTCTACGATGGATCCCGGGACGACCTTCGGTCGCCCCAGGATGACGCTGAGGGATGCGTCAGCCGCTCACTTCTTGACGAGCGGGCACTCGCTCTCGGCGAGCGGGCGGAAGGCCTGCTCGGCCGGCAGCACCGAGACCTGCTTGTAGTAGTCCCACAGGCCCTTCGACTCGGCGGGCTTCTTGACCTCGAACAGATACATGTCGTGCATCTTGCGGCCGTCGGCGCGCACCGAGCCCTTGCCGAACAGCGGATCGTCGGTCGGCAGTTCCTTCATCTTGGCCATCACCGCCGCGGAGTCCTTCGACTTCGCCGCCTCGACCGCCTTCAGATAGTGCAGCATGCCGGAATAGACGCCGGCCTGGACCATGGTCGGCTTCTTGCCGCCATTGGCCTTGGCGAAGCGGTCCGACCAGGTCCGGGTCTGGTCGTTGGTGTCCCAGTAGAAGGACTCCGTCAGCACCAGCCCCTGCGCGGTGGCCAGCCCGAGCGAATGCACGTCGGTGAGGAAGACGAGCAGCCCGGCCAGCTTCTGGCCGCCGGCGGTGATGCCGAACTCGCCCGCCTGCTTGATCGAATTGATCGTGTCGCCGCCGGCATTGGCGAGCCCGATCACCTTGGCCTTGGAGGCCTGGGCCTGCAGCAGGAAGGAGGAGAAGTCGGTGCCCGGGAAGGGGGTGCGGACCGCGCCCAGCACCTTGCCGCCGTTCTTGGTGACGATCGCGGCGGTGTCGCGCTCCAGTGCATGGCCGAAGGCGTAGTCGGCGGTCATGAAGAACCAGGAATCGCCGCCGGCCTTGACCATGGCGCCGCCGGTGCCCTGAGCCAGCGCGTAGGTGTCGTAGGTCCAGTGCACCGTGTTGGGCGAGCAGGCCTTGCCGCTCAGGTCCGAGGAAGCCGCGCCGGAGTTGATGTGGATCTTGTTCTTCTCGCGGGTGATCTGGTTGACCGCGAGCGCCACCGAGGAGGTCGGCACGTCGAGGATCAGGTCGACGCCGTCCTGGTCGTACCATGTGCGGGCGATGGTCGAGCCGACGTCGGGCTTGTTCTGGTGGTCGGCCGAGACGATCTCGACCTTGATGCCCTTTTCGGCCGCCTTGAAATCCTCGACCGCCATGCGGGCGGCGATGACCGAGCCTTCGCCCGAGAGGTCGGCATAGAGACCGGAGCGGTCGTTGAGGACGCCGGCCTTGATGCTGATCTGCTGGGCCAGCGCCGGGGCCGCCATCAGCGCGGCGAAGGCGGTCGTGGTCAGGAACGTCTTGAGCTTCATGATCTGTCTCTCCCTGAGATTGGCGTCGTTTTCGACGTGAGGTCCGATATGGATCGGATTTGGGGGCCTTCGAATCCGCCGGTCGGCGGGCCCTAGACCCCGAGATAGCCGTGCAGCTTGTCGATATTGGCGTCGAGCTGGTCGTTCTCGATCATGTCGATCACCTTGCCCTGCTCGACGACATAGTGACGGTCGGCCACCGTCGCGGCGAAGCGGAAATTCTGCTCGACCAGGATGATGGTGTAGCCCTGCTGCTTGAGCTTGCGGATGGTCGCGCCGATCTGGTCGATGATGACCGGGGCAAGCCCCTCGGTCGGCTCGTCCAGCAGCAGGAAATGCGCCCCGGTGCGCAGGATGCGCCCGATCGCCAGCATCTGCTGCTCGCCGCCCGAGAGCTTGGTGCCCTGGCTCTTCAGCCGCTCCTTGATGTTGGGGAAGAGCGTGAAGATCTCGTCGAGCGAGAGCCCGCCGGGCCGCACGCGGGGCGGCAGCATCAGGTTTTCCTCGACGCTGAGCGAGGCGTAGATGCCGCGCTCCTCGGGCACATAGCCGATGCCGAGCCGCGCGATCGCCCGCGAGGGCAGCCCGATCGTCTCGGCGCCGTCCAGCGTCACCGAGCCCTTGCGCTTGCCGATGACGCCCATGATCGACTTCAGCGTCGTCGTCTTGCCGGCGCCGTTGCGGCCGAGCAGCGTCACGACCTCGCCCTGGGCGACGTCGAAATCGATGCCGTGCAGCACATGGGATTCGCCGTACCAGGCCTCGAGCCCGCGCACCTTCAGCATCGGCGCCGCGGTGGCGGCGACGGGGGTCCTCGCGGCCTCAGTGAGCATGGCCGACTCCCGAACCGATATAGGCCTCGACCACACGCGGATCCTTCGAGACCTCGGCATAGTCACCCTCGGCCAGGACCTGCCCGCGCGCCAGCACGGTGATGCGGTCCGACAGCGAGGCGACGACCGAGAGATTGTGCTCGACCATCAGGATGGTGCGGTTCTTCGAGACCTTGCGGATCAGCGCCTCGATGCGCTCGACATCCTCGCGGCCCATGCCGGCCATCGGCTCGTCGAGCAGCATCATCTCGGGGTCGAGCGCCAGCGTGGTGGCGATCTCGAGCGCCCGCTTGCGGCCATAGGAGAGTTCGACGGCCGGCAGTTCGGCGAAGGCCGAGAGGCCGACGGCCTCGACGAGGCGCAGCGCCTCCTCGTCGAGCGGCTTCAGCACCTCTTCCGAGCGCCAGAAATCGAAGGAGTCGCCGCGCTTGCGCTGCAGCGCGATCCGCACATTCGTCTTGACGCTGAGCTGGGGAAAAACGGCCGAAATCTGGAAGGAGCGCACCAAGCCCAGCCGCGCGATCTCGGCGGGCTTCTGACGGGTGATGTCGCGCCCGTTATAGACGATCGAGCCCCTGGTCGGCGCAAGAAACTTGGTGAGCAGATTGAAACAGGTCGTTTTGCCGGCTCCGTTGGGCCCGATCAACGCATGGATCGTTCCACGCTTGACCTTCAGGTCCACGCCGCTAACGGCGGAGAACCCGCCGAACTCCTTGGTCAAACCCGTGGTGGCGAGAATGATATCCTCAGCCATGCGTAACGCTTGCCGTCATCATCTTGGTCTTTCTTGTTCTCGACCGTCTCCCTTGTAAGTCAAGCTGCACCGCGCTCGCCGCATGAGTCAACGCTGCGCGGGTGGGAATACGGCGTTGTGAAACACGGCTCATCCCTTCGTCGTAGATCGACCCGCGTCGCAGCGGGACGGCGTCGTCAGGCGGTCGCCCCGGGCCGGAACGGTCGCCCGTCTCGCGCACTCATCCAAATGGAGGATGCATCGGGTGGCTCCCGCGCGCTAACCGACCCCGCGATGCGGGTTTGAACCGAGATCACGCCCGGCGCGACAAAGACAGCAGGACGGCCCGAAACCCGGTTTGCGCCGGTGGCTTTTTCGAGTAATATTTCCGGCTGTTTCCTGGCGATCCTGCGGCCGCTGCGTGGCGGCCCGTCACCCGCTTTGCGCTGCCGCCGGCGCTCGAGCGGGGCTTCCCGGTAGTGGCGGACCGATCAGGGAGGTTACCGTGAGCTTCGCGATCCTGGGTTCGGCGATCTCCGCCCGCTTCGCCATCCTGCGCGACTCGGTCGGGTGCGCCTTCGCGGCCGTGCTGGCCGCCCTCGCATTCCTGCTCTTCGCTTTGCCCGCACAGGCGGTGCCCGAGCGGCGCGTCGCACTGGTCATCGGCAACAGCGCCTATACGGCGGTGCCGCGCCTCGCCAACCCGCAGCGCGACGCCACCGCGATCTCGGCCGCGCTGAAGCGCCTCGGCTTCGAGGTCGTCGAGGGTTACGACCTGCGCATGGACGAGATGACCGGCATCGTCCGCGAATTCGCCCAGAAGCTCGACGGCGCCAAGGCCGGCGTCGTCTATTACGCCGGGCACGGCATCGCGGTGGGTGACGAGAACTATCTCATCCCCGTCGACGCCTCGCTGAAGTCCGAGGCCGACCTCGATTTCCGCGCCGTCAACGTCCAGCTCATCCTGCGCCAGATGCAGCGCGACGAGCGGGTCAACGTCCTCATCCTCGATGCCTGCCGCGACAACCCCTTCGCGACACAGCTCGCCGCCCGCTCGCGCTCCGTCACGCGCGGCCTGACCGCGATCGAGACGCAGTCGGCCTCCGGCATTCTGATCGCGTTTGCCACCGATCCGCGCGCCACCGCGCTCGACGGTGAGAAGGACGGCAACAGCCCCTTCACCTCGGCGCTGCTCAAGCATATCGAAACGCCCGAAGTGTCGATCACCACGGTGATGGACCGGGTGCGCGCCGATGTCTGGGAATCGACCGGCAAGAAGCAGAAGCCCTGGACGAATTCCTCCATCATCGGCGAGTTCAAGCTGAACCCGACGCTCAAGCTCGCCGCGGTCGATCCGTCGGTAACGATCAAGGCGATCGACGGCGCCGTTCCGGTTCCGGCCGCACCTGCCCCCGTCGGCCTCGACCGGGCCCAGATGGACGTCCGCATGTGGGAAACCGCCGAGCGCGGCAACACGGCGGGCGACTACAAGGCCTATCTCGACGCCTTCCCCACCGGCCAGTTCGCCACCTTCGCGAAGAACCGGCTCGCCCGGCTCGAGCCTGCGGCGCCCGTGGTCGCGGCGCTGCCGGCGGCAGCGGGAGCGGCGGCCCTGTCCTCTGCCGCGGTCGCCGCGCTCCCGGCCT
>NZ_JAUXYO010000177.1 GCF_030694325.1 Allobosea sp. | reverse complement strand
CCGATGCCGAGCGCGAGGCGGGCCATGTCGTGGCGCCGGCACCCGAGCGCGTCTTCGCGGCGCTGGCCCTGACGCCTCTGGACAGCGTGCGCGTCGTCATTCTCGGCCAGGACCCCTATCCGACGCCCGGCCATGCCAACGGGCTCGCTTTCTCCTATGTCGGCCCGCCCCCGCTGCCGCGCTCGCTCGTCAACATTTTCCGCGAACGCCAGGCCGATCTCGGACTCGCTCCGCCGCCGGATGGTGACCTGACGCCCTGGGCGCGGCAGGGCGTCATGCTGCTGAATACCGCGCTGACCGTGCGCGAGGGCGCCTCGAAGGCGGGCTCCCATCTGCTGCTCGGCTGGGGTGCGGTGACCGATGCACTGATCGGCGCCGTCTCCGCCTCGCGGCCGCGCGTCGTCTTCATCCTCTGGGGCAAGCCGGCCCAGGCCAAGCGCTCCCTCGTCGACGAGGGTCGCCACCATGTACTTGAAAGCCCGCATCCCTCGCCGCTTTCGGCCAGCCGGGGTTTCTTCGGCTCGGGGCCCTTCTCGCGCGCCAATGCCTGGCTGGAGCGCCAGGGCGAGGCGCCGATCCGCTGGTAGTCCAACATTTTGACGGTGGAACAACCGTCAGAGCGGCCACGTTTCACCCGGGAACGGCAGGGGATGTCGCGCCTTCGGGAGGACGCCATGCGTCTGGACGCCAAGGAATATCTCGCATTCGGCCTGATCGCCGTGATGATGCTGTCGCCGCTCGCCGCCGCCATGTTCGCAGCCGACGAGCCTGAACTGCAGCACAAGGCCCGCACGGACCTGATTCAGCCGGATCCCACCAAGCCGCCGACCGGCGCGCCGCCGCCTCCGGCCGCGCCGCAGCAGTAGGCGCCGCGGTCCGCCGGCTCAGCCGATTGGTCGTTCGTCGGCGATGACCTTGCCGTCATTCGGCAGCGAGCCCAACGGCAGGATCTCGACCGAGCCCCTGAGCTTGGTGACCTGCTGCAGGGTGGATGACATCGCGTCGACCAGCCCCGCCGGCTGGGCGTAGATCTCCGCCTTCAGCGTCATGGTGTCGGCCTCGTTGGCCCGGGCGACGACGAGGCGAAGCTTGTGCACCTCGCTGTGGCGGCGCGCGATCTCGGCAATCTGCTCGGGACGCACGAACATGCCCTTGATCTTGGCCGTCTGGTCGGCGCGGCCCATCCAGCCGCGGATGCGGGCATTGGTGCGCCCGCAGGCACTGACGCCAGGCATCAGCGCCGTGAGGTCGCCGACGGCGAGGCGGATCTGTGGATGATGCGGGTCGAGATTGGTGACGACGATCTCGCCGACCTCGCCTTCCTCCACGGGGTTGCCCGTGCCCGGCCGGACGATCTCGACGATCAGGTTCTCGTTCAGGACCATGCCCTCGCGGGCCGAGGTCTCATAGGCGATAATGCCGACATCGGCCGTGGCATAAAGCTGGTAGGCGTCGATGCCGCGCTCGCGCACCCAGGCCTGCAGCGAGGGCGGGAAGGCGGCGCCCGACACGACCGCGCGCGTGATGCAGGAGATGTCGACGCCGCGGCTTTCTGCGGCCTCGACCAGGATCTTCAGGAAATCGGGCGTGCCGGCGTAAGCCGTCGGCCGGTAGGCGGCAATCACCTCCATCTGCTGCTCGGTATTGCCCGGCCCCGCCGGGATCACGGCACAACCCAGCGCACGCGCGCCGGAGTCCATGATGAAGCCGCCCGGCGTCAGGTGGTAGCCGAAGGTGTTGAGCACGATGTCGCCGGGCCGGAAGCCGGCCGCGAACAGGCCGCGCGCCGAACCCCAGGGATCGCTGCCGACCGCTTCCGGCTCGAAGATCGGGCCCGGCGAGGTGAACAGCCTGCCGAAGCCGCCCGTGGCCACCGGAACGAAACCGCCGAAGGGCCAGGCCTCTTTCTGGAGCGCCGGCAGTTCCGCCTTGCGCAGCACGGGCAGCGTCGCCAGCGCGTTCCGGTCGGTGATCGCGGCGGGGTCGACAGGGCCGAGATGCCGCGCATAGGCCGGGGCTTGCAGCGCCGCGGCCAGCACGCCGGGAAGCCGTGAGAACAGAACGGCCTCGCGGGCGTCGGGCGCGCGGGTTTCGAGAGCGTCGTGATGCTCGGTCATCGGCTTCGTCCTCGAGGAAACGCGCAACCTTCATCCAGTGTCGTCCCGGACGAGCCGCGAAGCGGCGCCGATCCGGGATCCATTCCGGAACGCAAATCGGAGAGGCTCAGGAATGGATCCCGGGTCTCCGCTTCGCTCCGCCCGGGATGACGGCGCGTGTAACGCCCCGGTGCGTCGGGCGTCACGACAGCCACCGCTTGCGGCGCTTGTAGCTCTTCACCTCGCGGAAGGACTTCTTGTCGCCCTCGGAGACGCCGAGATAGAACTCCTTCACGTCCTCGTTCTCGCGCAGCATCTGGGCGTCCCCGTCCATGACGATGCGGCCGGTCTCCATGATGTAGCCATAGGTGGCGTAGCGCAGCGCCATGTTGGTGTTCTGCTCGGCGACCAGGAAGGAGACGCCGTCTTCCGCGTTGAGGCGGCGGACGATCTCGAAGATCTCCTCGACGATCTGCGGCGCCAGCCCCATCGACGGTTCGTCGAGCAGGATCATCTTGGGCTTCGACATCATCGCGCGACCGACCGCGCACATCTGCTGCTCGCCGCCCGAGGTGTACCCGGCCTGCGAGTTGCGGCGCTGCTTCAGCCGCGGGAACAGCTCGTAGATCTTCTCGAGGTCGCGCTTGATCGCGGCGTTGCCGTCGCGGCGGGTGAAGGCGCCGGTCAGCAGGTTTTCCTCGATCGAGAGATGGCCGAAGCAGTGGCGCCCCTCCATCACCTGGATGCAGCCGCGCCGCACCAACTCGTTTGGCGACATCCTGTCGACGCGCTCGCCCTCGAACACGATCGAGCCCTTGGTGACCTCGCCGCGCTCGGCCTTCAGCAGGTTCGAAATCGCCTTCAGCGTCGTCGTCTTGCCGGCGCCATTGGCGCCGAGGATCGCGACGATACCCTTGCGCGGGACATGCAGAGACACCCCCTTCAGCACGAGGATGACGTGATCGTAGATCACCTCGATGTTGTTCAGCGACAGGATGGTGTCGGCTGCGGGCGTGGCGGCGGTCGGCTGGTCGAGTGTGGCGGTGGACATCTCGCGCTCCTTCCTTCTCCGCTCCGGAGGAGAAGGTGGCCCGGCGAAGCCGGGTCGGATGAGGGAAGTGTGGATGAGGGGAGTGCTGGACTGCCCTCATCCGTCTGCTTCGCAGACACCTTCTCCCCCGAGGGGAGAAGGGTCACATCACGAAGACTTCTCGCAGGACTCGGTCCGCTTCGGCCAGTTGCCGGCCTTTTCGGTGTAGTCCTTGGCGGCGGCCTCGATCAGCGGCCGGACTTCTTCCTTCATCGGCTCGAGCCAATCGCCCTTCTTGGTCCATTTCGTGCCGTCCCACTCGGCGACATAGGCCCTGCTGTGGCCGGAATGGTCGGTGCAGGAGATCGTCGTCGGCGTGGCGAAGCCTTCCATGCCGATCTCCTTCAGCCGCGCCTCGGTGATGTTCAGCGACTCGAGGCCGCGGCGCATGTCCTCGCCGGTGATGACCTTCTTGCCGGTGATGCGCTGCGCATTGCGGATGCCCTCGACCAGCAGCATCGAGTTGTAGACGCCGCGGTTGTAGAGGTTCTCGCCGACCTTCTCCTTCGGCGCGAGGCTCTTGCCCTTGTCGACGACGAACTTCTGGATGTCCTGGATGACCGGGAAATTGGTGCCCGCGGCATTCAGGTTGAGCGACTTGTAGCCCTTGGCCTCCGGACCGCCGGCGCGCGCATCGTCGTCACCGCCCGCCCACCAGACGCCGACCAGCTTGTTGATCGGGAAGTTGTTCTTGATCGCCTCCTTCACCGCGGTCGGGTTCATCGCGCCCCAGCCCTGGTTGTAGAGGTAGTCGGGCCGGTCACGCCGGATCGAGAGCCAGAGCGAGCCCTGGTTCTGCATGTCGGCGGCGGCGACCGGGTAGAGCTTGACCTCGAAGCCGTATTTCTTGGCGAGGTTCTCGAGCACCGGGATCGGCTCCTTGCCGAAGGGCGCATCGAGATGGATCAGGCCGAGCTTCTTGCCCTTGAGCTTGTCCATGCCGCCGAGCTCGGCCGCCATGTGCTTCACCATCAGCGAAGCGCCGTCCCAATAGGTGAAGGGCGGGATGAATACCCAGGGGAAGGCGTTGCCGTCGGCCGAGGCCGAGAGGCCATAGGCCATCGAGAGGATCGGGATCTTGTCGATATGGGCGCGCGGGATCGCGGCCAGCGTCGCGCCGGTCGACCAGGGCGAATAGACGACCGTGTTCTTCGCCTTGGCCTGCTCATAGCACTCGATCGACTTCTTGGTGTCGTAGCCGGTCTCGCACTCCTCATAGACGATCCTGACGCCGTTCACGCCGCCGTCGCGCTCGTTGATCATCGTCATGTAGTCGCGCATGCCGTCGCCGATCGGGATGCCCGAGCCGGCGAAGGGCCCGGTGCGATAGGCGTTGTTGGAGATGTAGATCGTCTCCTGCGCGGCGGCGGGGGCCGCAAAGCCGGCCGCAGCCAGCAAGGCGCCGAGCGCTGCGCCCTTCATCAGATGCTGTGTCTTCATCGGTCGTCCTCCGTTCGTTTCCCTCCGACGGTGGTGTCGAGACCCCGCCGGTCGTTTGTCCGCCCGCGTCCTTGAAGGCCGATGCGGGTCGTCGTCCGGCCCGTCCCCGCTAGTAGGGGAACGGCCATGTCCGCAGTTTCTGCTTCCCGATCTGCCAGAGCCGCGCGAGCCCGTGCGGCTCGACGATCAGGAACAGGATGATCAGCCCGCCGATCAGCATGAAGGTGACGTGCTCGGCGGTGGCGCCGGCCATCGGCACGCCCAGCGCCGGCAGGCCGAACTTCATCGCGGTGGGCAGGATCGAGAGGAAGGCCGCCCCGAAGAAGGAGCCGATCAGCGAGCCCAGCCCACCGATGATGACCATGAACAGGATGTTG